>JAIXQE010000108.1 GCA_027485815.1 Opitutaceae bacterium
AATTTCTTCTCCTTCAGCGCGAGCATCGCTTGGGCGGCCAGGGCCGGGGCGCCTGACACCGCCGGCGCCGGCAGCGCCTTGAGGATCGCCAGCGACTCCTCGACCTCCGGGCCGTTCTGGCTGGTGTCCGCCAGCAGGAGCGGGGCCTCCGGGTCCGCCGGGCGACGCTCCAGCACGAAGCGGGCCGCGGACCGGGCCTCGGTCGGCTGTCGGAGCGAGAGCTGGCACATCCCGAGCTTCAAGCGGACATCCACATCATCGGGCAGGAGTTCCTTCGCCTTCGCCAAGAACGCGGAGGCCCGATCCAGCCGCCCTTGATTCATATACACTTCACCCAAGCCCACCAGCGCGCGCGGCTGCGGCTGGGGGGTTTGCTGGGCGATCTTGAATTCGAGTTCCGCCTCAGCGTAGTTCCCGGCGGCGAGCAGTTCCTCGCCCCGCTTCAGCGCCTTTTCGACGCGCGATTCCCGGGAGCACCCGACCACCAGGAACAGGCAGGCGGGAACCAAAAGCAGTTTCTGGAACGTTTTCATGATTCGAAAGGAAGGATTCAGGACCGGGCCTCCGGGGCGCGAAGTTCGGCCCGCCGGAGCCACCACAGCAGCGCCCCGAACGGCAGCAGGGAGAGGGCGAAGAAGATCGGTCCACCCTGATGGTGGATGACGGAGTTGATCATATGCGGACCGATGTGCACGCACAGCAGGCCGATGGTCAGGATGCGGAAGCCATTGCGGAGCAGCGCGAGCGGCACGACGATCACGGCCAGCAGGATCCGCCGCCACGAGGCGCGGAGGAACAATTTACCCGCCACCAGGCTGGTGATGAACAGCGCCAGCGAGGAATGGATGCCGCTGCACTCGGGGGCGACCATCAGGCTGATCCGCGGCAACTGGAAGAGCAGGTCGGTCCGAAAATTGGGCGTCCCGCTCAGGTTGAAAAGGACGTGCGCGACCTCCGCCGAACCGTGCTGCAGGAACACCTCTACTCCCTTGGTCAACGCCGTCGGCATCGGGAACGCAAAGAGCAGCAAACCCAAGGGGAAGGTCACCGCGCGGACGCCACGGGCGCCGACGAGGATAAAGCCGGCCACCGCCACCAGGAGCACATAAGCGCCGACGCGCGCCGCCAACCGGTCCTCGACCGACCAGCCGCGGGAGCCTGACCCGACGAGCGACCAAGTCACGAGCGCCACGGCCGCACCCGCCACGACCAGCGCCGGAGACCACGCCGCTCGGCCCGGGCTCGGCAGCTCCGCCCGACCGAGCCAGACAAAGTAACCTGCCACCAGCGGCATCAGGAGCGTGTGCGAATACAGGTCGCTCGCGAGCGCGAACCGCACCAGCTCATAGAGCACGGGGCCAAAGGGCACGACCAGCAGTCCGGCCGCCCACGCATAGCGTCGCCATTGCGGGTCAATCGCCACGGTGGGGGTGGGAGCCGGGGAAGCCGCCGCGCCAGCTGGCAACGTGGGACGAGATTCAGTGAGTCCTGAGTTCAAAAGCCGTAGCCTCCCTGCAGACTGTAGGACCGGCTGTTGAAGCCATAGCCCTTGCGGTTGGTGGAATTGTCGGTCGCGTTGAAACCGACCGACACGCTGAGCCGGCGCAGGACCGTGGTGCCCGCGCTGAGCGAATAGACGTAAGCGTTGTCCTTGCGCCCAGCCTCCACCCCGCGCCGGGCCGCCGTGTATCCCGAGATCTGCCCTCCGACGGACCCCGAGACTTGGATCACGCCCAGCAGCCGCTGGCCGAACCCCACCCGCCAGCTCGTTCCGTCCAACAGCTGGTTGCGAAAACTCGAGGGCGTCAGGCTGCGGGACGCGCTCGCGGAGAAGGAGGTGTGGTCAAACAGCTGGTAGCTCCCGCCCACCGAGAAGACCGGCGTGGTGGGGGACTTGACGCCGCGCGAGAAGATCCAGCGGTAATCGGTGCCGGCCGAAACGTTCATCGACAACCGCGGGGACACCGCCCACGCAAAACTGCCGCCGGGGGTCACCGCGGCCATGTTCACGCCGGGATCCGCATCGACGTACGAGACGGCCAGGGTCCCGCCCACGGAGGCAGTTTCCCCGAGGCGATACTGGAGCGCGTTGCTCGAGGACCAGGAATAGGAATCCGGACTGGCGGAGATGAAATTGAGGCTCTGGGAAAGGCCGGTCTGCACGGTCCATTTGGGTCCCAACGCACGCGCCAGGGTACCTGAAGTCGTCACCGTCTGCCGTTCGGTCTGCCGCCCGGTCTCGATCCGCGGCGCCCGGGCATAGCTGTAACCCTGCGAGAACCCCGCCTCCCAGACCCGCAACGGCAAGGCCCCCGAAAAGCTCAGGTTGTGGTTCGGCGAGTTCCGAAACCGGCGGCTGGAGTAGACGGTCCACCCCGTGCCGTAGTCGATGGCCCAATTGCGCCCGGCATCGAAACGGAAGCCCGCCGAGACCGTGGAGATGTAGGAATTGGTCGGTCGCCCCACCTCGGAGAGCACCCCTTCGCTGTAAACGAAGGAGCCGCTGACCCGCGGGTAAAGGGCCAGCCGGCCGTACGTGAAGGGGGTGGTGGGCGCCGGCGGCGGCGTCGCCCCCGGGTGACTGACGGAACCCGCCCGCAACGCGGAATTGCGGCTGGACGGATCCTCCGCCCGCAAGGCCGCCGGGACCAGCGGCTCGATCATCGGCGCGGGTAACACCATCTGGGCGGTCAACGGCTGCCCCGCGGCCACGAGGAAAACGACGGCCCAGCGCCTCCCGCGCGACGCGCGCGGGCAGGACGGGCAAAGGGACTGGAGACGGGAGAACACGCCCAAAAAAGCGGAAGGGGAAAGGCTAGGCCGGGAAGTTATGGCGAGAATCTTGCATTAGGAAGGTCGCGGCGTCGAGATTTACCCCCGGCGCCGGCGGCGCCACGGCAATCGGCCTCGTAAAACTACGCCCGCCTCCGCCGCATTGCGCCCCTCGACCGCGCGAGACCGGGACCTCCCGGCCCACGCGGTACCGGGGACGAAGTCAGGGCAGCTCGTAGATTTCCACCAGGGCGATGCCGCTGGCGCCGTTGGTCGAGCCCACCTGCGCGGTGTAACTCCCCGCCGGCAAGGTCACGACGAAGGCGGCGTCCCACGAACCCTCGCGCAGGGCGAAGGCGCCCACCTGGCGGAACGTCTCCGCAAGAGCCGGCGACCAATCCTGGTTGGTCGCGAGGGGAACGGAGCTCCCGGCGGAATAGAGGTCCAGACGGGGATCCGTCAGCACACCTGCCAAGCCAAAGGCCTCGAGGGACGGACCGACGGCCCGGATGAGCAGCCGCCGCGTGCCGCTGCCCGACAGATTGAAACCCGCAATGAGGGCTCCCCCGTCCGGGCTGACCATCGAGCGGGCCGAGAGGTTCGTCAGCCGGCCGGCGCCCGCCGATCCCGCATCGTACAACTCCAACAGGGCCACGCCCGAGCCGCCGGCCGCCTCGCTCACCCGGGCGGTGTAGGTGTTCGCCTCCAGCTCCGCGACCAACGCCGCGTCCCGGCTGCCCCCCCGGAGCGCGAACGCCCCCACCCGCGGGAAGACGCGCCCCGCCGCCTCCATCCAATCGTCGTTGGCGGCCAACGTCACGTCCGCCCCCGGCCGACGCAGCTCCAGGCGGGGATCGGCGAGCACCCCCTCCACCCCGAACTCCGCGAGGGCCGGACCAATGCCCCGGACGAGGACCGACTTGCTGCCGCCCGCGACCGCAAACCCCGCGACCAAACTGTGCTCCTCCGTTCCCGCGAGGGTGCGGATGGACAGATTGGCCAGCGCTGCGGTCGCCACCTCGGTGTCACGCAGCCCGTGGAAGAGCAGCGTCGAGGCGCCGCCGGCCGGCGTGTAACCCACCGTGAGGGCGCGGGCGCCCGCGTTGAGCCCCAGCGCGACTTCCGCGCCTTGGCTGGTCACCGCCTGGAAGCCGCCCTCCGTCGACAAGGAGCCGCCCACGGCGTCCACGGTCTGCGCCGAGGCGGTCACGGCCAGAACCCGGCCGCTCGGCCCCACGATCACGTGCGTGCTGCCTTCCGCCGCGTACAGGGCCTGCGCCCGGTAGAGACCCGCCGACGCGAGGGGCCCGCGATCGGCCGGCGCCGCGAGGGCGTAGCCGAGCAGTTCCCCGGAGGCGCGATCGGCGCTCACCTGGGCCCGCAGCGTGTAGCTGACCGGGGCGGAAGCCGTCGCCGGCGCCCCGGGCGCGGCCGCGACCACGCCCCGGGGCGAAAGGGTCGTGCCCGTAACCTGAAACCGGTTGTCCGCTCCGAGCGTGATCTCGGAGATGGCGGCGGTACCGGTGGCGGGAAAATGCGCGAGGAACAGCCCGCGACGGTCCTCGCGCACGTTCAAGGCCCAGACCGCCCCGTCGGGTAACGTGCCAAAGTAGGTTCCAGCCACGGAGGCGACTGCACCCCCGGTGTTCTCGGTCCCGGTCGACGTGCCCGTGCCCGAGGCCGAGCCCGCCGGAAGAGTGCCGCCCGTCGCCGCGGGACCAGCGCCGCCACCCGCGGACGCACCCGAGCCCCCCGCGAGCTGCGGGCCACTCACCGGCAGCGTACCCGCAGTCGAACCGCCCGCGGAGCCCGCCGAGGATCCGCCCGCGACCACCGTGCCGACGGTCGAGCCTCCGCTCGCACCTGAAGTGCTGGAAACCCCGCCACTGCCGGTCCCGGCGATGGATCCCGAGGTCGTCCCCCCGGAACTGGGAGTACCGCCGCCCGTGCCGGCGACCGACCCACCTGAGGAACCGCCTGCCGCGGGCGCGCTGCCGCCACCCGCTCCGGCCACCACCCCCGCCGAGCCGCCTCCGGCGGGCGCACCGCTGCCCACGCTCAACCTCACCTGCGCACTCAGCACCGAACCCACGGCGTTCCCCACCGCGACGGAGTAGAGGCCCACGGTCTCCGCGGTCACGGTCAACGTCAGCACCGCACCCGTGGCACCGGGAATCGGCCGCCCCTCGCGCCGCC
>JAIXQE010000182.1 GCA_027485815.1 Opitutaceae bacterium
CGGCGTGAGGTAAGGGGTTTTCGCCCGACCCGGGCGTAGTTGCCTCCGGTTTTCTGGATGGCCCCCGCAAGGGGGCCTGTTTTGTTTTCGGGCATGGCATTGAAAATTTGTTGCATTGGCGCCGGCTACGTCGGCGGTCCCACGATGGCGATGATCGCCCTCAAGGCTCCGGGCATCCAGGTCACGGTGGTCGACCTGAATGCCGCCCGGATCGCGGCGTGGAACTCGGGTGACCTGCCGATCTACGAGCCCGGGCTCGACGAGGTCGTCCGTCAGGTGCGCGGCCGTAACCTGCATTTCTCCACCGCCGTGGCCGAAGGCATCCGCGACGCGGATATCATTTTCGTCTCGGTCAATACTCCCACGAAGACCTATGGCGTCGGCGCGGGCCGGGCGGCGGATCTGCGGTACATCGAGTCCGTGGCCCGCTCCATTGCCGAGCACGCCAACGGTCCGAAGATCATCGTCGAGAAGTCGACCATCCCGGTGAAGACCGCGGAGACGATCAAGGACATCCTGGCCGCCAATTCGCGCGGGCACACGTTCCAGGTCCTGTCCAACCCGGAGTTCCTGGCCGAGGGTACGGCGATCGCCGACCTGACGGCCCCGGACCGCGTCCTGATCGGCGGGGAGCGGACCCCCGGGGGCGAGGCTGCGATCCAGACGCTGGTGGACGTGTATGCGAACTGGGTGCCGCGCGAACGGATCATCACGACCAATCTGTGGTCCTCCGAGATGGCCAAACTCGTGGCTAACGCCTTCCTGGCGCAGCGGATTTCCTCGATCAATTCCATCTCCGCGCTGTGCGAGGCCACCGGCGCGGATGTCGACGAGGTCGCCCACGCGATCGGCCGCGATTCGCGCATCGGCCCGAAGTTCCTCAAGGCGTCCGTCGGCTTCGGCGGGTCCTGCTTCCAAAAGGACATCCTTAACCTGGCCTACCTGTGCGAGCACTTCGGCCTGCCCGAGGTTGCGGCGTATTGGGAAAGCGTGGTGCGGATGAATGACTGGCAGAAGCACCGGTTCTCCCGGCGCATCGTCAGTTCCCTGTACAACACGGTCGCCGAGAAGCGCATCGCGGTGCTGGGGTTCGCCTTCAAGAAGGACACCAACGACACCCGGGAATCGCCGGCGATCGCCGTGTGCCGCGACCTGCTGGCGGAGCAGGCCCGTGTGGTGGTCTATGATCCCAAGGTGCCGGCGCACGAGATCCACGAGGAGGTCGTCGGCAAGGGGAAGCAGGAGCCCCGGCTGACCGTCGCTTCCAGCGCCTATGAGGCGGCTGCGGGGGCGCACGCGATCGCGGTGGTCACGGAATGGGATGAGTTCAAGACGCTCGATTTCGCCCGCATTCAGGCGGAAATGAAGCATCCGGCGTTCCTGTTCGACGGCCGCAATATCCTCGATCTGCCCCGTCTCCGGACCCTGGGCTTCCGCGCCCACGGCATCGGCAAGTGAGCCCGGCGTTCAGGCGCCCGCCGCGGGGGCCTGATGGATCCGGGGCGTCCACGTGACGTAGCTCGGATCCTCATGCAGGAAGGCGTCCGGCTCCGGTGCTGGACGCAGCAGGTCCGCGTCCCAGACCCGAGGCAGCAGCTGGGGCCAATCGTAGGGCGTGAGTTGGACGCCGGCCGGCGGCGTGGACCAGGTGCGGAACGTGGCGGGAAGCAAGAGGGGGGGCTGCAGTTCCTGGGTCGGCAGCCGGCGCAGGGGCTCCCCCAGGCGCAGGTGGTGCCAGGTTTCCCGGCGGGCATCCGCGATGATCCCGGCGGCGGGATCGCCGAGCGCGTGGGCCACCACGGCCAGGCTGGCGTAGCGGTGGACGGGCGCCGGGTGCAGGAGCGTCCAGCTGCGCAGGGCCATCGCCACCGTCCGGATGCCGAGGATCGATCCCGGGCCCTCGCAAAAGATCCAGCCCCGGACCGCGGCGGGGTCCACGCCCAGCTCCTTGAGGGCCTGGAAGACGGCCACCCCGGATTCCCCGGGAGGCGCGGCCCAGCGGGCCTCGCCCGTGGGGGCGATCAGTCCGGCCTGGACCTGCGTCGCCGCGGCGTCGAGCAGCACGACCGGTCCCGCCCGGCAGACTTCCCGGAACGTGGCCATCCGGGCTCGCGTCAGAGCCCGGCGACCTCCCAGCCGCGCCGGTAGGTGCGGCGCAGGTGGGCGTTCGCGGCCGGGACGTTCGTGAAGGCAAGCTTCGGTCCGTCCCAGGCCAGTTCCTGTCCCGGGAAGCGCACGGCCACGCTGCCGAGCAGGACGGCCTCGGTGAGCGGACCCGAATAGTCGAAATTCGCGCCCGGGCGGCCGCCGTTGATGCAGGCCTCGGCCCATTCGGTCCAGTGATGGCCCTGCGCCCGCTCGGGCAACACGTAGTCGCGGAAGTCCGCCAGCGGGAACAGGCGCGGCGCGGCGATGTGCGGCACGTGCAGCACGCCCTTGGTCCCGATGATGATCGAGCCCTGGCTGTCTGGATCCGCCTTGCGCCCTCCCTTGGCCTTGGCGGCGTCGCGCGGGTCCGCGACCAGTGCGCGGATCTCCGCCGGCGGCCGCTCGTCGCCGTCGTACCAGGTGACCGGCACGGTCTTGCCCTCGGTGTAGGCCGTGCCCGGGAATACGTAGCGGATGCGGGCATTGACGGACCAGTTCCACGCGTCGGGGGCGGGGCCCTCCGAGCGCAGGGAAAGCGGCGAGGTCAGCGCGAGCGCCTCGAAGACCGGATCGAAGATGTGGCAGCCCATGTCCCCGAAGGTGCCGGTGCCGAAATCGAGCCGCTTGCGCCACTGTCCGGGATGATAGTGCCCCGCGACGAAGGGACGTTCGGCCGCGACGCCCTGCCAGAGGTCCCAGTTGAGCGTGGCGGGCACGGGATCGCGGCGTTCCGGCGGCCGTCCGGTGTCGCCCCACTTCTTGCTGCTCCAAGTGTGCACCTCGCGCACCTTCCCGATCACCCCGCCCTGCACGATCGCGACGGCTTGGCGGTAGACCTTGTAGGAATGGATCTGGATTCCCATCTGGGTGACCAGGTTCTTTTCGCGCGCGAGGCGCGTGAGGACGCGCGTCTCGTGGATCCCGTGGGCCAGCGGCTTCTGGCAATAGCAGTGCTTCCCGAGCTGCATCGCCGCGTGGGCGATGGGCGCGTGCATGTGGTCCGGGGTGGAGACATTCACCGAGTCGAGGTTGCCCTGCTCCTTTTCCAGCAGTTGGCGCCAGTCCTGGTACACGCGGACCTCGGGGAACGTCTCCTTGACCTGCTTGACCCGGGCGAGGTCGACGTCGGCCACGGCGACGAGTTTCACGAAGGGGTTGCTGGTGATGGCCTGAATGTCGGCCCAAGCCATCCCCGCCGCGCCGAAGCTGGC
>JAIXQE010000173.1 GCA_027485815.1 Opitutaceae bacterium
GATTTACGCCGCGCTCGGCATCAATCCGGCCAAGGAGCTCGTCAGCGCCTCCCGCCCCGTCCCGATCACCGACGGCGGCAAGCCGATCGCCGCGTTGTTTGCCTGAGGGGGTGCAGCGGTTTCGGGCGGGCTCGCGCAGGGGGCACACGGACTTCGCTGCGTCTCGTCTTCTCTCCGCGCCGCTTTCCGTCCAGCGTCCGCGCCTAGCCATGCGTTCGTTTCGCGCCGCGCTCCTGCTTGCCTTCGCGCTTCCCCTCGCGCTGACCGCCCAGGAACGGCTCCTCACGAAGGCGATTGAAGTCCGCGGCCTCTCCTCGGCGGAGGCGTCCGGCGGCATCCCGGTCAAACTTCGCGGGGTGGTCGTCTTCGTCGAAAGCCCGTCCGCCGTCTTCATCCAGGACGAGACGTCCACGACTTTTTTCCGCCTGCCGTCGCGGGTGCCTCCCCCGGCGGTGGGGGATGAGATCGAGGTCACCAGCAAGACCCGCCTGGGGCTCTACCTGCCCGGCCTCGATGTCGCGACCTTCCGCCTGCTGGGGCGACGGGCGTTGCCGCCCGGCATCTCGGCGCAATTCGACGACCTTTATTTCGGCCGCTTCCACTATCAGCGGGTCACGGTGGAAGGGGTGGTGCGCTCCGTCACGCCGGTGGAGAACAACCGCAGCCTCCTGCGACTCGCCATGGGCTCCCGGGTGATCGACGTGCGGGTTGAGGCCCCGCCGCCGGCGACTTCCCTGGTCGACCACCGCGTGCGCATCACCGGACTCGCCGCCGGCCTCATCAACACGCCGCGGCGGCAACTCGTGCAACCGTACCTCGGGGTGGTGGGCTGGGACGAGGTGGAGGTCGTGGCCCCCGCGCCGCCCGCGGCCGACGTGCCGCAGGTCACGGCCGAGGAACTGCTGGCGTTCCGAGTCACCGGCCTCGGGGAACAGCGGGTCCGCCTCGCCGGTTCCGTGGTGGCGACCTTCGGCTCGGACCAGATCTTTCTCCAGCAGGGAGCGATGGCGTTTGCCGTCCGCCTCGGCCAGCCGACGGCCGTGCTGCCCGGCGACCAAGTGACCGTGGTCGGGTTTCCCTCGATGGAACGATTCAGTGCGTCAGTGGTGGACGCCGAAATCCTCGCGCGTGCGCCCGGCCCCTTGCCTGCGCCCGTCGAGGTGGAGACCGTCGACGAGCTGTTTGCCCGGCCGGGGGATTCCTTTCCGGGCAAGCACGATGGCCACCTCATCCGGGTGACCGGGACGGTGCGGGACGCGTTTAAAGGGGAGGAGGGCACCGTGCTGCTGCTTCAGGGGCGTCAGCGCACCTTGCAGGCCCGCCTGCCGGCCGGCGTCGAAATGCCGGTGGCGGGCTCGCTGGTGCGCGTCACCGGCATTTGCCAGGTGGAGACGGCGTTGTTCGGGCCGGGATTCCGCGGTGATCCCGGGCTGGTGAGCGTGCGTGCGCGCTCGCCCGGGGATCTCGCGGTCTTGCGCACGCCACCTTGGTGGACGACGCGCAAGCTCACGGCCGTCCTCGCCGCACTCGCCGGCGTCACGCTGCTCGCCGGCGGTTGGATCACGATTCTCCGCCGTCAGGTCCACCGCCAGACGGCCGCCCTGCGCCACCGGATTGAGGCCGAGGCCGCCCTGGAGGAACGCCAGCGCATCGCCCGTGAGTTTCACGACACGCTGGAGCAGGAAATCGCCGGCGTCACCCTGCGCCTCGATGCCCTCGCCACGCTGGTCTCCGATGACAAGGGGAGGGGCCTCATCGTCGCGTCGCGTAACCTGGTCACGCGTATCCAAGTCGAGACGCGGGATCTCATTTCGGACCTGCGCGATCCCGCCGAAACCGCGGGCGATCTCCTTGCGGCGCTGGCGCCCATCGCCGCGCGCCACGACTCCGAGGGCGAGATGGGGGTGCGGATCGAAGCGCGCACCGCCCTCCCGCCACTGCCCGCGGCGATCGTGCACGACTTGCGCATGATCGCCCGCGAGGCGGTCAACAACGCCCGCCGGCACGGCCGCGCGACCCACGTCTCCGTGGAGGTCGAGGCCTGGGCGGACCGCCTCTTCCTCCGGGTGGTCGACAATGGCTGCGGCTTTGAGGTGGCTGCCGCGCTGGAGGGCAAGCGCGGGCACTTTGGCTGCGCCGGCATGCGCGAGCGCGGGCGCAAGATCGGGGCGGAGGTCACCTGGCGGAGCGCATTACACGAAGGCGCGACGGTCGAAGTCTCCCTGCCACTCTCGCGCGTCTCCCCGGTGCCCGCGGGACGTCCTGCGCCCACCCCCTGACCCATGGCCGAACCCCGCCTTACCATCCTGATCGTCGAAGACCACTTCGTGGTGCGCAGCGGTCTCACGGCCTCGCTCGAACTCGACGACACCATCGCCGTCGTCGGCGAGGTCGAACGGGGTGAGGAAGCCGTGGCGGCCTACCACAAGCTGCGACCGCGGGTGGTCCTGATGGACCTCCAGCTGCCGGGCATCAGCGGCGCCGAGGCCACCGCGGCGCTGCTGGCGACGGATCCCGCCGCGCGCGTCTTGATTTTCTCCACGTTTGCCCGCGACGATGAGATCCAGGCCGCGCTGGATGCCGGGGCCCTCGGCTACCTGCAGAAATCCGCCTCGCGCGAGGAATTGCTGGCCGCCTTGCACCAGGTGGCCCGGGGCCTGCGCACGCTGCCTCCCCAGGTCGCGCGCCGTCTCGCCGCCCTCCGGCTCGGGCCCGCGATCACCTCCCGCGAGCGCGAAATCCTCGCCCTGATCGCCGCCGGCCGGGCCAACAAGGAGATCGCCGGGTCACTCGGCGTTTCCGAGGACACCGTGAAACGCCACGTCAGCCACATCCTGGAGAAACTCGATGTAAACGACCGCGCGCAGGCGACGGCCGAGGCCATCCGTCGCGGCATCCTCAAGATGCCCGAGTGACGCCGGCCCCGCCGCACTAAAGTGGGACAGGTCCGGGCGTGAAACCCCGTTCCGCGCCCTGCATCAACCCGTGGTCCGCGTGAACCCACGCGCGGGCCCCTTTTCTACCCTTACCCACCCCCCATGAACCCTCGTGTCACCAAATCCGGAGGTGAGCTGCGCCTGCCGGTCTTGCGTCTGTTCGCTGCCTTGGTCTGCGCCTGGTGCGCCCCGCTCGTCGCCTCCGGGCAGTCGGTCGCCACCGGCACCGTGACCGGCCGGGTTTTCAACCCCGCGAAGGGCGAATACGTCCGCAACGCCCTCATTGCCGTCCAGGGTGGCACGGCGTCGACCGTCTCCGAGGACGGCGGCTACTACCGTCTCGAGGGCGTCCCCGCGGGGGAGGTCACGGTGGCCGTGAACTTCACTGGCTACCGCCCGGCGGTCGCCACCTTCCGGGTTGCGCCCGGCGCGACGGCCACCCGCGACTTCGAACTCACCAGCGCGCTGCAGGAGCAGGCCGCGGATGGCAACACCGTGAAGCTCGAGAGGTTCACCGTCTCCGGCGAGCGCGAGGGCAACGCCAAGGCGATCATGGAACAGCGGAGTTCGATGAACATCACCAACAGCGTTGCCTCCGATGTCTTCGGCGATGTCGCGGAGGGCAATGTCGGCGAATTCCTCAAGCACATGCCCGGCGTCGAGCTCGACCTCGTCCAGGGCGAGATCCGCACCATCCGCCTCCGCGGCCTCGATTCCGAATACACGCAGGTTTCCCTCGACGGCGTTTCGCTTGCGTCAGCCGATGCCAACCAGGGTGCCTCGGGCAATGCCCGCGCCTTTTCCTTCGAGCAGGTTTCCCTCGCCTCCATGGAGTCCATCGAGGTTTCCAAAACCATTTCGGCGGATGTCGACGCCAACGCTCCCGCCGGCACCATCAATCTGAAGTCCAAGCGCGCCTTCAACATCGCCGGCCGCCGGATGTCCGCCCAGGCGAACCTCACCGCCTTCTCCGCCCGCTTCAATCTCGACGACTCCTACGGACCCGACGATCGCCGGTCCCGGAAGATCCATCCGGGGGGCATTTTCGATTACTCCGACGTGTTTTTCAACAAGCGCCTCGGCGTTAACCTGAACATCAGCGAGTCGATGGCCTACTCGGCCAACGCCCGCACGACGGTGACCTACAACTATACGCCGACCGCGACCGACCCGCGGCCCGTGGTCCCCACGTCCCTCGCCTTCATCCACGCTCCGCGCACGAATCGCCGCTCCACCGTCAATTTCACCTCCGATTTCAAGGCGACCGAGCGGCTCGTCCTCTCCCTCGGCCTCCTCTACAACTACGCCGACCTGAACAACCCCCAGCGGGCGCTGACTTTCAACACCGGGGCCCGCAATCTGGTGTCGGGGGCCGACCCGCTCGTCAGTTTCACCTCCTCTGCGGTTGGCTCGGTCAACAGCAATCCCGCCGCGATCGTCAAGCAGGGCCAGACCCTCACCGTGCTGCCCAAGTTCGAGTATCGCCGCGGCACCTTCGTCCTTGAGGGCAAGTTCGCAGGCTCCAACTCCATCTCGTGGTACGACCCCCGTGGCCGGCGCGGCGCCATCCGCGACGCTGGCGGCCCAAGCGTCACCAACGTCGCCTTCACCGCGCGGCGCTCCGCCTACAACAGCGCCGATTGGAAGATCGTGCAGACCGGCGGCGGCGATTGGTCCGATGGCGCCAACTACACCGCCCCGACGATCACCATCGACGACGGTCGCTTCGCCCTCACCGATGTCTACAGCGGCGAGCTGATCGCCTCGTTCCGCACGACCAAGGGCCTCCCGATCCTCTGGAAGTCCGGCCTGAAGCGCCGCCACGAGATCCGCGACTTCCGCCTCGATACCGAATCCCTCCGTTACAATCTCACCGGCGCGGCCGTCGGATCCTGGGCCGCCTACAAGTCGCCCTTCGACTTCGATATGGGCGCCACCAACACCGATTCCTCCGTCCGCTCGATCAACGGCGGCACGGTCTGGATGCCCGACCTCGTCCGGATGGGCACCCTCTTCCGCGAGAACCCCAGCCGCTTCACCCAGACCATCACCGCGGCCAATTACTACAACGCCTTCATCGGCAATCGCCGCAATTACGAGGAGACCATCGACGCCGCCTTCCTGATGGGCACCACCACGATCGGCCGCCTCATTGTCCGCGCGGGCCTCCGGCGAGAGGAGACCAGCACGGACTCAACCGAGTTCAATCCCCGCTCACCCGCCGAGCTCGCCGCCGCCGGCTTTCCCGAGACCTCCGGCCGCGCCAGCACCATTCCCGGGCTCGAGTACCAGTTCTTCTCCAAGCCCAGGATCCACCGCAAGGGCGACTACGGGAACCTGTTCCCGAGCGCTTCCCTGAAGTACAAGATTTCGCCCAACTTCGACGCCCAGCTCGGGTTCTCCTCGACCATCCGCCGCCCCACCTTCCGCGACGTCGCCGGCGTCTGGGTCATCAACGACGACAACCTCACCGTCTCCGCGCCCAACACCTCCCTCAAGCCCGAGACCTCCCGGAATCTTGCCGCGCGCCTCGCCTATTACTTCGAGCCGGTCGGGATCCTGGCCGCCAACGTCTACCAGAACAACGTCAAGGGCCTCTTCATCACCAGCCGCCTGACCGCCGCCGAGTTCGGTTACTCCGGCGACATCGACCTCTCCAACTACGAGTTCATCACCACGACCCCCAGCGCCAACGAGGTGACCGTCCGCGGCATGGAGCTGGAGTACTCGCAGTCGCTCTCATTCCTGCCCGCTCCCTTCAAGGGGCTGAACGTCCGCGCCAGCTACACCCGCAGCTACGCGAGCATTCGGCGAGCCAACCTGATCCCGCACGCCATCAACGGCGGCGTCAGCTACGCGTACCGGGGATTCAACGTTTACACCGCCCTCACCTGGCGCGACAACTACCCGACGACCGTCACGGGCACTCCTCGCTTCTACCGGCACCGCACTAACCTCGACCTCGGCGGCGGCTACCGGATCAACGACAAGGCCAGCGTTTTCTTCTCCGCCCGGAATCTCTTCAACACACCCTACCTGATCATGGAACAGGTCGGCGCCAACGCTCCGGTCGTCCAGTTTTACGAAGTCAACGGCATCAACTGGACCTTCGGGATCAAGCACGTCTTCTGACCCGGAAGCGCCGGCTGAGGACCGGAAGGCTGGGGTCGAGCCTCGGCGGGTTCACGGTCAGCGCTGGGCGGTAGCGGAGCAGGGGAGGGTCGGTCGTGGGTACGCCCATCGATCCGCCTTCGCGCGGCTTGCCGCCAAACGGTAACGGCCCGACCCCTGGAGGCGCGTTGGCGTCGAGAGGGCAACGGGTACCCACCAGAGACGCCAAGCGATCGGGGGTGCCGTGGCGCAGTGCGTGGCGCCCCTAGACGCCGCGGGACTGAGGTTGAGGACCCGGGGCGGCGGTTTGTTGTAGCCGGGGAATCCTTCCCCGGTCAGACGGACCGGAGGCGCCGCGGCCGCGGGCTGGGGTCCCGCGTGCGCCGTTGGCGGCCATCGGCTCGGCGAGCTACTCCGGCGCGGAAACTGGCAAACTTTCCGACGCCACGGGGAGCGATTTTTACACCGGTCGCTGGTTCGGCCCGCGCGGGCTTATTGCAAAGATCCCCGCAGGCGGCGCCCAGGCAACGACTTCCCATTGCAAACGCGGGGAAGGCAAGCCTTGGCATGCCCCTTGCATTTTTCCGCGCCACGCCAACGCCTGGGCTTGCCCTGATTTCTCGGACACTGAGTTCAGGGTGATTTGGTTTGGTTTAGTTGATGTTCGAACGCAACAGGGCTGACGTAGCCGAGGCTCGAGTGGAGACGAGTCCGGTTGTAGAAGCTCTCAATATAATCGAACA
>JAIXQE010000105.1 GCA_027485815.1 Opitutaceae bacterium
AAGGTCAGGTTCCAGTTCAGCAGGCGCGCCCCCCGCTCGGGGAGGGCGAGGAAGGTCGAGTTGCCGACCTGCCAGCGCGTGAGGGTCTGTCCTTGATAGGCCACCTTTTCCATTGCGGCGCGAGTGTGGACCCCGCCCGGCGGCCGCCAAGGCTTATCCGGCCGCCGGCGCTTGCGCGGCGCGGGCCCCTCGCTAGGGTCCGCCGATGTCCCGTTGGCTGCTCCGCCTTTGCCTGTTGCTCGCCGCCCTCCCGGCGGGGCGCGCCGCCGAGTCCGCCCTCGTGCGGAACGATCCGGCCCCCGCCGCCCCGCCGCCCGCGGCCCCCGCGGCCCCCGCGGCCGCGGCTCCGGCCACTCCCGCCGCCCCGTTGAACCCGCCGGCCGCGGGCGAGCGCCGCCGGGTGTTCGTCATTCCCGTCCGCGAGCAGGTCGATTCGCCGCTGCTCTACATCATCCGCCGCGGCCTCAAGGCCGCCACCGAGCAGAAGGCCGACGTGGTGGTGCTCGACATGAAGACGCCCGGCGGCGCCTTGGACGTGACCTTCTCGATCATGGAAGCGCTGGGGAAGTTCAAGGGGCGCACGCTCACCTTCGTCAATAACGAGGCCATCTCCGCCGGCGCCTTCATTTCCGCGACCACCGACGAGATCTGGTTCGCTCCCGAGGGCATCATCGGCGCCGCCGCCCCGGTGATGGCCACCGGCCAGGAGATCGACGCCTCGATGCGGCAGAAGATCGTGAGCTACCTCAAGGCCCGGGTGCGCGCCACCAGCGAGGGCAAGGGTGGCTACCGCGGTCAGGTGATCTCCGCGATGATCGATGCGGATTATGAGCTGAAGGTGGGGGACAAGGTGCTGAAGGGGAAGGGCGAGCTCCTCTCCCTCACCGCCAAGGAAGCGGCCGAAACCCACGGCAATCCGCCCCAACCCCTCCTCGCGGCCGGGATCGCCGCCGATGTCGACGACCTGCTGCGCCAGCAATTCGGCGCGGGCGGCTACGAGGTCACCCGGCTCGAGATCACCTGGTCCGAGCATTTTGCGGTCTTCCTGAGGTCCCTCTCGCCCATTTTGCTCGGTCTGGGCCTGCTGGCGCTCTACATCGAATTCAAGACGCCCGGTTTCGGCGTCTTCGGCATCACCGGCATCGCGTGCCTCGCGGTGGTGTTCCTGAGCAATTACGTCGCCGGCCTCTCGGGCCAGGAGCCCATTCTGGTCTTCGCCCTGGGACTGGCGATGGTCCTGACGGAGCTCTTCTTTTTCCCCGGCATCGTCGTGCTGGCCGTCGGCGGGCTGGCGCTGATGCTCGGCTCCCTCGTCTGGTCGATGGCCGACATCTGGCCGAACGAGCCGGTCACGATCAGCGACGAGCTGTTCCTGCGGCCGCTGCAGGACGTCGGCCTCGGTCTTCTCCTGGCCATCGTCCTCGCCCTGCTGCTGGCGCGGTTTCTGCCCCGCGGCTGGTTCCTCTCCCGCTTGGCGGTCGCGCATCCGATCGCCGGCGCGGCGCAGGTCGCGGGTTTGCCCCCGGAGTCCGGCGAAGCCGCGGCCGGGTTGGTCGGCCGGGTGGGGGTTGCGGTGACGGGCCTGTTCCCCGCCGGCCAGGTGGAGGTGGACGGCGGGCGCTATGAGGCGCGGCTGGAGGTGGGTTCCGCGCCCCCGGGCACGCCGGTGGTGGTGCGACGGCGGACTGATTTCGGCCTCGTGGTCGACTTGGTGGAGGGCTCCCGCTCGTGACCCTCATCTTGGTGCTCTTTGCCGTGGGAATCCTGTTGCTCGCCCTGGAGGTGATCGTGCCGGGCGGCGTGCTTGGAATCGTGGGCGGACTTTCCCTGCTCGGGGGCGTCCTGGTCGCCTTCGACCGCTTCGGCCCCGGTGGCGGCGCCTGGGCGCTGGCGGCGGGATTGGTGGTCACGGCCGTGGCCCTGTACCTGGAATTCGTCCTGCTGCCGCGCAGCCGCCTCGCCCGCTCCCTCTCGATGACGGCCACCGTCGCGGGGCGCAGTCAGCCCCCGGTCGCCGACGCGAGCCTCGCGGGGCGGACGGGCATCGCGGTGACGCCCCTCGCGCCCACCGGCATCGTCGAGTGCGACGGCCGGCGTTACGAGGCCTTCAGCCGGAGCGGTCTGATTGCGGCCGGCGCGCCCGTTGAGGTCATCGCGGTTGAAACTTTTCGCATCCTCGTCATCCCTGCCCGCCACACCACCACCTCTTCCTCATGAGTCTCACCCTCGTTGGCATCGCCATCCTCGGCCTCTTCGTCCTCATTTTGGGCGCCATTGTCTTCAGTCTGATCGGCGCCTGGGTAAAGGCGCTCTTCAACGGAGCGCCCATCCCGATGTCGAAGCTGGTCGCCCTCAAGTTCGCGAGCATTCCCTACGGGCTGATCGTGGACGCCCGCATCACGGCGGTGCGCGCCGGCATCAACCTCGATGCCGACCAGATCGCCTCCCATTTCCAGGCGGGCGGCAACGTGGTGCCGACGGTGCAGGCGCTCATCGCCGCGCAGAAGGCGGGCATTGAGCTGGGCTGGGACCGCGCCTGCGCGATCGACCTCGCCACCAAGGGCTCCGGCAAGAGCGTGGTCGAGGCGGTGCGGACCTCCGTCGACCCGAAGGTCATCGATTGCCCGAATCCCGAGGGCGGCCGCACCACCATCGACGGCGTGGCCAAGGACGGCATCCAAGTGAAGGTTAAGGCCCGCGTGACCGTGCGCACCAACCTGGACCGCTTCGTCGGCGGTGCGAAGGAGGAGACGATCATCGCCCGCGTGGGCGAAGGCATCGTGACCACCATCGGCTCGGCCGAGTCCTACAAGTCGGTGCTGGAGTCGCCGGATGCGATCTCGAAGACCGTGCTGAAGCGCGGGTTGGACGTCGGTTCGGCGTTCGAGATCCTCTCCATCGACATTGCCGACGTGGACGTCGGGGAGAACGTGGGGGCGAAGCTGCAGGAGGCGCAGGCCGAGGCCAACAAGAACATGGCGCAGGCGCAGGCGGAAATCCGGCGCGCGGCGGCCGTGGCCCTGGAGCAGGAAATGAAGGCCCGCGTGCAGGAGATGCAGGCGAAGGTCGTCGAGGCGCAGGCGCAGGTGCCGCTGGCGCAGGCCGAGGCCTTCCGCAATGGCCGTCTGGGCGTGATGGATTTCTACCGGATGGAGAACGTGCAGGCGGACACGCAGATGCGGTCCTCCATCGCGCATCCTGAGGGGAAGAAGTAAGTCCGTCCTCTCCGCCGACCCGTGAAGGCCAACCTCCTGGACTGGCTGCTCGAGCGCATCGGACTGGTCATCTTCGTGGTGATCTTCGTGGTGCAGATCGTGCGCGGCCTGCTGCAGGCGCGGCGCGCGGCGCCGCCGCCGGCTTCCTCCAAGCCGGATGCGTTGGAGGAGGAGCGGCGGGTGCAGGACATCCAGGCGGAGATCCGGCGGCGCATCGCCGAGCGGCGTGGGGGTGGGGCGCCGGCCTCGGCTCCGGAAGCTCCCGTGGCGCCCGCGGCCCGCGAGGTGGCGCCCGCGGCGCCTCCGCCTGCGGAGCCCGCGCCGGCGGATCCCTTGGATCCGATGCGGCGGATGATGCGCGACTTCGAGGAGCAGATGCGCGAGGTCGAGCGGAAGATCACCGGGGAGGAAGCGGCGCCCGCGTCGGCGCCGCCGCCCTTGGCTCCGGCGGCTTCCAGCCTGCGCTCCGAGGAACTGGAGCGGCAGCGGGTGCTGGCGGAACAGTTGGCGGCGTTGGAGGCGGAGCGGGCGGCGGCGCGTCGTCGGGCCGAGGAAGTGGCGGCTGCCGGGGCGGTGCGGGCCGCGGGGGTCGCGCGGGCTTCCACCCGGTTGGGCGACGATTTGAGGGATCCGGGTGCGTTGCGGCGCGCGGTGTTGTTGCGCGAGGTGCTCGGCACGCCGGTGGGCCTGCGGTAGCGCGGACCTGGTCCGGCCGGGGAGAAAATCCCCGGCTACACCGAGCCGAAGCCGGCGTTCCGCGGGAAACGGGCCTGCAATCTCCGTTTGCCCCGCAAACTCGGGTCAGGCTTGCGCCCCCAACGAATTGACAGCCCCATCTGCGCGCCGCCAGTTGTCGTGCCAATGAAGCCCGCCATCCCTCGTACCTCGACCAAGCGGCCGCTCACTCCCGCCGGCCGGACGGCGAAACTCGTGGGCCAGGGCGGCGGCGTAGCCCTCCCCCCGGTCGCCGGATCCGGTCCCCGCGTCGACTGGCGCCAGAGCGCGGCCCACCGAATGGATAAATCCAAGCTTCCCCGGTGGGGGCGACGGCAAGCGGCGGCGCTCCTCGCCGCCAGCCAAGGCGGTCCGTGATGGTGTGCTGCGACACCAGCTTTCTCTTTTCTCTCTACGGTCGCGATGTGCACACAACCCGGGCCCTTGCGCTGGTCGCTCGGTTGGGCGCGCCGCTCGCGGTCACGCCGCTCAACGCGTTCGAATTTCGCAACGCGGTCCGCTTCGCCGTCTTTCGTCGGGCATTACCCTGCACCGCCGCCGGCTCGATTCTGGGAGCCTTTGACGCCGACCTGACCGCGGGGACGCTGGAATTTCAATCGGCGGATCTGGACGCGATCCTCGCCGAGGCGAATCGGCTCTCCCGAGCTCGCACCGAGGAGGGCGGTCATCGTGCGTTCGATATCCTGCAAGTGGCGGCTGCGGCAAAGTTATCAGCCGCGCTCTTCCTGACCTTTGATGAGAATCAGCGGGTGCTGGCCCGATTCGCTGGCCTCGTGGCACTGCCTTAACCGGTGCGACATCTGTCTGGTGTAGCCGGGGCATCCTGCCCCGGACGGCGGGAACGCGCTGCATGCTGGCGGAGCCTTGGATCCGGAATCGGAGGAACGAGCGGAAGGGAGGTTCGTCTGTCCGGCCGGGGAACGATTCCCCGGCTACACCGAGCCGAGGCCGGCGTGAATGGTCTGGTGTAGCCGGGGCATTTTGCCCCGGAAGACAGGACCGCGCTGCCCGTCCTCGGGCTTCAGATCCCCAATCGGATGCAACCGGAAGGCCAATATGCCCGCCCCCAGCTTCTGCCTCCAATCCTGGTTCGATCCTCCTTCAGTCTCCTTGGTTCCGAACCCCCGGCTCAGCGGACCTCGTACACCTCGATCAGCGCCGCGCCGCCCGCCTGCTTGCCCTTGAGCTGCACGGTGTATCCCCCCGGCGGTAGGGTCAGGAGCAGGAGCGCGTCGTTCGAGGCGGGATTCGCCAACGGAAACGCCCCCACGCCCGCGGCGAACGCCGCCAGCTCCTCCGCCCCGCCCCAGTTGTCATTTTCGCCCAAGACCACGCCCCCGGGGGCGAATAAGGTCAGCACCGGGTCCGGCATCGTCTCCGGCACGCCGAACGCCGCGAGGCCCGGCCCGACCGCCCGCACCAGCACGGTCCGCGCCGTCTCCCCGCCCAGGAAAAACCCCGCCACCAACGACTCCCCCTCGGGAATCTCCCGCCGCACGGACACATTCACCAGCCGCGTCGAGGTCGCGGTCACCGCGGCTGCCGGGGTCGCATCGTACAGCTCCGCGATCGCCACGCCCGGCGTGCCGGTCGCGTCCCGCACTTCCAAGATATAGTTCCCGGCCGGTAGCGCCGACTGGAGGATCGCCGCGTCCCGCGAATCCGCCGCGGCGAACGGGAACGCGCCCACCTGCTGGAACGCCGCCACCAAGGCCGCACTGCCGCCCCAATTGTCGTTGCTCGCCACCGCTGCCCCGCCCTGGGTCTGCCAGTTCAGCCGCGGATCCGGCATCACCCCGGCCACGCCCAGCTGCGCCAACGCCGGACCGCCCCCCCGGGCCAGCAGCGCCTTCGTCCCGCTGGTTCCTGCCCCACCCACGGCCGTCCCGATGGTCAGGACCTCATTCCGGGCGAACGGCGAAAGGATCGACAGGTTCGTCAGCCGCCCGGTCTGAGCCGGGGTCGCCGCGCTGAAGGACACCACGCAGGCTCTGCTCTCGACGCTGCCCTCGGCATTCGCGACCACGCAGGTGTACCGCCCGGCCTCCGCCGCGCCCGCCGCGGGCAACACCAAGAGCGGCCCGCGCTGCCCGGGCAGGTCGCCGCCGTTCCGCCGCCATTGGTACGATGGGGTGGGATTCGCCGTCGCGGCCACGGCCAGCACCAAGGGTTGCGCCGGCCCCGCGGCCAACCGCACCTCCGCCGGCGGTTGGATCGCCAGCACGGGCGCCGTCCGCGCCGCCCCTCCACCCACCGTCGCCGTCAGGGTCCGCGTCACCGTACCCCCATTCGTCTCGCTCGCGGTCACGGTGATCTCCGCCGTTCCCGGCAGGCCCGCCGCCAAGGTCAGGGTGGTGCCCGTCACGGTCGCCGCCACCACCGCCGGATTGCTGCTCGCCACAGTGAAGGCCACCACCGCGGGACCACTCCCGCCGGGGTAGACGGAGGCGGGAGTGACCGTATTGATGAGCACGAAGTTGGCTGCGGTCGGCGTCCCGCCGGTGAAGTCCCGCACCGGCAGGTCCGAAAAGGCACCGCCGGCATTGGTCACGGGCAGCGCCGCGATGCGATCCACGACGGACATCCCGCCGCCAAGCACGCGTCCGAACACTGAGTACCCGCCGCCATTGGTCGGCCCGAGGATGGTCGAGTTGTCCTTGACGTTGAAGTACCACTCGCTGGTCGCGCTGTTGATGTCACTGGTGCGCGCCGCGGCCAAGGTGCCGCGCGCGTTCGGCAGGACGTACTCGAGGGCCACGGGGGCCAGCTTGGCCACGTTCGACACGTTGCTGCCGCCGGTCGAACGGTAGCCACCGCCCTGCACGATCGAGCTGCCGCCGCCGTCGAGCGCCGCGGAGCGATGGATGAAGGTTCCCGCATAGGTGCCTGCCTGGACGTAGGCCAGGAAGTTGGCCGCGTGGCGGGGCGCGGCATCCGAGCGCAGCTCCACGTTGAAGCGGCCCAGGGACGTGTCGAATTGGACCACCGGCCCGGCCACGCCCGGAAAACCGAAGTGGTTGCGCAGTTCGATCGAGAGGGCGCCGCCGCCGGGCGTGAGCGCGGGGGCGGGCAGGGCGAGGGTCGCGCTGAGCTGCGGGATCTGCGCCGCGAGCCGGCTCAGGGTCGCGGTCAGGACGAGGGTCAGGAGGCGGGCGGACGTCATCCTGAGCAATGGAACCGTCCGCCGCGCCCGCGCCAACCCCTTTCGCGGGGCGGCGGAGCCGTACTCCTCACGCGGCGGGAGGACCAGCAAATCGGCCTGTTTCCAGCTCCGGAGCAGTTTGGCCACAAAAGGCGCAAAGGGTTTAATCCGCGGGCGGGGCCGTGCGTGGCGTCCATAGACGCCGCGAGACTCCATCACGGGAACTGCTGAAGCGGGAGGAGTGACCCGACGCACTTCAGACCGCGCAGCCGTTCGGGCACGAGGACCGTGCGGCTTGGTTGGGAGCCCTGCCCTCCGTGCGCCCGCCCTCAAATCTCCGCGGCGTCTATGGACGCCTTCATCAATCTGGTCCGCGCCCAGCGGCCCTTTGAGCCTTTTGTGGCCATCCTCCGAGCCGATCGGCCCACACGGGTTGGCCACAAAAGGCGCAAAGGGTCGAATCCGTGGTCGGGGCCGTGCGTGGCGTCCATAGACGCCGCGGGACTCCATCACGGGAGCGGTCAAAGCCGGGGCTCGAGCCAAGGTGCTCTCCACCGCGCAGCCGTTCGGGCATGAATCCCTCAAGGCTTTGGTTCGAATCCCGGCCTCCGAGCGCTCGCCCTAAAATCCCCGCGGCGTCTATGGACGCCTTCATCAGTCTGCTCCGCGCCCAGCGGCCCTTGAGCCTTTTGTGGCCATCCTCCGAGCCTTGCCGCCGCGTCCGCGCCAACCCCTTTCGCGGGGCGCCCGCGTTACCGCAGTTCGTAGATCTCCACCAGCGCCTCGCCGGTGCCGCCGTCGGACCCGCGGATCTGCGCCGTGTAGCTGCCCGGGGGCAGCGAGGTCAGCAGCGCGGCATCCCGGCTGCCGACCGCCAGCGGGAACGCGCCGACACTCGCGAACGTCGTCGCCAGACCGGGCGACCAGGTGTCGTTCTCGGTCAGCTTCACGCCCGCCGCATTGTAGATTTCGAGCTTCGGATCGGCCAAGGTGCCGCCCACCCCGAAGGCCGCCAGGGTCGGACCCACCGCCCGGATGAGGAGCGGCTTGTTGCCGGTGCCCGAGATGGTGAAGCCCGCGATGAGAAGGTCATCGCCGGTGCCGACGCGATTGCGGGCCGAAACGTTGACCAGCCGCCCCGCCCCGGTCGGGACAGTGTCGTAGGCCTCCACCAGCACCACCCCGCCTGTCGCCCCCGGCACCTGAGCGGTGAAGCCACCCGGCGTCAGCGGGGCCACCAGCGCCGCGTCGCGGCTCCCCGGGGTCAGCGCAAAGGCCCCAACGCTCGCAAATACCGGCGAGAGCGTCGGCGCCCAATTGTCGTTCTCATTCACCTTCGCGGGGCCGCTGTAAAGCTCGAGGCGCGGATCGGCGAGCGTGCCGGGGACTTGGAAGGCCGCGAGGGTGGGGCCGATCGCCCGGAACAGCACGTTGCGGGAACCATCGGATACCGCCACGCCGACGATCAGGGTCGCACTCGCCGCGAGATTGGTCCGCACGGAGAGGTTGCTCAGGCGGGCATTCGCGTTCGGCGCGATCACGGTCAGGGTGGCGCCGGAGCTGAGCTGGCTGCCCCCGGCATTGGTCGCGACGACCGAATACACCCCGGCATCGGTGGCCCGGACATTCGCGACGGTGTAGGTCGCCCCGGTCGCGCCGGCAATCGGCTGGCCATCGCGCCACCACTGCAGCGTCGGGGCCGGCGTGCCGCTCGCGGCGGCGGTGAAGATCACGTCCCCGCCCGCGAGGGCGGACTGGTTCGTCGGCTGTTGGGTGATGGTCGGCGGCACCGGCGGCGAACCATCCGTGATCGTGAACCGGATGGGTTCGAGGGGACCGCTACCGCCGGTCCCAACGCCTTGCACGAAGATCGTGTACTCGCCGGCCGCAGTCGGCGTGCCGCTGATCACCGGATTGCGGGAAATTACATTCCCATTGGTCAACGCCGGCGTGAACCGCAGGCCCGGGGGCAGCGAACCCGTCACCCGGAAATACTGCGGCGCGCTCGGGGTGCCCGTATAGGTAAAGGTCATGGAGACCGGCGCCCCGACGTTGCCCGGCAGGGGATTGGCGGCGGGATTACGGACGAACGTGGTCGCGCCCGCCCGGGAATGCATCGCGCCTAAGCCCGCCACGGTGAACGCCCCCTTGAGCATTTGCCCGAGGGGCGAGCGCAGCACGAGGTTCTCCGCCGCCGCCACCGCCGGCCGCACGGCCGGGGCCCGCTGCAGCAGGGTCATCAGCACGAGGCCAGGCAGGGTGAAGAGCGGGTGGCGGGCGAGGAAGGTCGGCAGGGGCAGCATGGCGGGCAGAAAAAGCTGGCGCCGTTCAATTGCAACCGCAGCCGTTGCCGCCGACGCCGCGGCCCCCGGCCGCCGCCTCGCGGGAAAAGAAGGTGTGTTCCATCATCGAGGTGTGGAGCGGGTCCCGGTCGGGCCGCAGGGCATAGGAGGACAGGGTGGCGCGTTCCCACGGCTGGACACGCACGAGGTTGGGGCCGGCACACCCGGAACCGAGCAGGACGAGAGCGGCGAGGAGAGGCAGTAGGCGGCGCATGGTCAGGGCTTTTCGGCGAGGAGGGCTTCGATCTGGGTCCGGAGCTCGCGCGCGGAGCGCTCGCCGTGGAACCCGCGGTGGAGGAAACGCACGCGGCCGTCGCGGCCGAGGAGATAGCTGGTGGGCATCGTCGGCACCGCCACGGCCCGCACGAGCCGCTGCGCCCGGTCATGCACGACGGGGAAGGTCGGCGCCAGCCGCCGCACGAAGTCCGCCGCCGCCGCCGGCTTCTCATCGACGCCGACCCCCACGACGACCAGGCCCTGGGCCGCATAGTCGCGGTGCAATTGATCCAGCACCGGGAACGAAGCCTTGCACGGCCCGCACCACGACGCCCAGAAGTCCACCAGCACCACCCGCCCGGTCCGTTCCGGCAGCGCCTCGCCCGCCAGGCGCGGGAGATCGTCGCCCGTCAGTTCGGGAAAGCGGTCGCCGGGCTGGATTGCCCCGCGCAGGGACACCACCGCGCAGGCCGTGGCGGCCAGCAGGCTCAGTTCAAGTCGCGACATAATGGAAAAAGCCCCGCGTCTGCGCCCGGGTCTGCTCGCCCACGAGCAAGCCCTCCGCCCCGGGGAAGGATTGGATGAAGTCGACGCCCCGGGGAATGCCGAGAACGAAGGCGGTGGTCGAAAGGACGCCCGCCTGCAGGCAGGTTCCCGCCACGACGGTGGCTTGCCGGCACCCGTGGGCCACGGGCCGCCCCGAACGCGGATCAACGATGTGCCCGTAGCGGCGCCCCGCGATTTCCACGTGCCGCAGGTAGTCGCCCGAAGAGGCGACGGCCCGGTCGACCGCCGCCACGCTGCCCGCCGTGGCGCCGGGCCGCGCCGGGTCCTCCAATCCGATATGCCAGGCAGCCCGGTCCGGCGGCCGCCCCAGCGCCCGCAGGTCGTGCCCAAAGTCCACCAGCGCATGCGCCACGCCGTGGCGGCGCGCGATCTCGATCGCCCGATCGACCGCGAACTCCTTGCCGAAGCCGCCGAAGTCGAGGGCCATCCCCGGCTCCGGCAGGAAGATGCGTCCCGGCGCCCGGGCGACCTTCTTCCAGCCGACGAGGCCCCGCGCCCGTTCGATTTCCGCTTCGGTCGGCAGCCGCGGCACCGGCGCCTGATAGTCCCACAGGCGTTGCAGCGGCAGGCTGGTCGGATCCAGCACGCCCTGGGTCATGAAGTGCAGGGTGTCGCAGACCTGCAGCATCACCTCCATCTCGGCGTCGATGGCCACCCAGTCGCGGCCGGCCGCGGCGTTGATGCGGCCGATCAGGCTGTCGGAGCGAAACCGGGTATAGCGGGCCTCGAAGGCCTGCACCCACGCGACCACCTCCTGTTCGAACGCTTGGCCCGGCCGCGGGTCGTTGCCGCCCAGATAATACTGGACCTCGCAGCGCGTACCCAGCGCGGGAAAGCTCAGCCGGCGCAGTGGCCCTGCCGCGGCCGGACCGGCCGGAACCGCGGGTGGGGGACGATGGGCTTGAGCCAGTTGTGCCATCGGCGAACCCTCACCAGCCGTAGCGCGCGCCGACCGTCAGGATATCCGCCC
>JAIXQE010000093.1 GCA_027485815.1 Opitutaceae bacterium
CCGGCTGGCGGCGCTGAATGGTCCGTTCCCGGAAGATGGCGGTCTTGGTCGCGATATTGGTGTCGTCGTCGTAGTTCTCCAACGAGAGGAGCAACGGCAGGTCAGGGTCACCGGCGAATGCGCGGACGTTGGCCGAGTGCGACACGGGGCCGAACTGCCCTGTGAAATAGTCGTAGTCCTGATTGAGGCGGAAGCGCGTCGCCTCGACTTCCTCATCCGGCCGATTCTCGACCTGCGTGCGCAGGCAATCGCGCGCCGCGTCGCGCACGTAGATCAATCGCCGGATGCGACGGGCCAGCGCCGCCGGGAGATCGGTCAACAGGCGCAGTTCGTCACCGTCGCGCACAGCGATGCCACCACCGCCCTCGTTCGTCAGCACGTAGGCGTTGGGCTTGACGCCCGGCGGAGCCGGAATGGTCTGCCGCAGTGCCGCCGATTGAGCCTCCGTCAGCGGTTTGAAAACACCGGCCGGCAGCGTGGCCACGGCACCTGCGATTGCCTCACCCAGATCGCGACCGTCTGCGCTGAGTCTGACTTCCTCCCGGCCATACATGCCGTGCTCCACGCGTTCCAGCTTGCCGAGCATCATCTCCGGGTGCGCGTGGAAGTATTCGTTCAGAAAGATCGGATTCGACTCCGTGCCGAGCGGCCGACTTTCCCGCCACGGGAGGCCGCCGGGCCTTTCGCCGGGCGCGCGCTTCCGGAGAAACACGATGTCGGTTGTGACCTCGGTGTTGGCGTTCTTCTTGAATGCCGTGTTCGGCAGCCGTATCGCGCCGACAAAATCGCACGACTTGGCCACCGCGTCGCGCAGGTGCGGATACTGTTTGTCGAGGGTCCCGCGCGACGTGATGAAGGCGACCAATCCACCGGGTCGCACGCGTTCGGCCGCTGCGACGAAGAAGTAATCGTGGATATGGAATTTCCGAGGATTGAGCTTTGGATCGAAGGGCGCGTAGTCGCCAAACGGGACATTCGATAAGGCGAGGTCGAAGCCGTTAGTCGGCAGCGTCACATTTTCGAAGGCTTGCGAACGGATGTCCGCGTCCGGATAGAGTGCCTTCGCGAGCCGGGCTGTGAGCGGGTCAATTTCCACTCCGGTAAGGCGGGACCGCGCGGCCATCGCCTCCGGCATCAAACCGAAGAAATGCCCGAGCCCGCACGCGGGCTCGAGGATTCGACCGTGTTTGAATCCAAACCGATCCAACGCTG
The DNA here is from genome assembly GCA_027485815.1 of Opitutaceae bacterium. Lineage (GTDB taxonomy): Bacteria > Verrucomicrobiota > Verrucomicrobiia > Opitutales > Opitutaceae > ER46. The sequence continues at coordinate 1,213 of JAIXQE010000093.1, forward strand.
CATACATCCCACGGATCACGGTTGGCGACGTATAGTGGGCGTTGAGCACCGTGGCTCGCGCTGAACTCATCTCGTCTGGCTCCAGCAGGGCGGCCAATTCCACCTGCTCCGCTCGCCACTGCGTCGCGTCGTCCGGGGTGGCAAACACCTGCGGCAATCCGCCCCAACCGACATACTTGGCGAAAGCGGATTTCTCGTCTGGCGTTGGCGCCCGGGATTCGGCCTGCACGCGGCGAAGCGCGCGGATGGCCGCGACGTTTTGCCGATACTTCTGTTTCAGCCCGCCTTCGCCAATGCGGTCGGCATCGGTGATGCGGTAGTTGGCCGCATTGAGCGGGCCTACGTCGGCTGCTCCGGCGGCAACAGGAGATACTTCTCCCGCACCAGCTCCCACGCCTGATCGTGCGCCTGCTGGGGACTCAGCCCCTGGCGTTTGAACTGGCGCATCAGCGTTTCCATCTCGTCCAGCGTCCGCTCCTGGGCCTCCAGCAGTGCCGGGAGCAGCCGGCCCCGCGCCTCCAGATCCCGCACCATTCGCGGACAATGCTCCCGCCAATGGGTGTCCGCCATCCGTCCGTAGTTCAGGAGTTCGCTCATGGTTGGGGTGCGCGAAGAGGTCGAGTTGTCCGGGATCGTTGAGACGTTTTTGCGCCATGCCTCATGTCGTTTCAATCGTGATGCACCGGACCTGCGGCCCCGGCCGGGCGCCGGTCGGCCGCGGAAAGTTGACCCGCAGCTCGCACAACCGGCCGAGATCGAGCGCCGCCCGAACCTCGGTCAGCTCGCGGCCTTCGACGACGATTTCGTCGCGGTCGGCCTTGATCGTCAGCAGCTCGGGTTCGCCCAACGTATGCTCCCAGCGTTTGAGCTGATCGAAGGGATAGGAAACCCAGCCGCCGATCAGCGCGAAGCGCACCACGCGCGCCGGCTCGCCGTTGGGCGAGATTTCGCCCCAGTTCGGCGGCGGCGGGCGCGTGAGCGGCTTCGTTCCGGGAAAGACTTCGATGCTCATGCGGCTTTCGGCGTGACTGACGGAGTGAGGCGCGCCGCCCAGCGCGCTCGCCACGAGCGCCGAGGCGACGGGTTTTCGGTCGGGGCCGCGCCGACCATCTCCATCGCGAGCTTGCGGTCCGCGGTGCGCATCATGGCGTCCCGGGCCGCCTCGCGGTCGGAGGTATAGATTATCTGGCTCTCGCGGAAGCGGGAGTTTGAGACATACGCCTGCTTCAGGTTGCCCGCCGCAATCCCGGCATCGGCCATGAGCAGGAGACCTCGATCTACGGTCTTTCCCTGCGACGCATGGGAGGTGGTGGCATACCCGTGGGTAAAACCGCGGAACCAGGCTGGCAGCACGCGCCCGTCTTTCAGCGGAATTTCTCCGTTGGGGGCGATGCCCGCGACTTCAACCAAGTCACCATTGCGCAAATCCGCCGGCTTCACGTTCGCGCGAATCAAGAGCCGGTCGCCCACTGCGAGGGAGATTTCCTCGGTCGATCCCACCTCGAAACCGCTGGCGTGGCGCGGATCGATCCGCAGCTCACGACTGTCGGTCCCGCGCAGCACCAGCTGACGCTCCTCACGCCGCACCACGGCCACCGCATCGAATTTCCGGAATTGGCCCCAGATGTGATGGAACGTGAGCACATCGCCCGGCCGGTAGTTCTCCACCCGCCGACGTTCTTCCTGCGTCCACTTGAAGGGCTCTACCGTTCTGATCGCGTGCTCGTTACCGGTAAGGACACCCGCGGCGCGCAACTGGGCACGCACGACCGACGTGAAGTCATGGATCTCTTCCCATACCGGCGAAATCGCCAGGCATGACTTGCCCGATTGCACCGTCCGCACGTAGTCCGCGGCGGCCTCCTGCCAGGGGGCACCGCTGTCGGGCAGTTCACGCACGGCCCCAAGACGGGAAAATTCATTGAAGGCGCCAAAGGCATCGCCCTGCGCCAGCCGGGCGACCGCCTTGCGGTATGCCGGGTCCTTCTGGCGGCGAATCTTGGTAAGATGGAAGACCGGCACGCGGGCAAATTCCTGAAGGCAGCGGATCGCGTCACCCGCCTCGATCGAGGTGTGTTGCTTGATGTCGCCAACGAGGAGCAACCGGTTGTCATTCCGAGCGGCCAGCCGGCAGAGGTCGCGCATCTGCCGCACCGACACGAGCCCGGCTTCATCCACGATTAGAACGCGCCCCTTCGTTGCCTGTTGCAGCGCCTCGTTGGCGAGCAATTGCTGCAGCGTATCGGCCTCCGGGGTGAGTTCCCGGCGCAGGACGTCTGCTGCGCCGGAAGACGGGGCGCACCCAAACACCCGGCCTCCGGCGTGCTCGATACCCGCGACGACGGATTTGAGGCAGGTGGTTTTGCCGGTGCCCGCGTCGCCCTGGAGGAGCACGACGCCGGAAGTGGAGCCAAGGACACCTCGCACGGCGGCAGCTTGATCGGCGCCAAGGTCCATTCGACCGGGCGCGAGGCCGAACCGCTTGCGGGCCTTGAGTTGCCCGTTCGCCCAGCCCGTGAATTCCCGCTCCGCGTCCAGGGCATCGCGTGAGGCGATTTCCTCGTCGACGCGAACCAGGTCACCCGAGCGCTCACGACTGACCATCGCGCGGTTCAGGGCATCGAGGGTCACACGACCGCGACCGGCCACGAGCGCTTCCCGTAGCAGGAGCCGGTCATCGACGACCGATTTGCGCTCGAAGACGTGGGCTTCGGCGGAGCGCAAGGCTTCGGCCGGCGTGATGGGCGCCCCACCGGCTGAGACCCCGGCTGCGCGCGCCACGACGGCCCGCAACGCGTCGAGGTGCTCGCCGGCCTCGACGAGCCATCCCGCGCGCAAGGAAGCCGCGGTGGCTTTGGTTTTGTCGGCTCGGCTCCGAACGGCGATGGCCTGTAGTCCATCCTGGGATTGGTTTCCGGTCGCAGCCGCCTCCCGGAGAATGGCTCGCCGACGTTTGCTAAACATCTCGCGCAAGGCCGGCGGGACTCCCTTGACCGCGAAACCGATGCGCTGGCCGGATTCCAACTCATACCCAGCCGCCGTCATCAGCGTCGCGAGTTTGTTGTAGCAGACTTCCCGCAGGTAGCCCTGATGCCGGTAGAATCCGGACGGCTGGACGCCTTTCCACCGACCTTCACTCGCGTCGAATGTGATGTTCATGATGCAAACGTGGGTATGCAACTGGGGGTCGAGCGCCCGGTTGGCGTCATGGGTGACCGCAGCCGCGACCATTTCCCCCGTGCGTCGGTCGAAGTTTTGGCCGTCGCGCCGCACCCGCGTCGCCGTCAGGGCCTCCGCTTCCTTGAGCGTTTCGGCCACGGCTTCCTGCCACCACTGTCCGATCCGTTCGTCGCCGCCGACCAGGTGCAGCACCGACACATCCTTGGGTGGCGAAATCTGCCCAAAGTAGCAGACCCGCCGGTTCTCACCCTTATTCCGCACCATGAGCTTCGCTTCGGTGACAGGATGAAGTCCGGCACAAAGATTGGTGAAGTGGGCCAGCTCGCACACGCCTTCCAATCCAAGCCGTTTGGCACCCTGACCCTGCCACGTCATCTCCACCTTTCCTTCCTGAGTGAGGTAATCACCCATGGCCATGTGCTCCCGGAAATACTCCACGGCACCGTTCGCAAGCACACAGGGTTTATCGAATCTCACCATGATTCAAACCATACCTAAAAACCATACGGTGGCGAGTCTAAACGCCATATGAAGCAGCCGCGAAAGCCCGTTATCGAGCAATTGAGTGACCCAGCCGGCACCATTCACCCACCGCTATCCAGCACTTCACTCAACACTCGGAAGAGCGGCACCAGCCGCATGATCTACCTATAAATCCGTGGACACGCCACCCCTAGCGTTCGCTAGGAATTTCTCGTTCCGCCACCACTACATCGCCACTTCGCCACTACTCGACCACTACTTCACCACTACTTTCTAGCGACCATACGAAATCTTTTTTCGATTTACTTA
>JAIXQE010000004.1 GCA_027485815.1 Opitutaceae bacterium
CGCACTTCGAGGAGCTTTTCGATGCCGCCCATTTCCACTTCGATGGGATAGGTGATGAGTTTTTCGATTTCCTCGGGCGCGAGGGCGGGAACGGAGGTGTTGATTTGCACCTGCACGTTGGTGATGTCGGGCACGGCGTCGATGGGCAGGCGGGACGCCGACCACGCGCCGATGGCGATGAGCGCCACTGCGGCGAGCAGCACAAAAACGCGCTGGCGCAGGGCGAACTCTAAAATTTTGTCGATCATGTTGGGACCTGAAGAAGGTGAAGTTAGTGGCTGTGACCGCCGCCCTTGGTGAGGCGCAGTTCGGCGAGCCAGAGTTGTTCGACGGGTGACGCGACGACGCTGTCGCCGGCATAGAGCCCGTCGGTGATTTCAATAAAATCGGCGGAGCGGGCACCGACCTTGACGGCCGTGCGCAGGTAGAACTCGCCGTTGACGACGTAGACGAAAAGCCCCGCAGCGCTGTCGAGCAGCGCAGAGCGCGGGACGGTCAGCACGGTGCGCGGCGCGGGATTGAGGACGAGGGAAACGAAGTCGCCGACGACGGGCGCGGGCGTGCGATCAATTGCGAAGACGGCATCGACGCGGCCGTTGGCCGATTCGCCCCCGCGATCCACCCGCACCAGCTTGGCGCCGGTGAAGGTCTGCTTTTGGAGCAGCGCCGCATCGGCTGGAGACAGGCTAACCGAGGCGAGCACGTCCGGCACGGTTCGGAACACCTGGGCTGAGAGGCGCAGTTCGCCCGCGATGGCCCGCTCCTCGCCTGCACTGACCTTGAGTTCGAGCGCCTTGACGATTTCCGGGGTGAACTTGAGGCCCCGGCCTTCCTTGAAAGAGACTCCCTCGGCCCCGCTTTCATCGTGTTCGGATTTGGCGGCGGTCTCGCCCGACTTGCCGCAGCCACTCAGCAGCAGTGCGCATCCGGCGAGGAAAACGGCGAAGCGGTGATGGACGGATTTCATGGGACGATCTCCACGGGCTTGAAATCGAGTCCGGTGAGTTGCTGGAGCTTGAGGCCGGCTTCGAGGGCTTCGCGCTTCGTGTCGAGCAGCGCCTCGACGGCTTCCAAGTAGGCCTTTTGCAGTTCGACATAGGTCGCGACCGGAACCGCGCCAAGGCGGTAGTGGCGATCGGCGAGTTCCGCCGCTTCCCGGAATTTCCGGACGGACTCGGGTGACCAGCGTTGCGATTCGGCGAGCTTGGCGGCGAACGCCTGCGCGGTGCCGATGACTTCGCGTTCGAGGTCACGCTGTGCGATGAGCACGGCGACCTCGGCTTGGCGCTGGCGGGCTTTGGCCACGTCGACTCCGGCGCGGTTGCGCGCGTTCAGCGGCAGCGGAATCGAGAGGCCGACACCAAAGTTGGTTTCCTTGTCGCCGGCCTTCGCCTGCGAAACATACGGGCTCACGCTGAACGTCGGGTAGCGTTCGTGCTGCGCGAGCTGCACCGAGAAGCCTTGTTGCTCCAATTCCACTTTCTTGGAACGGAAATCGAAATTGTTTTCGCGGGCGGCCGACAGCAGTGTGTCGAGGGCGGGCGCGGCGTTGAACGCGAGATTGGAGGCGGACGCTTTGATTGGAGTCGCCGGAGCCACGCCGCGAAGCTGGTTCAGTTCCACGAGCGCGTTTTGCATCGCGAGCGTGGATTCGGTGGCCTGCCGCTGGAGCGCCAGCTCGGTCGCTTCGATCACGCGGGTTTCGAGAAGCGGAGTCACGCCGGCTGGATCGCGGGCGAGGAATGTTTCCTTCAACGCGGAAAAGCGATCCGCGACTTCGCGGGCGGCTTCGCCTTTTTCGGCGGAGGCATAGAGACCGAAGGCGAGCACGCGGGCGCGGGACTCGAGCGCGGCCTTAAACCGGCCCAGTCCCAACTCGGCGAGTTCGACTTGGCGGTTGGCCACCGCCTTGCGGAGCGCGAGGCGGCCGGGCCACTCGAAGGTCTGCGTCACAGAGACGCCCCACGAGGTGCCTTCGCCAGCAAGGACACCGGACGCGTCGCGCACGCGGCGACGGCCGAGATCGAGCGACAGCTCGGGATTATTGAGCGTGGTCGATGATCGCACGCCAGCTTTGGCGGCGGCGATTTCGGCCTCGTAGAATTTCAATTCGGGATTCTGCGACACGACGGCGCTCACGATGGCCGGGAGCGAGAAGGGCGCGGATTCCGTGGGCGCGGCTTCTTGAGCGCGCAGGAGCGGAGTGAGGAGGAGGAGTCCGCCCAACGGGCGGAATGAAAAGTGGGACAGTGGGATCTTCATGGGAAAGGGTGGAAACGTAGTCGGGAGAACACGGGCGCAGCACGGCCCGGAAACGCGACGCCCGCAGGCGTCGCGAACATGAAAAAACGCCGATCAGTCCGCGCAGGGACTGATCAGGCGCAAAGCAGCGTAGGAGCGCGCGAGGGCGGAGCCGCCCGTCGCACAAACTGCCAGCTCGGAACCCAATCGCGCGGTCGCGCATAGAGCGCAGCGGACGAAGGGACCAGTTCGCGCGTCGCGTCCAACCGGATTTGATGCAGGCAAAGGTGGCACACGCACGCGAACAGGTCGGGCGCCGGAACTTTCAGCGTATCGCCGGAGAGTTTGTAAGCACCGTTTTCAACGGTGTCGCAGCCATCCGCTTGGCCCGACTTGTCTGAACACCCGTCGGAACAGGTATTCGAGAGCACTCCCGCCGCTTCCAACGCGCAGTGCTCAGTGGCCGGCAGCCACGTGGCCAGCAGCAGAAGACTGAGGAATGGGAGCAGACGGCGCATTGGTGCGGCACGTTTGCAGTTTTCGATCTCGGGTCAAGCGAGAGTCATCGACTCGGCGGAATCACGGTAGACATTGGATGCGCGCGGCGATTTCTCGGCAGTCGCGAACCGGCGCGATGCCTCGACTGCCACTAGGTGGGAAGTGTGAAAAGGTTCATCCGAACCACGAAAAGAACATATTCCACCAAGCCGTGAGGCCTCGTGCCCGTATTCGCCTCTCGGCTTTGGACGTTGCGGCGTATGGGTGCCAGCCCGTTGAACTATGGTGCCGGTGTGGTTCGGATGAAAGTGGGCCTACAAGGCTTCGAGCGCGGCAACTTCGAGCAGTTCTTCGAGGAGTTCCGGATGCCGTTGTTGGAGGAATTTCTTGACCTTGCCGTTTTCGAG
>JAIXQE010000058.1 GCA_027485815.1 Opitutaceae bacterium
AGTTCGGCGAGGGTGGGGAAGACATCCACCGTCTCCGCGGGCTGCCGCGTGGAGGTTCCCGGCCGCGCGACCCCCGGGGCCACGATGACCAGCGGGATGCGGTTCGCCTGCTCGTAATTGGTGTGCTTGGTCCAATAGCCATGGTCCCCCAGGTGCCAGCCATGGTCGCCCCAGAGGACGATGATCGTGTTCCGCGCCAGATCGAGACGGTCCAGCTCCGCGAGCACGCGGCCGATCTGCGCGTCAACGTAGCTCACGCAGGCGTAGTACGCGTGGATCAGCGTCCGCTGCAGGGCCTCGCCCTTCAGGTTGTCCACCTCGAGCGGGCTGTAGTTCACGATCTCGCCGCCGACCTTGCCGGCGTAGGCGGGGGCGCCGGCCGGATCCGCGGTGAATTCGGGCAGCGGCAGCCGCGCCGGATCGTGCAGGTCCCAGTAGCGGCTCGGCGCGGTGAAGGGCAGGTGCGGCTTCACGAAACCGAGGGCGAGGAAGAAGGGCGTTTCCGGCCGGGTCGCGGCGCCCTGGAGCCGGCGGATGCCCTCGTCGGCGATCCGGCCATCGGCATACGCCGAATCCGGGACGTCAAGCCGCTCCCAGGCCGCGCCGCGGGGCAGGGAGCGGATTTCCCCGAGTCGCTGATTGGTGAAGTAAGCCTCCTCCCGGGTCAGCTGGCCCTGAGCGGAGTTCGCCGGATCCAGGTACTCGACCACCTTCTCCACGACCGTAGGCACGCTCCAGGAGGCGTCGTCGTCGCGGTTGCCGTGACCCGTGTGCAGGATCTTGCCCACCGCCTCGGCGCGCCAACCGTGCCGCATGAAATGCTGGGGGAGCGTGACCGCGCCCGGGACCGCCTGGCGGAAATTCTGCGCGAGACCGTAGATCCCGAGAGAGGTGGAACGGGAGCCGAGGAGGAGATTATTGCGCGAGGGCGAGCAGACCGACTGGTTGCAGAAGGCGAGGTCGAACCGCATTCCGCGGCCGGCGAGGCGGTCAAGGTGCGGCGTCCGCGCCCACGGGTCGCCATACGCGCCCAGGTTCGGCTTCAGGTCGTCCACACAGAGCAGGAGCACATTGGGGCGGGGGGCGGCGGAGGCGCTCGCGCCCAGGAGGAACGGAAGCAGGAGCAGGCCGGGGGCGAGGAACTTCATCACGCGGAGACGAGCAGGGAAGGGGCCCGGCTGGCAACGCGATTGCCCGTACCGGGGTGGCTTCCGGCTCGCGTCGGCGGCTCGCCTGCGCCCAGCCTTGAGCCTTCTCTATGAAGATCGTCATCACGGGAGTCACCCGCGGCCTCGGCCGAGCGCTGGTCGAGGAGTTCATTGCCGCGGGCCACACGGTCATCGGTTGCGGCCGCACCGGCGCGGGCGTCTTCGATCTGCGGATGACCCACGGCGCGCCCCACGATTTCACCTGCGTGGACGTCGGTCTGGACGCCAAGGTGGCGTTGTGGGCGGCCAAGGTGCTCGAGCACGATCAGCCCCCCGACCTGCTGATCAACAATGCGGCGATCATCAATCGGCTGGCGCCGCTCTGGGAACAGGATGACCGCGAGTTCACCCGCCTGGTGGACGCGAACATCCGCGGGGTGCAGAACGTGATCCGGCATTTCGTGCCCGCGATGGTGGCGCGGCGTCGCGGCGTCATCGTGAACCTCAGCTCGGGGTGGGGGCGCAGCGTCGCCCCCGAGGTGGCGTCCTATTGCATGTCGAAGTGGGCGGTCGAGGGCCTGACGCGGGCGCTGGCGGCGGAACTGCCGGCGGGAATGACGGCCGTGCCGCTCAATCCCGGCGTGATTGACACCGAATTGCTGCGGTCGTGCTGGGGCGAGGGGGCGGGCAGCTATCCGCGACCCGAGGAATGGGCGCGTCGGGCGGCCCCCTTCCTGCTGGGATTGGGGGCCAAAGACAACGGACGGCCCCTGACCGTGCCGGATTGAACCGGCGCCGGCTCAGGCCGGACGCTCGTCGACGGGTCGAAACTCCACGGCGGCGGACCCCCGCAGGGCAGACAGTTCGCGCGGCAGGTTCAGGCTCGGCAGTGCGGTCCGCTCGAACGTTTCGAGAAACCGCTGGAGCCGGTGTTGCCGGCGCTCGCGGGTGAAGAGCGGTTCCGCACCTTGGGGAGGGAGGGGGAACGGGGTTTGCATGGTGGTGTTCACACGCTCTGCACAGGGCGTGCCAAAGCGTCGCGGTTATACTAGTTTCAGATAGATATATATTTAGGTAGGTTTCAGTCCGGTTGTCCGCTTCCGGAGTGGGGAATTATTCCCAGCTGGACCCGAAATGATAGGGGAGGTTCCCCAATCCAAACGGGATGATTCGAACCAGCGTGACGTCTGCCGCTCGCCTCAGTCACGCCGGCGTGAATCCAGCAGCAGGGTCACCGGGCCGGCATTGGTCGAGGTCACGGCCATTTCCGCGCCAAAACGGCCGGTTGCCACCGGCCGGCCCAATTGCTCCTCAGCCAACGCGCAAAAGCGTTCGTACAAGGGCAACGCCACCTCGGGGCGCGCGGCCGGGTGAAAGGACGGTCGGGTACCTTTCCGCAAACTCGCCAGGAGGGTAAACTGGCTCACGACGAGCAAACCCCCGCCGATTTCGGCCACGCTGCGGTCCATCCGCCCCGCGTCGTCCGGAAACAGCCGCAGCGCTAGGATCCTGCCGACCAGCCAGGCGGCGTCCTCCTCGGTGTCCTCCGCGGCCACGCCCAGCAGGACGAGCAGGCCGGGCCCGATCGCTCCCGTCTCCTGGCCGTCCACGGTGACCCGCGCGGCGGAGACGCGTTGCAGCACGGCGCGCACGGGCCGCCCCTCAGATCATCGGGTGGTGCGGCTCGGTTTCCGCCTCGTAATTGATCCCTGGCAGGCCGAAACCGAAAAGCTTCAGGAATTCGGAGCGGTAGCCGGCGATGTCCGTCTCCTGCGCGAGGTTCTCGGTGGTCACGCGCGGCCAGATCTCCCGCACCGCCCGTTGGATCTCGGGGCGCATCTCCCAGTCGTCAATGCGCACGCGGCCGGCCTCGTCGAACCGCGGCGGCCGGTCCCCGTAGAGCTCGGTCGCGAACAGGCGTTGAATCTGCTCGATGCAGCCCTCGTGGCTGCCGGCCGCCTTCATGACTTTGTACAGGATGGCGATGTAGAGGGGAACCACCGGGATCGCGGAACTGGCCTGGGTGACGAGCGCCTTGTTCACGGAAACGAAGGCCCGGCCGCCACCGTTCAGCTTGAGCAGGGAATCAATGTTCCGCGCCGCCCGTTCGAGGTCATTCTTCGCGAGGCCGATGGTCCCGTTCTTGTAGATCGCCCACGTGACCTCCGGCCCGATGTACGAATACGCCACCGATTGGGCCCCGGGTGCCAGCAGCCCGGCCTCGGCGAGGCCGTTCATCCAGAGCTCCCAATCCTCGCCGCCCATCACCGCCACCGTGTCCGCGATCTCCGCCTCCGTGGCCGGCTCGATCGTCACTTCACTCACGATGCCCTTGTCTGTGTCCACGGTCCGATTGGTGTAGGGTTGCCCGACCGGCTTGAGGACCGAGCGGTGCACGACGCCGGTGCGGGGGTGGGTGCGCCGCGGGGAGGCAAGGGAGTAAACGACCAGATCGACCTGACCGAGTTCGGCGCGGATCGTGGCGAGGGTCTGGCGCTTGATGTCGTCGGAAAAGGCATCCCCGTTGAGGTTGAAGGCCTTGAGCCCGGCCGCCCGGGCGGCGCGCGTGAAGGCGAGGGTGTTGTACCAGCCGGGGGTGGCTGGACGCCCCTCCTCGGAGGGACGCTCAAAGAAGACACCCACGGTGGCGGCGCCGGAGCCGAAGGCCGCGGTGATCCGCGAGGCGAGGCCGTACCCGGTGGAGGCGCCGATCACGAGGACGCGCTTGGGACCCCGCGTGACGGGGCCCTTCGCCTTGACGTGGTCGATCCACTCCTGGATGTGCGCCGCGCAGCCCTCGGGGTGGGAGGTGACGCAGACGAAGCCGCGAACCTTGGGTCGGATGATCATGAAGCAGGCATCCTCCGCGGGCGCCCTTGCGTGAGGCAAGTGGGTTTTGCCGGATGGAATTTGGTTGGCGGCCGCGGCGCGGGGGCGTTCGCTGACCCCGATGCCCCTGCTTGCTGAACTGACTCCAGAAGTGGCCGCCGGGCGGGAATTGACCGCGGCCGAAGTGCAACGGATCGCGGCCGCGCTTGCCGGTCCCGAGGAGACGGAGGCCGATAAGGGCGCGTTCCTGACCGCCCTGGCGCGGCGGGGCGAGACGGCGGCGGAGGTGGCGGCCTTCGCGGTGGCATTCCGCGACCGGGCGCGAGATCCCGGGCTCGGTGAATGGTCCGGGCGGGCGATCGATATCGTCGGCACCGGCGGCGATCATTCCGGAGGATTCAATGTTTCCAGCGTGGTCGTGCTCGTCCTCGCGAGCGCGGGTGTCCCGGTGATCAAACACGGCAACCGCGGCATCACGTCGCGCTGCGGCAGCGCGGACCTGCTGGCGGGCCTCGGGGTGGACATCGAGGCGGGGGAGGAGCGCCTGCGCGGAGCCCTGCGCGAACTGGGCTTCGCGTTCCTGTTCGCTCCCGCCTACCATCCGGCCTTCCGGCTGATCGCCCCCGTGCGGCGGGCGCTGGCCCAGCAGGGCCAACGCACCGTGTTCAATATCCTCGGGCCCCTGATCAACCCGGGGCGCCCGGCGCACGCCCTGGTCGGAACGTTCTCCCCGGGCTTGGTGCCCCTCCTCTCCGAGGCGCTGGAGGCCTTGGGCTCCCACGCCGGGTTGGTCGTGCACGGCACCATCGAGCCGGGCCGTGGCATCGACGAGCTCACGACCGCCACGGAGAACCTGGTTCGCGGCGTAGGTGCGCGGCGGGACGTGGCGGGGATGTGGCGTGCGGTCGATTTTGGCCTCGAGCCTGCGCCCTTTGCGGATCTCGCCGGAGGCGACCTGGCGGAAAACCTCGCCCGCGTGGAAAGCCTGCTGGAAGGCCGGGCGCCGCGGGGACTGGAGGATACGGTCGTCCTGAATGCCGCCACGGGACTTTGGTTGACCGGCCGGGTGAATTCCGTGCGCGCTGGGCTCGAACCTGCGCGGGACCTCCTCCGGGGCGGTGCCGTCCGCCGTAAGCTCACGGCCGTCCGCGAGTTCTTCCGTTCGTGAGCCGGCGCCACTTCGGCACCGATGGGGTCCGGGGGACGTATGGCGGTCCCGTGATGAACGAGGCGTTCGCGTTCCGGCTGGGATGGTCCGCCGCCCGCTGGGCCGGCTCCGAACCGTCGCTCGGTGAGGTACTGCTGGGCCGCGATACGCGCGCCTCCGGTCCCGCCCTGCTGGCCGCGGTCGCCGCCGGCATCGCCGCCGCGGGCGGGCGCCCCCTTTCCCTCGGCATTTTGCCCACGCCGGCCGTCGCCCGGGCCGTCCAGACGCGCGGGGCTGCGCTGGGGGTGGTATTGACGGCCTCCCACAATCCGGCGGCCGACAACGGCATCAAGTTCTTCACCCGCGGGGGCCGCAAGCTGACCGATGGCGACGAGGCCGCGGTTGAGGCCTGGCTGGATTCGGCTCCCCCTCCGTGCGCGGCGCCTGCGCCCGAGGAACGCCCGGCGGCGCCGGATTATCGGGACTGGGCCGCATCCCTGCTGCCGGCCGGCGCGCTGAGCGGCTGGAGGCTGGTCGTCGATTGCGCCCACGGGGCCACGGTCGAAACGACGCCCGCGGTGCTGCGGCAGCTCGGGGCCGAGGTCATCCCGATCGGGATCGCACCGGACGGAACCAACATCAACCGCGACGTGGGCAGCGAGCACCCCCAGGCGCTGTGCACCGCGGTCGCAGCCTCCGGCGCCCGCCTGGGGCTGGCCCATGATGGCGACGGAGATCGCGTGGTCCTGTGCGATGAGGCCGGGGCCCTGCTCGACGGCGACGACCTCCTTACGCTGCTCGCGCTGGATGCCCTCGAGCGCGATGCGCTCCCGGGGCGGACGCTGGTGGTGACGGAGCAGAGCAACCTCGGGGTCGACGCGGCCGTCGGCCGCCGCGGCGGCCGGGTCCTGAGGACCGCGACCGGAGATCGTCAGGTGATCGCGCGGATGCGGGCGGAGGGCGCAAACCTCGGCGGCGAAACCTCCGGGCACATCGTCTGCGGCGACGTCTCGCCGACCGGGGATGGCCTGGTCGCGGCGTTGCGGGTGCTGGAGGTGATGCGTCGTCGGGGCGAGCCCTTGTCCCGCCTCCGCCGGCAATGGGAACGCTTCCCGCAGCGGACCGCGGCGCTCCGCGTCCGGGAGCGGCCGCCGCTGTCCGACCTGCCCCCGCTGGCTGCGGCGATTGCGGCGCTGGAGGCGCGTCTCGCCGGGCGCGGTCGGGTGCTGGTACGCTACTCGGGGACCGAGCCGCTGCTGCGCTTGCTGGTGGAGGGGCCGATCGAGGCGGAGGTCGCCGCCGGCGTGGCGGCGTTGGCCGCGGCGACGCGGGCCGCGGGGATTGCGGCGGACGATTGAGGACCGAAAAGGTTACAGCTCCCGGATAGTGAGTAAGTTAGCCGGACTCTGACGTTGACCACCGCGGATCCGGTGCCCTTCGTTTCAGGGTATGCCCGAGATTCCCGTCGCTTCCCTGGATCCCCGACATCAGAAGCTGATCGAGAACGCTCGCATCGCGTTGGATCGGGGCAACCTCGAGTACGTGATCGAGGTCACCGAGCAGGTGTTGCGGATGCAGCCCGGGTGCCTGCCGGTCCGGAAGCTCCGTCGGGTGGCCCAGCTCCGGGCGCATCGCGGCAAGGGCGGCGGTTTTGTCGGGCGCGCCCTCTCCGGCCTCTCGGCGGCCCCCGTGCTCCTGACCGCGGCGAAGAAGGAACCCGCCCAGATGCTCGCGGCGGCGGAGGGGCTGCTGGAGAAGGATCCGACCAGCGTCGGCGCCCTCAAGCTGCTCGCCGAGGCCGCCAAGGGGCTGAACCTGCCCGAGACGGTGGCGTTCGCGCTCGAGGCCGTCCGGGAGCAGGAGCCCGCCAACCGCGCCAATCTCCTCGCCTTGGCCGAAGCTTGGCTCGCCGCCGGCAAACCCGCCGAGGCCCTCAAGGTGGCCGATGACATCCTCCGCGACAAACCCGCCGACGCCGAGGCCCAGAACCTGATGCGCAAGGCCTCCGTCGCCCAGACGGTGGGGAAGCACAAGTGGGACGACCAGGCCTCGTTCCGCGACAAGCTGCGCGATGAGGCGCAGGCCATCTCCCTGGAGCAGGCGGCGAAGGTCGTGACCGGCGACACGATGGGCAGCCGACTGCTCGAGGAGGCCCTCGCTCGCGTCGCCAAGGAGCCCAATAATCTCAACCATTACCGCACGGTGGCGCAGGCCTACCGGCAGATGGGCAACCTCGACGAGGCGCTCACGTGGGTCCGCAAGGCGCGCGAACAGCCGGCAGGGCGGGCCGATGCGGCGTTGGAGAAGCAGGAATCCGAACTGGCCACGGCGGTGATCGAGCAGCACACGAAGGCCGCCGAGACCGCCGTCGCGGCCGCCCCCGGCGACCCCGCGGCCCAGGCCCGGCTCGAGTCCGCCCGGAAGGAACTGGCGGATTTCAAGCTCGCCGAGGCCAGGCGCTACGTGGAGCGCTACCCGAATGACTATCCCGCCCGGTTCGCGCTCGGCGGACTGCTGCTCGCCTCCGGCCAGGTGGACGCCGCGATCGCCCAGTTCCAGCAGTCGCAGAAGGGCCCCGCGGTCCGCGTGAACTCCCTCGTCGGCCTCGGCCGCTGCTTCAAGGCGAAGCGCCTCTTTGACCTTGCCGTCACCCAGCTCACGACTGCCAAGAATGAGCTGACCACGATGGATGACGCCAAGAAGGAGGTCATTTACGAGCTGGGCGCCTGCTACGAGGCGATGGGCAAGGCGGACCTCGCCATCGAGGAGTACAAGGTGATCTACAGCGAGGACATCGGGTTCCGGGACGTCGCGGACAAGATCAACCGCTTCTACGCGAAGGGCTGAGCCCGCCGAAATGGCGCCACGGGGCGCGGGATCAGGCTGACGTCCGCCGCCCCCGTTCCGCGATCAACACCGCCGTGGCGAGGGCCACCAAGCTCAGCACCAGCGGCCCCGGCTCCGCGGTCTCGCCGAAGAGCAGCAGGGAGGCGGCGACGCCCAGCGGCACCTTGGCGTTGTTCATCACCGCGAGGGTGCCGGTGCCGCTCCGCCGGGCACCGGCATTCCACAGGTAGAAGCCCACGCCCGAGGCGACGAGCCCCAGGTAGGCCAGCGTCAGCAGTTGGCCCCCCTCGAGTCGGGGTGGGCTCGGCTGGCGCGAGATCAGGAGCAGGGCGGGCAGCATTCCGCCGAGGTACAGCAGTCCCATCGCCGCGTGGTCCGGGAGGGCCGGCCGGGCCCGGCTCCAGTCGCGGTAAGCGAGTTGGCCGGCCGCAAAGGCGAGGTTGGCACCCTGCACCAGCAGGACACCGCGGAGCGTCAGCGCGAAATCCGCCGCGCGGTGCACGAGCAGGGCCGCGCCCGCGATCGCCAGCAACGACGCCGCGAGGGCCCACGGCCGCAGGCGGCGCTCCCGCAGGTCGGCAAGGAGCGTCACGAGCAGCGGGGTGGTCAGGGTGAAGAGCGCGACCTCGTGCGCCCGCAGATGCCGGAAGCTCTCGAGATAGAGGACATACATCACCCCGAACTGGAGCGCGCCGATGCCGGCGAGCGACGCCGCTCCCCGGAGGCCCAGCGCGCGCCACCGCGCGAACGGCAGGAAGACCAGCGCGGCCAACCCGAGCCGGACCGCCGTCACCCACGCCGGGTCGACCCCCGCGAGGTGCCGCTTGATCAGGCCGAAGGAGCAGGCCCAGATCAGCGAGGCGAGCAACAGGGCCGGCATTGGCGCTTCAGACCCGGAAGAGGGCGCCCAGGCGGCGCCCCAGCAGCCACGACAGCCCCGCGATGGTCACCCCGAGGAACACCATCGCCCAGACCCCGAGCGCGCTGGCGATGAACTTGCCGTCGCCCAGCAATTGGAACAGCTCGAGGATCGCCTTCGTAATGGGATAATAGGCCTGCTTTTGCGCGAGGATCAGCGAGTCGCTCACCTCCAGCATGGCGAACGCGAAGGCCAGGAGCCCGCCTGCAATGAGGTTGGCGGCGATGAGCGGGAGCGTCACCCGGATCATGGCCTTCAGCGGCGGGCAACCGAGGTTCTGCGCCGCTTCCTCCAGGGTTTCGCTGGTCTGCTGGAAGCCGGCCGCAGCCGACCGGACCACGTACGGCAGGCGTCGCACCGAGTAAGCGATGATCAGCAGGATCGTCGGATCCCGGGTGGGATTAAGGAAAGAGAAGAAGCGGCCGTCCTGAGACATCGCGAGGTAGCCGAAGGCCAGCACCAGCCCTGGCACCGCGAGGGGCAGCATCGCGAGGAAGTCGAGCACCTGCCGCCCGCGAATCCGGCTCCGCACGACCACGTAGGCGATCGCCACCCCGAGCACGATGTCGATCACCGCGGAGATGCTCGCGAAGCGCAGACTGTTCGCGATCGCGGAGACGGTCAGGTCGTGGCCCAGCGCCAGTTCGAAGTTCTCCAGCGTGTACCGCGTCGGCAGCACGGTGCCGTACCAGTCCTCCGCGAACGCCACGAGAATGACCCCCAGATGCGGCAGCACCGCGAGGAACGTGATCCCGGCGAACAGCCCGGTGCAGAGCCACGCCCGCCCGCCGGGGAGCGCCCGCGGCCCGCCGGAGGAGGTGGCCTTGGCCATCATGGCGTGGCTGGTCCGGCCAAACAGCAGCTTGCTCAGCGCATAGAGGCCCACGGATGCCACCAACATCACCGCCACCAGCGCGAAGGGCAGGGGATTCATCCCGATATCCTTCAGGCCATGGTAGATCTGCACGCTGGTGACGCGGTCGTAGTCGAACACCAGCGGGGTCCCCAGCTCGGTGAAGGCCCAGATGAACACGATGGTTCCCCCCGCGAACAGGCCGGGCCGGATCAGCGGCAGGGTGATGCGCCGGAACCGCCGGAAGCCCGTGCAGCCCAGGTTCTGCGCCGCCTCCTCCATCGCTGGATCGACATTCGCCAGCGCCGCCACCGCGTTCAGATAGATGATCGGATACAGCGCCAGTGCCTGCACCACGGCGATGCCCCAGAATTGGTGCCGCGCGAACCAGTCAATTGTCGCCCCGGGCTCCAGCCAGCCAGCCAGCTGGAGCAGGCAATTCAAGGCGCCGTACTGCCCGAAGATCTGCTTGATCCCGATCGCCCCGACGAAGGGCGGCAGG
>JAIXQE010000135.1 GCA_027485815.1 Opitutaceae bacterium
ATCTCGCTGCGGGTGCGGATATCGGCCATCTCGCCGAGGCCGGCCAGGCGGAGGCGGGCCAGATCCCGGAAGGCGCGCTCATAGGAGAGCGTGGCGCGGCCCTGGCTCACAGCCGAGCTGCTCGGGCGGTGGTCGGGCGAGACGTCGAAGTAGTACAGCTGGTTGGCCGGCCGGAGCTGGCCCGTGGGCGTGAAGCGGTTCGTGTCCGCCGCGACCCCGTAGTGGTTCCACGTGGCGAGATTGTGGGTGTCGCCGCGGTAGAGCTGGCGGTTGAAGCCGAGCTCGAGGTTCAAGTCGCGCGCGAGCTCGCGGGTGACGAATGCCGACGCGTTCTTCACCCGGAACTGGCCCCGCACCCAGTTGGCCTCGGGCACGGCCTCGGGATTGCTGCGGCCCAGCGCGAAGTCGTTCGATAGGTTCCCGCCCGTCTGGGATTCGCTGTAGGTGAACTGGCGGTAGTTTTGCGCGAACGGGAAGCTCGGGCTCACCACGACCCAGTCGCCGCCGGAACGCTCGATCACCCCCGTGACCGCCGTCGCGCCGGTGTCGCGGAACGGCGTGCCCGGGGTGCCGAGGGTGCCGTTGCCCGGGGTCCCGGGGACGTAATTGGCGGCGAAGTTGTTGAAGAAGGGTTGGCCCGAGGCCTCCCAGGTCGACTTCAGGTCGTTGGCGAAGAACGGGCGCGGCACGAAGCGGTTGATCTCGCCGTGCTCGAACTCGACGCGGACGGTGGTCCGGCGGTCGGGCTGCCACTTCGCGGTGAGGAAGGCGCGGTCCTGGTCGTTGTGGCCGGCGGCGCGCCAGGAGGACTCCCGGCCGCGGAGCAGGGCGGCGCGGACCGCGAGGGTGTTCCGCACGAGCACGCGGTTGGCGTCGAGCACCCAGCGCTCCCCGCCCCACGAGTCGACGCGCGAGGTGAGGGAGTAGGCGGCGCGGTCGGTGCGGGCCTGCTTGGACGCGACGTTGATCCGGCCGGCGGGCGAACCGAAGCCGAAGAGGATGGAGTTTGGGCCGCGCGACACCTCCAGGCTCTCGGTCAGGTACATGTCGATCTCCCCCGGGGCGGAGAAGAAGTTGAGGCTGCGGCCGCCGCCGGGGAGGCCGCGGATGCGGATGGAGCGGGTCGAGTCGTTGTAGCCGTCGCCCACGGGCCCGGCGGCGCGGGCGTCGTCGGTCTCCATCCGGGTGCCCACGCCGTACTCCATCGCGCCCTCGATGCTGGTGGCGGCGATGTCGCGGAGAAACTCAGCCGTCATCGGGCTGATGGCCGCGGCGATGTCACGGAGGTTGGTGCGGAGGCGCGAGCCGCTGAGCGTGTCCTGCCCCGCGTAGCCGGTGTCTTGCCCCGCGGTGACCTCAAAGGGGGAGAGCGTGACGGCGGGCGCCGGCGGGGTGGCGGGCGCGGCGGTCTGGGCGGCGAGCGGGAGGGCGACGAGGCCGGCGGCGGCTGCCGCGCGGAGGCGACGGGTAAGGCGCAGCGGGAGGTTCGGGCGGGGGAGCGAGGGGGTCATCACGGGTGGGCAGGGTCAGTGGGCAGGGTCAGTGGGCAGGGTGGGAGGGGAGAGCGCGCGACCGTTGGCGGGCGCGGCGCTTGGAGCGGGGAAACAGGGGATTTTGGCGATTGCGCAGGGCAGGCAACGGCGGCTTTCGTTTACGTCAACCTATCCATGAGCATGCGTGCCCTTGCCCGGCAACTGGGCCTGTCCGCGACCGCCGTGTCGCTCGCCCTGCGGGGCAGCCCGCGCGTGTCGGCGGTCGTGCGGGCGCGGGTGGAGAAGGCGGCGCGGGCGGCGGGGCACGTGCCGAACGCCCGGCTGGCGGAGCTGATGCGGGAGGTGCGCCGGTCGGCGTCGCCGCAGTACCGCGGGACGCTGGGGGCGCTGTGGCTGTTCCCGGAGGAGGAGCCCTGGCGGGAACGGCCGATTTACGGGCACCTCGGGCAATTGCTGGCGGGGGCGCGGGCGCGGGCGGAGGCGCACGGCTACCGGCTGGAGAATTTCTGGCTGAAGGCGCCGGGGATGACCCCGCGGCGGCTGGCGCAGATCTTGGTGGCCCGCGGCGTCCGTGGCCTGTTCTGCCTCGGCAGCCTCGACCCGGAGGAGCGTTTCCCGGCGGCCCTGCGGCGGTTCGCGGTGGTGACGCAGGGGGTGAGCATCCCGGACCGGATGCACCGGGTGATGAGCCACTTCACGGCGGACGCCCGGACGCTCTGGGGCGAATTGCAGCGGCGCGGCTACCGCCGGCCGGGGCTCGGCATTTTGGTCTCGGGCGACCGGCGGACCGATCATCTCTATTCGGCGACCTTCCTCAGCGAGCAGGAGCGCGCGGGCACGGTGCCGCCGGTGCCGGTTTTGCGCGCCGAGGCGTGGGACGAGGCGGAGTTCGCGCGGTGGTTCGACGCCCACCGGCCCGACGCCATCGTGCTCCACCAGTACGCGGACTACGTGCGCGCGGTGGAAGCCTTCCTTGCCCGCCGCAAACTGCGCGTGCCGCGCGACGTCGGCCTGGCGCTGCTGGACAAGCTGCCGGACCGGGCGCGCTACGCGGGGATCTGCCAAGACCCGGTCCGGATCGGGGCGATGGCGGCGGAGCTGCTGCTGGGACGGCTGCTGCTGCACGACCTGGCGACGCCGGAGCACCCGAAGGTCGAGCTGGTGGGCGGCGCGTGGAACGAGGGGAAGACGCTGCGGCCGGTAAGGGCGGGCGCCTGAGTGGGCGCGACTGGTCGCAGATGGTGCCCGGGGCGGGGGTCGAACCCGCACGACTTTTCAGTCAGGGGATTTTAAGTCCCCAGTGTCTGCCATTCCACCACCCGGGCGCGGGCGGAGCAAAGCTGGGCCCCGTGGGTGGCGCCAGCCCTATCCCTCGCTGGGCTGCCGCACCTCCTAATTGGGCCTTGCCGGGTCCCGACCCCCCGCCCACGGTCCGCGCGGTGAAAATCGGTTTCCTCGGGGGGAGTTTCGACCCGATCCACTTCGGTCACCTGCTCGCGGCGCAGGATGCGTTCGAGCAGCACGGGCTCGACCGACTGATCCTCGTGCCCGCCGCCCGCGCCCCGCTCAAGCCCAGCGAGGTCCAGTCGGCCGCCGCCGATCGGCTCGCGATGCTGCGCGCCGCCGTCGAATGGGACCACCGCTTCGAGATTTCCGATTACGAGCTCCAGCGCGGCGGGGTCAGCTACACCATCGACTCGGCCCGCCATTTCCGCGCGCTCTACCCCGACGACCGCCTCTTCTGGATCATCGGTGGCGACCAGTTGCCCAATCTCCACCTCTGGCGCGACATCGAGCAACTCGCCCAACTCGTGGAATTCATCTTCCTCGAGCGCCCCGGCTACCCAGTCCGCGCCACCCCGGAGATCCCCGGGCTCCGCCTCCACCGCTGCGATGGCCACCTCCTCGCCATCAGCTCCACCGAGCTGCGCGACCGCATCCGCCGCGGCCTCTCCCTGGATTACTTCGTGCCCCACAAGGCGATTGTGTACATCCGGGAACACGGCCTTTATCGTTCATCCCAATGACTCCCAAGCAAACCCCGGCCCTCGAGGTGGTGAAGGCGTGCTGCCGCGCCCTGGACGACAAGAAGGCCGGCGACCTCGCCGTCCTCGACGTCGGACGCCAGTCCTCCATCACCGACTACCTCGTGGTCGCCTCCGCCACGTCCGAGCCGCACTTGCGCGCGCTGGGCATCGAGCTGGAGAAGGTCCTCGACGCCGCCGGCGTGCGCATCGTGGGCTCCGAACGCGTGCAGGCCAGCGGCTGGCTGGTGATCGACGCGTTCGACGTGATGTTCCACCTGTTCCTCGCGCCCGTGCGCGAGCGCTACGCGCTGGAGCGCCTCTGGCGCGACGCCGTCGAGGTGCCGGTCGCCCCGCTGCTGGGCCTCGCGCCGGCCAAACCCGCGCGGAAACCCAAGGCCGCGGGCGGCGCGAAGCCCAAGGCGAAGGCCCCGGTGAAGCGTGCGGCCGCCAAGACCACTCCCGCGAAGAAGGCCGCCCCGAAGGCGGCCAAGGCCGTGGCGAAGCCGAAGGCGGCCAAGCCGCGCGCGCCGAAGGGTTGACGCGGAGGCCGGGCCGCGCGCGGGCTTGACCCGCATTTCCGGGCCTTGCCGCGCTTGGCCGCGGGCCGAGCTGGGGCGAGGGTGCGGGCGTCGAAGCCGGGGAGGGTGCCCTCGGGTTCGCGCTCCTCCGCCCCATGTCTCCGCACCCGTTCGTATCTCGTTTCCTCCGCCCCGCCGCCCGCCCCGGGCGCCGCGCGCTGCTCAGCCTGCTCCTGGCGCTGCCCGTCGCCGCCAAGGATGAGGCGGAGCGCCACTGGGACGATGTCGCCCGCCTCCGCCGCGAGGCCGGCCGTCCCGCCCGGCCCCGGCCCGAGGACCCGGTCCCCGCGGATCGCGCGGAGGCCGCGCGCCGCCGCCGCGAGCAGGAGGAGGGTGCCCGCCGCTTCCGCGAGGTCGCCCGCACGGCCCGGGACTTCGCGGCCCGGCACGGCGCCCACCCGCGCGCCGCGGAGGCGGCCAAGGTTGCGATCCTCGCCGACCTCGAGGGCATTTTGCCCCGGGACGCCCGCCACGCCGCCGACGCCCGCTCCGCCGCGGATTCCTTCCGCCGCAACCCCCGCCATCCCGCCGCCGCCCGCGCCGAGGTCGCGCTCGCGCTCGAGCGCCGGGAGATCACGCGGCGCACGCTCGGCCGCCCGTGGCACGCCCAGCCGGTCCTCGCCGAGGGGATGCTCGACCGCCTGCGCGGCGAGTTCGGGGACCGGGCCGAGCTCTGGCAGGCCGGCCTCACCCTGGCCGAGGGCGCGGCGTGCGACGCCGGCCGCGAGGCCGCCCAGCGGGTCTACCAGGCCCCGGGAGCCGCGCCGGCCCTGCGCGCGGCCGCGCGGCAGGTGCTCGAACGCCACGCGCTCGTCCGCCAGCCGCTCGCGCTCACGCTCACGCCCGCTGGAGGGCGCCCGACCGCGCTCGAGCGCCTCGCGCCCGGACGTACGGTGATTTGTTTCTACGATGCGGAGCGTCAGCCGCTGGGTCCGCCCGGGCTGCACGCGCTGGCGGAGCGGCCGCCGCCCCGCGTGGGCTGGATCTACGTGGCGGTGGGCCGGCCCGCGCCCGGGCCGAAGGGCGCGCCGCCCCGGCCGCGGCCCGCCGGCACGCTGTGCCTCGAGCCGGCCGGCTGGCGCAGCCCCGTGCTCGCCACCCTCCGGATCAACCAGCTGCCGTACGCCTTCGTCCTCGATGAGCGCCAGCGCGTCTCCGGCTACGGACGTCCCGGCGAAATCCCGGCGCTCCTCGCCGGCATCGGCCGCCCCAACCTGCCGTGAGCCACCGCCGCTTCCTTTCGCCGGCGACCCGAGTCGCCGGCCTGCTCGGCGTCTTCGGGCTCCTGCTCCGGCCGCTCGCCGCCAACGAACTCACGTGGCATGCGCTCGTGCCGCCCTCCGGCGTCACCGCCGGCGGGGTGGCCGAAGTCGTCGCCGACCTTGCCCATGCCGGCGCGGAGCCGTGGGGCGAGGCGCACTTCCTGATCGCCCGCGATGCCGCCGGGCAAACGCTGGCCGTGGCCGACCTCGCGGGCATCGAGCCCGGGCAGCGCGTCCGCCGCACGCTCCGTTTCCCCGCGCCCCCCGTCGGACCGGCGCACGCCGTCATCGTGCAGGCGCTGGAGCAGGACGTCGCGTGGTTCGGGGAACCGCGGCGGATCACCTTCGCCGTCCAGCCCCGGCCGCCGTACGTCGGCATGCAGCTCTCGACGACGACCTTCGACGCCCTGGCTCCGGCCCGTCTCAGCACCACCGACGCCATCACGGCCGCCGCACCCTATCGGCTCCGCGCCAAGGTCATCGACGGTTCCCGCTGGGGTTGGCACGCGGCCAACCTCTGGAACCGCAGCGGCGAACCGCTGGACAACCCGCCGCCGCCCGGCGTCTACCCCGAATGCGTGCTCTATTGGGTGCGCTACCACGGCCTCACCGGCGCCGTGCTCGAAATCGGACCGGAACGGCGCACGGCGATCACCGTCGCGGGCGCGGTCTCGCTCGCCAGCCAGTGGTTCCACGTCAGCCAGCCGCCACGGCTCACCTCCACCGAGAACTTCGCCGGTGCCCCGTACCGGCTCCTCGCGACCTTCCGCGACGAGCTGGGGTTCACCTGGGAGACCTCGCCCGGCTACCACAACCACGGCCAACCGCTCACCAACCTGCCGCCCCCAGGCACCTACCAGGTCGCGCTCCAATGGCGGCGTTACGATGCGGCCCTCCGCGTGACCAGCGCCGGCCCGGTCCGCGAGGTAACCGTCACCATCACCGACGGGCCGCAGCCCGTCCTCGAGGTCGCGGGGGTGATCGCGGGGGAACCGGTCTGGGACGACGCGCTTGGGGACTGGTCCGCGGAACTCGCCGTCGTGCGGCACGCCTTCAGCGTTCCGGCGCCCGGCATCCTCCGGGTGCGCGCGACCGCGGTCTCCGGGGGCGAGATGCTCCTGAACGTGCACGACGGCGCCGGCACGCCCCTGCGCTCCGGCAGCGGCGGCCTGGAGCTGCCGGTCACCCCGGGGAGTTACGCCCTCACGCTCACCGCGGATCACGAGACGGACTTCACCGCCGCCGCGGAACTCTTCCCCTATGCCCTTGCACCGCGGCTCGCCGGCACGGAGGCGGTGAGCGCGCGCGTCAACGTCCCGCTCGCCCTAGCGGCCGTGTCGGCCGCGGGCGCCGCGCCCATCGAGTTCTCCGCCGCCCCCGCGGGCGAACCCAACGGCCTCCCGGCCGGATTGCGCCTCGATGCCCGGACCGGGGAACTCACCGGCACGCCCACCACGCCCGGCACGTACCGCGTCTGGGTCTCCGCCCGCAACGCCGCCGGCGCCACCGGCCGCTGGCTCATGGTGACCGTCGTCCCCCGCTACCCGCCGGTCATCCTGTGGCAGGGCCTCGAGGGGCCGGAATCCGGCGCGCTGCGGATTGATTGGCCCGCGGTGCTCGCGGCCCGGCTTGAGGCCCCGGCCGCCGGGCTCGCCCTGCCGACCGGACGCCTCACCTACACCGCCGAACGAATCCCGCCGGGCGGCGGCGCCCCCGTCCCGCTCGCGGTGCCGGCAGAATTGCCGGTGACCCTGACCGCGCTGACCGGCGAGATCCGCGTCACCGCGCGGTATGCCGGCGATGCCGATTACGAGCCGGCGGCGCGCACGGTGTCGTTCGTCGTGCCGGACCGCACGCCGCCGCAGCCGCCGGTCGCCGCGGGCTTCCAGGCCACCGTCGTCGGCAGCACGGGCTTCGCGCTCGCCTGGGCGGCCTTCGCCGACGGCGCCGGGGCCGCTGGGGGTCGCCCCGCGCAGGGCCTCACCTATGAGGCGGAACTCGATCTCGGAGTCCGGCGCGTCACGACCACCGTGCCCGCGGTGTCGTTCAACGGCCTGGCGCCCGGATCCACGCACCACGTGCGGGTGCGGGCACGGGACGCCGCCGGCAACGTGAGCGGCTGGCTCGCGGGCGGGTTCAGCGTGGCGCTCCCCGCGGTCGATCCCGATTCCGGCACCGGCCCGGTCTGGCTCGACGTGAACGGCGACGGGATCCGCGACGAGCTGATCCCGCCGGGTCCGGCCTTCGGCTGGTTCGCCGCGGAGGCCCACGAGGACTGGGTGCGCTACACCGAATGGACATGGGCGCGCGTGCCGGAACTGGGGCTGTCGTGGACGGAGGGATGGAGCCTGTATGTGGGCGGGAGCTGGCAGCTGGTGCCCGATGAGCAGATCCATGAGGTGCTGCTGATCCGGCCGGGATTCCATTTTCTCGCCCGCCCGGGGTACGACTACACCGTGGGCTGGCAGGTGACCGCCCCGTCCGGCGGTTCGGCACCGCGGCGGCTGGCCTTTTTCCCGGCCGCGGAATTCTCGGCGCCGGGACCCGCGGCGGAAACCGTCAGCGCCGAGTTGGTGGCGGGGGAGTTCTTTCCGGCCGCGGCCCTGCACGCGTTCCCCCCGCACCTGGTGCGGCTCGGACGTCCGCTGGCCACGGCCGGGTGGCGCGGCCTCTCGGCGACCCTGGGCTCCAGCCGGGGAAGCGGCGGCGCGCTGCCCGTCGTCCTGAGCCCTGGCGGCGGGGTTCGGATCGACCTCGCGGATGCCGTCGGCGGGCTGCTCCAACTCGGTCCGCGCGTGGCGTGGGAGGTTTGGGACGGGGTTCGCCGCATCGCCGGTGGGCTGAGCGCCGGGGGGGCCTTGGAACTCGGGTTGGATGCGGCCGGCCGTTTTCAGCTCGGACTTCGTCTCGATGACGCGACCACCGTCTGGTGCACCCTCGACGTGGCGTCGGCGCCGTCCGGCACCTTGCTCACCCCGGAGCGGATCTGGATCAACGACGACGATGATTCCGGCGAGGCGGGCGGGAAGGATGTTCCGGGTCAGGGTGCGTCCGATCACGCGGACGCGGGCCCCTTCCCGGGGCGGGTGGACGGCACCCGGGACCTCGTCGACTTTTTCCCTGTCAGCCTGCTGCTGCGCGAACTCGTGGCCGCATACCCGCCGGCCGCCGGGTTCACGTATCGCCTGAGCCAGGCGGACGCGGCGCTGAACTTCGCGTACACGAACCTCCCCGCGACGCAGGCCGAGCTCTGTCTTGAACGGATCCTCACGACCGGGTTTGGCGATGACTTCACGCGGCCGCCGGGCGAAGCCGCGACGCGGGCCGTGACCGCCGAGGGGATCGCCCTCAGCCGGGCGTTCGTCGAACTGGCCGGTCGGCCGGGCGGCGCGGTCCTGCTGGTCGAAGGCCGCCGCGAAACCCGCGCGCCGCTGCGGCTCCATGTCCGCGACCGCGCGGGCGAGGTCGTGGCGACGCTCGAGGCGCCGGTGCGCGTCGTGCCCGTCGAGCGGATGTACCGGGTCCTGAACCTCCGGAGCACGGCCCGCAACGCCAACGGTAGTCCCCACCTGCCTTCGCTCCTCGGCCCGGGCACGAACCTGGCGGACCCCGGGGAACCGTGGCCGGACGCGCTGACCCACGGCCGGCATTTGCTTTGGATCCACGGCTTCTCGATCGATGGCGAGGAGGCGCGCGGTTGGGCTTCCGAGACCTTCAAGCGGCTCCACCGGCTGGGCAGCCGGGCCCGCTTCGTGGCCGTGCTCTGGCCCGGGGACACCGGACTCGATTACCACCAATCGGTCTTCCACGCCTTCCAAGCCGGGGATGCGCTGGTGCCGGCCCTGGCGGCGGGCGGCATCGGCGGGGACATCGCCATCCTCGCGCATAGCTTGGGCAATCTGGTGGCCAGCCAGGCGATCGCCGCCGGGGGGCTGGCGGTGAGCCGCTACCTGATGCTGAATGCGGCGGTCCCCGCGGAGGCCTACGACGCGAATCCGGAGGGCAGCCTGAAGGGTCAGGCGGCGCCAATGACCCACAGCACTTGGCGTTCCCTGCCCACGGCGATGTACGCCTCCCGGTGGCACGAGCTCTTCGCCGGAGGGGCCGGCGACACCCGGGCGGCGTTGACGTGGCGGGGCCGCCTGTCGCGGGCACTGACCGCCGCGGTGAACTTCTATTCGCCGGGCGAGGAGATCCTCGCCGCGCCGGAGTCCGGCACGGCCTCGATGGTGGCGCTCGTCGTCCGTCAGGGATTCGCGGTCACCCGGGGGTCGTGGGTGATGCAGGAATTCGCGAAGGGGGCCAGCCTGGGGGATTCGCTCTCGGCGCTGGTGTTCAGCCGCCTGCAGGCGGGGTGGGGCCCCAGCGTACACTACTGGCCGGGATTCACGCCTTCGCCCGACCTCCGGCTGGAGCCCTACTTCGCGCCCTTCCTCGAGGCGGACCTCCACCACCGGGATCCGGTGCGGGCCTCCGCCGCCGCCAGTCGCCGCCTCGTGCAGTACGACGTGCTCGCTCGGGGCGTTCCGGCGCTCTCGTTCGGCACCGCGCTGCAACCGCTCGACCCCCTCGGGACGACCCGGAATCTCGACCTGGAGCAGATCGGCCGCGTGCCGGGTCTCTGGCCGGACGAACCCCGGGGCTTCGACCATCGCAACCGGGCCCGCTGGCTCCACAGCGACTTCCGCGCGGTGGCCCTGCCCTACGTCGCCCCGCTCTACCGCCAACTCCTGCTCCACGCCCGCCTCCTCCCATGATCCTCCGCCTCCCGCTCCTCCTCGCGGCTGCCACCGGCGTGGTGGCCGCCGGTGAAATCCGGCTCCGCCTTGTCGTCGAATCCGGCGCCCCACTCGCCGGCGCCCGCGCGACCGTCGTCTTCACGACACCCGAGCACGGCGGCGAACAGGTCCGCTCCGGGCCGACCGATCCCTCCGGAAGCTTCGTGGCGCACGGCACCGCGATCGGCCGGGTGTTGGTCCGCGCGGAGGCGCCCGGATTTTATCCGGTGCAACTGGAGCTCCCGCCCGCGGACGAGCCGCGCGCGCTTCGCCTCCCCCTCCGCGACGTGCGCCGCCCCGTCGCGCTCCACGTCCGGCGCCTCCGGGTGGATTGGGACGCGATTGAGCCGCCGCCGCCGGGAACGGTGGAGGTGCAGACGTACGAGCTGGATCTCGAGCTCGGCGAACCCCTGCCGCCGCGCGGACACGGGCGGCGCGGGGACGTGCGCGTCCGCGTGGAACGCGAGTTCCTCGGCTGGAAATTCTCGCCGGCCGTAATGGCCGAGTTGCGGGCGCCGCTGGGGGGCGTGGCCCTGGGGGAGGCGGACGCACGGTTCCTGCACGGCCGTTGGCGGGCCCGCTTCGAACTCGCGGTGCCCGAGCCCGGCGGCGGCTGGATCGAGGTCAGCGGGGACTACCTGCCTTCCAGTGCGCTCGCGATGCCGCACCGCGCTCCCGAGCAGGGCTACACGCCGGCGTGGACGTGGACGTGCCGGACCGGCGAGCGTTGCGGGGAGGACCTGCGGCAGCCGGCGCGGGGCTATTTCCTGAGGGTGCGTCCGGTCCGCGACGGCTCCGGGGCCGTCGTCGCCTGGCACCACGCGAAGCTCAGTTCGGGCGTGCAGCTGGATGCGCGGGGCGATCTGGGGCTGACGGTGCATTTTAACCCCGTCGTCGGCGACCGGAACCTGGAGTTCGATCCAGCTCGCAACCTCGCTGCTCCGGGAGTGCCGGACGACACCACCCGCCAGCCATGAAGCGATGCATTCGGGGGTGCGCGGCCCTTTGGGCCTTCGGCGTGGGATTCCCCGCGCTTGCTGGCGCCGGCGGTGAGTTCCCCCGCCTCGCCCAGATGCCGGACTCCCGCTGGCAGCGGGAGGATTTGGCACCCGCCGGCGAGGGCACCCCGGCCGTCCTCGGGCGGCGCGACGGCGTGGCCTACCTGGATCTGCCCGCGGGCGTGGAGTGGCTTCGGCCTTTGCGGGCCGAGGGGCGTCGTTTGATGCACGTGGTCCTCTTGGCGCAGCTCTCCGCTGGAACGGTGATCGAGGTGGGAGGCGCGCGGCTGGGCCTGGTCCCCAGCCCGGTCGAGGGCGCCGTCCAGTTGCTGTGGGATGACCCGGCTGCCGGGTGGAGGCCCCTTGGCTCGCATTGGGCCGCGCTGCCCCACGCGGGTCGCCGGCTCGCCGCTGCCCCGGCGCTCACCGTGCGGCTCGATCCGTCCCTCCGCCGCTGGGATCTGCTCGTGGGCCCGCGTCTGGTCGCCGCCGACCTGCCCGCCCGACCCGGAGCCGCCCCGCGGATCCGCGTGCGGGCTGGGGACGAAGGCGCCTGGCTCCAGACCGTCCTCCAGAGCGACGACCATCCGTGGTACGAGGACGCGGATCAGGACGGGATCGACGACGCCTTCGCCGCCTCGCGGAGGACCGGATCGACGCTCCCGCCGCGCGCGGATTTGGTGGCGGCGTGGCGGGCGGAGCAGCGCGAGCGGCCGCCGCCGTCCCCGCGCGTGGCCCGGCCGCGGGCGGATCGGCCGGGCTCAGGCCGCCGGTGGCGCCGACGGTGGAATATTCGGCACCCGGCTCAGCAGCCAGAGACCGCCGCCGAAGAGCAGGAGCAGCGAGAGGATCGAGGCGCGGCTGTCGGTCGCGAGCGCGGTCACGGCCATCAGCGTCGGACCGAGGACCGACGCGAATTTCCCCAGCAGGTTGTAGAAGCCGAAGTATTCCCCGGCGCGCTCGGCCGGGATCAGCCGGGCGAAATAAGAGCGGCTGAGCGACTGCACACCGCCCTGCACCAGCCCGACGACGCCCGCGAGAATCAGGAACTCCCGCGGCGAATCCATCCGCGCCGCGAACAGGCAGAGCACCGCGTAGACGCCCACGCCGAGGCTGATGCCCGCCTTGGGCCCGATCCGCTCGCCCAGCCGCCCGAACGCCACTGCGGCGGGAAAGGACACGAATTGCGTGATCACCAGCGCGGTCAGCATCCCTGCCGCGTCGAGACCGATCGCCCGGCCGTAGGCCACGGCCATCTTGATGACGGTGTTCACGCCGTCGATGTAGAGCAGGTAAGCCCCGAGGAAGGTGAGCAGGCGACGGTCCCGGCGCAGGTCCGCGAACGTCGCCGCGAGCTGCCGGAAGCCGCGGGTGAGCAGCGGCCCGCCGCCTGCCGCCGGGGTAGCCGGGGTTTCCCGCACCCACACCAGGGCCGGGATCGTGAACAGCAGCCACCACGCCGCGGTCGCCAGGAAGCACGCCTGCACCGCCTCCACTGCCCCCGGGAACCCGAAGCGGGCCGGCGCCTGCACCACCACGGAACAGCCGACGAACAGCAGCCCCCCGCCGATGTAACCCAGCGCGTAGCCAAAGGCCGACACCCGGTCGTAGCGCTCGGGACGCGTCACGTCCGTCAGCAGCGCGTCGGTGAAGAGCGCGTTGCCCGAGAACCCGATGGCCGCGAGGGCGTACAGGGCCCCGGCCAGGACGTGTTCGCCCCGCGCCGCCAAGGGCAGCGCGGCCGTCGCCACGACGCCCAGCAGGGTGAAGCCCGCGAGGAAGCGCCGCTTCGCGTTCCCTTGGTCCGCCACCGCCCCCAGGACCGGCGCCAGCAGGGCCACCAGCAGGCCCGAAACCGCGTTCCACGTGCCGAGATACGCCGTGGTCTGCGCCGGACTGAGGCCCTCGCCCGCGCCCCAGTAATCCTGAAAGAGGATCGGGAAGAAGGCGGTCATCACCACGACCGCCCAGCCGGAATTGGCCCAGTCGATCAGGGCCCAGGACCAGAGGCTCCGGCGTTCCGAGTTCATCTCAGCTGCGGGCGGGCGCGCCGGTTCCTACCGGAGATGCCGCGCCAGAAATTCCAGCAGCACCGGGCGGAGGTCGCGCTCGAGCGGCTTCCGCTGCCAGGTCTCGAGGTCAAACGTGTGCCCCGCCCGCTCGAGCAGCACGAGCTCGTGACGGGCACCGCGTTCCCGCGCCACCCGGTGCAGCTCCTCCGCCTGCAAATAGTCGACCGTGGCGTCCCGCCGGCCGTGCAGGGTCAGCAGGGGCACGCTGGCGGGCGAGAGGTGGTTGACTGGCGACGCGAGGCGCAGGACGGGATCTGCGGCGTTGCGGGCGGAATAAACCCGCAGGCTGGCACCTTCGGGGGGATTGACCTCGCCCGGGGTCCCGTCCGCCCCGACCTGGCGGCGCGTGAGGATATTGGTGATGCCGTAGAGGTTCACGCCGCACGCGACTGCGCTGGAGACCCCCGGATAAGGCGTTGCGGCGCCCTCGGGTTCGAGCCCGGCCTGGCCCGCCGTCAGGGCGACCATCAGGGCGAGGTGTCCGCCCGCCGATCCGCCGCCAACCGCGATCCGCGCGGGGTCGATCCGGTAGCGGGCCGCCTGCGCCCGGAGGAAGCGGACGGCGTTCTTGCAGTCGAAGAGCAGGGTGGGCCACGCGCCGTCGCCCAGCCGGTAGTCTACGCTCACCGCCACGTAGCCGGCCCGGGCCAGGGTGCCGCACACGTTCGCGGCGCGGGCTTCGTTCTTGGTGCCCCCGGTCCAGCCGCCCCCGTGGATCCAGACGAAGCCGGGCCGCAGCTCGGTGCCCGCCGTCGCCGGCAGGTAGACATCGAGCCGCTCCGTCCGCTCCGGGGCGAGGAAGGCGACGTCCTTCTCGACCGTGAAACCAGGGTCCGCGGCGCGGGCGACCGCGAGGGCGAGGAGCGCGAGCAGGGGGGCGAGGGAGGGGCGCATCGGGGGCTGATGCCGGGGCCCCGGGGACGCGTCAACGTTCCGGCGGCGCCCGCCTCACCACGCGCAGAGGCCGTCCACGTGGCGCGCCGAGCCCTCCCGCGCCCAGCCGTCGAGTTGCGCCTGATCCTTGAGCTGCTGCCCGCGCGCGCGGGGCACGGCCGCGAAGACGCTGGGGCATTCCGCCACCGCGGTCATATCGCCCCACAGCTTCTCGAACTGGGCGACGGGGAAGACATCCTCCTGCCCGTGACCCCAGCGGCGCTTCACCTCCTTGAGGGTGACGTAGGTGGGCACGCGGGCGGCGAGTGCGCGCACGGCGGCGGCGGTCCGGACGGGGTCTGCGGCCTCGGCGCGCGTCAGCCCGAACAGGTCGAGCAGGCGGTCGATGTCCACCCAGCAGGTGTTGGTGCTGTAGTAGGTGAGGGCGAATTCGTCCTCCTCGCGCGGCAGGGCAAGGCCCTCGACCAGCCGCAGGCGGCCGTCGACGCGCGCCAGGCCCCCGCCGTGGTCCTCGAGGCGGCGTGGGATGACTTCCCAGCCCAGGGTGGCGCCGGATTGCCGGAACCAGCCGAGCAACGCCGGATCGAGCGTCGCCCCCAAAGTGTCGATGTTGTGCAGGAGCAGGGTGCGCAGCGCCGGCCGTTCCGCGAGGAGGCGGGCGAGCGTGCCGTTCTTGAGCAGGTTGGGCAGCTCGAACCAGTGGCCGACCGGGTGCAGGCACTGGGCGGGCAGGTTGTCGGTGTAGCCGGCGCCCTCGCCGGCCGCCCGCGCCCATTGGACCAGCGCCGCGCGGACGCTGCCCCGCAGCTTCTCCTTCTGCTCGTCGAGCCGCTGCTGGGCGGTCTCCTGCCACGCGAAGTGCAGGTCGCGTTCCATCGGCACCAGCCGCAGCCCGATCGACCGGCCCGGGGAGAGCAGCACCTCGGTGCCGGGCACTGGCCCGAGGCCCGCCAGGTGGCCGGCAAGGGCCGCGTGGGTCAGGTGCGAGGTGGTGAAGACGTGGGGGATCGTGACGCCGTGTTCGGCCGCGGTGCGGCGCGATTTCGCGAGGTGCACCTCGGCGAAACTGCGGTGGCGCCCCGCGAACTTGGCGAACGGGTGCAGCGCCTTGGCGACGCCCGCCCCCTGGGTCCAGCGGCTGCCCACGCCGGCCGCGTAGGTGACCACGGCGGCCTCGCCGCGCCGGAGGGCGGCGGCGCCCTCGGCCCGCAGCGCGGCGGAGGCGGTCTCGGCCGCGAAGAGGTCGCCCGGGGCGACGTCCTCGATCCGGGTGCTGGGTGGCAGCCGGTTGCGGGCGAGCCCGATGCGTCCGGCGCGCAGGTCGGTGCGGATCTGCTCGTGCTGCTCCCGGTCGAAGCCGTTGCCGTCCAGCAGGCGGTCCAGCTCTCCGGCCTCGCCCTCGCCGCCGGCGGTGCCGGGGAGGAGTTGGTCGAGCAGGCTGGGCAGCAGCGCGGCGAACTCGCCCCCCTGCCGCGCGGCGCGGGTGAACTGCTGCAGGTCGGCGCGCTCGCGGGGGCTCAGGTCGCGGGCCTGGCGGCGCAGCCATCCGGGCACGGCCTGCTGGTAGAACGCCGGCGGCAACAGCGCCGCCGCCCCCTCGAGCCGCGCGGCCACCGAGCCCTCCTCGTTGATCGCGAAGTCGTAGACCACCGGATCCATCGCGAAGGGCAGGGCGGGCTCCAGTTCCCGCTTGGTCGCGAGCATGATCGCGAGGAGCCGCTCCTGGGCCTCCGCGCGGCGCGCCGGGGCGAAGATGAAGCCCATGCCGCCGCCGGCCATCCCGCCCAGCATCCAGAACCCCCAGAAATCCTCCCCGAAGGCGGCGCGCGTGCGCTCGATCACCAGCTCCGTGTAACGGTTGCTCACCCAGGGGATGATCGTCTGCAGCGGACCGAAGAAGTTCGCGGTCAACGCCCGGCCCAGCCCGCGGATGTCCCCCGCCGCCAGCAGGCCCAGGATCTCATCGAGGGTCGCGATCGCCCGCCCGCGCGCGATCCACTCCTCGGCGCTCCGCAGGAGGTACTTCTCGGTGGCCATCTCAAGGATGGGGCCGACGTTCTGCGCCATCCCCCCGTGCACGATCACCAGGGAGTCCTGCAGGGCGCGGCGCGCCGCCGCCGGCACGCGGTCGGGCCCGAGCAGGGTGTGGCGGGGCAGCAGGCACCCGCGGCTGATCCCGTGCTCGGGGTCTCCCGGCCGGGCGGGTGCGCCCTCGATCAACTTGATGCCGGGCCACAGCCCGCCCGAGTCCTGCCAGCCGCCGCCGGAACCGCCCAGCCATTCCCCCAAGATCGCGCGCGCCGCCACGATGCGGCGGTCCGCCTCCGCCAAGGGACCCTCCAGGGCGCTGATCTGGCCGGTCGCCCGCATGCAGACGCCGATCAGGGCGCCGAGCAGGTTGGTCGACACGGCGAGGCGGGAGCCCTTGGGGATCCGGTTGACGCTGCTCACCAGCTCGCAGCCCCGGCCCGGTCCGAACACCGCGCCCAGCAGCGCGCCCAGCTCCGCCCCCGAACGCTCGATGCCCGGCGGCACGATGCCCGCCGCGATCACCGCCGCCTTCAGCAGGCCGAGGTGGTCCCGGCCGAAATCGAACACGTCGTCCAGCGTGGCGAGGCAGGCCGACGCCTCGAGGTCGACGCTCGCCAGCCGGATCACGGGTTCGTCGATGACCCGGAAGTAGGCCTCGATCGGCGGGCGGGGTCCGGCGTCCCGCCCGTGCACGCCGAGGTCGACCGAAAGGTTCAGCACCCGGGCGCCCTCCGGAAAATCCATCCCGAGGAAGAAGATGTCGCTCCACCCGCAGTGGGTGAGGTCCATCCGCACCGGCGTCCGCTCACGCAGGAGCGGGTGCGGGCCGGTTCCGCCGGAGGCCAGCAGGTCGCCCCGCACCCGCAGCGGCTGGTCCAGGGGGTGGCCGAGGCGGAACATCCACGCGTTGCCCTGGGTTGCGCGCACGGTCCGGCGCACCTGGTCGGCGAGGGTTTGGAAGGCGAGCGCGTGGTGGGCGGCGGCGAGGGCGCTGCAGAGCGTCTCGCTGGGCCCGTGCGTCTCCTGCGCGCGGCGGAAGGTGGTGATGGCCTCCTCGAACCGGCGCTCCAGCAGGTGCCGGAAGCCGTCGGGCGGCACGCGGCCGAGCCGGTTCAACGCGGGCTGCGCCGGCAGGTGGTACCGGTGCAGGGACGCGAGGAACAGGAGGGCGCGGACCCGCCGGTACAGGTTGTCCTCGCGCCGCCGGTAGGCGTCGAGTTCCTCCCCCGCCGCCAGCAGGGCGGGAAGGTCACGCCCGGCGCACCAGGCATCCAGCGCCCGGTCCCGCGTCGCGGCTTCCGGGGAGGTGATGAGTTCGAGGACGCTCATGACCGGGGCTTAGTCGGCGCGGGCGGCCACGAGCTCCAGCAGCTGGGTCAGGACGCGGTCCCGGTCGCGGCCGGAGAGGGAGAGGGCGAGCTGCGCGTAGAGCAGGCCGTAGGGCGCGCCGATGTCGAAGCGCCGCCCGGCGACGCTGAAGGCCAGGTAACGGCGCCGCGCGGCGAGGGCGTGCAGGGCGGGCGACAAGCCCAGCGGCCGGCCGGGATCGCGCGCGGCCTGCTCCTCCAGCAGCGGGAAAAGTTCCGGCGGGAGCACGTGCAGCCCGAAGAAGCAGAGGTAGAAGCCGGCCCGCAGCCCCGGCACGATCAGCTGCTGTTCCGCCACCGTCGGCGTCGGCTTCTCCAGCACCGTCTCGACCTGGTAGAGCGGCCGCTCGCCGCCAACCAGCCGCCCGCCCACCGCGCCGAAGGCCGTCAGCTGGCTCTCGCGCGTGGCTTGGACGGCCGAGACGGAGGCCTGCTCCGCCACGGCGACGTCGATCAGCTGCCGCGCGCAGCCGGTGGTCGCGTGCGCCACGTGCAGGTGGTCGCCCACCAGGTGCAGGAAGCTCTCGTCGCCGACGAACCCCCGCCCGCAGAGGATGGCGTGGCCGTAGCCGCGCGGTTCCGCCTGCGGGAGGAAGCGGACGCGTCCCCGGAGGCGGCCGCAGGCCTCCCCGTACCGGGCCTCGTCGCCCGGGCACACCACCACGCCGAACTCCTCGATGCCGGCGGCCTCTGCTTCCTCGAGCACCACCTGCAGGGCGGACTTGGGCTCGCCGGCCGGGTCGATCAGCGTCTGCAG
>JAIXQE010000227.1 GCA_027485815.1 Opitutaceae bacterium
CCCGTCACAGGCGCGTGCTCAGGCTGAGGCGGAACGAGCGGGGCTCGAAGTAGCGAACGGCCCGGTTCGGCACCGTGACCCGCTGGGCGCCAGGCGTCGTCGAGGGGACGAGCGCGCCCGTGGCGGGGTTAAGGAAGAGCGTGCTCGTGTTGGTGCTGACCATCTTCTGCTCGTCGAGGAGGTTGGTGACGTTGAGGCGGACGTTCCAGCGGCGGCCGAAGAGGTCGCCGCGGTAGGCGAGGGCGGCGTTCACCTTGTACTCGAGCGGGATCTGCGGGCGGTAGCGGCGGTTCTCGTCGTTCGAGCGGTCGCGCAGGCCGTTGTCGATCAACTGCTCGCCCTGGCGCGGGCCGTTGAAGGTGACGCCGAGGCTGGCCTCGAACCCGCGGAGGGAGCCGGTGGTGAACTTGTAGTTGTTCCACACCGCCCAGACGTTGCGGGGCACGTCGCTGGTGCGACGGCCGATGGCGCCGACCTTCGTGACGGAGGCCTTCGCCTCGTCGAGCGCGATGCCGCGGGCGTCCTCCGTGGTGTAGCGCAGGTAGCGCCACCAGGAATCGTACTCGGTGCTGGCGGGCTGGTCGACGATCTCGAAGCCGCCGGTGACCGCCTGCACGAGGTGGGTGTAGGTGATGACCGTGCTGAGGTTCTCGGTGAAGTTGAGGTAGAGCTGGGCATCGACACCCTTCGAGCGGTCGTCGTAGGCGACGTCGGAGTTGCGGTTCAGGGCGTAGGCGTTGTTCGCGTTGAGCGCGGTGGCGCCGGTGCCGACGGTGGCGCCCTGCAGCGCGGTGTTGGTGGCGGGGTCGGCGGCGGCGGCCTCGAGCGCGCGGCGCAGCGGGTCGTTGGCGGCGGAACCGAGCGAGGCGTAGTCCACCAGCAGGAAGCCGCCCTGCTGGGGCGCGCCGGTGACCCGCGGGTGCGTGAGGTCGGCCGCGGCGACGTAGCTCACGGGCAGCAGGTAGGTGACCGGCTGGCTGGTCTGGAAGCTCGTGTAGCCGGAGTTGTGGACCGCGTAGGCGGTCGGGCCGGTGCCGCGGGCCTGGGTGTTGCCGGTGAAGCCGGCGCGGAGGATGGCCTGGTCGTTGGAGCGGGGCTGCGGGGCGAACGCGAAGTTGTAAATCGCGTTCTGCCGGTCGACCTCGAAGTAGGCGACGGTGGCGGAGATGCGGGAGCGCCCGGCCCGGTCGCGCCAGAGGTCGAGCTTGGCGCCCAGTTCGCGGCTCTGCGTGCGTTCGGGCTTGAAGGGATTCGCGGCGCCGTCGCGCTGGCCGGTGTTGGGGAAGAGGCCGCCCGCGCTCACCGCGTAGAGGTTCACGTCGCGGTGGAGGGCCACGTTCACGCCGAGGGTGAAGGTGTCGTCGCGCTGCGGCACGGCGCCGAAGCGGTAGCCGTTGACGATCCGCGCCTGACCCGCGGCGTTCACGAGGCTCGCCGGGTCGGGCTGACCGGGGAGGGTCCAGTTGGCGAGGTTTGTGTCGGGCTGGGTCGGGTCCTGCTTCACGAAGGACGTGAAGGTGCTGCGCACGAGGTAGCGCTCGTTGCGCCAGCCGCCGATGGTGGTGATGCGGTCCTTCCACCAGCGGCCCTGGTAGACCGCGTAATGGCCGGTGTCCCACTCGGTGAACACGGAGTCGCGGAAGGGCCGGAACTGCTCGCCCGCGTAGCGGAGGTAGTCGGGCGCGGCGAAGGGCAGGAACCCCTGGGTCGGGCTGCCGGCGGTGTTGCTGGTGACCTGGGTGTTCGACCGGTCGCTCTGCTGCACGGTCTGGTCCGTGCGCCCGAGCAGGAGGCCCTGCCGCTGGCCCCACAGGGTGAACTCGTAGCTGAGGTCCGCGCGCGCCTGGCGGATGTACTTGTGGGTGCCGGCGAGGCTCCAGCCGTAGCCGATCGTCTTCCACTGGTGCTGGGCGGGGTTGACGGGGTCCGCGCCGACGCTGGTCCAGCGGCCGGGGGAGGTGGGCGCCACGGCCGCGGCGGCGGTGGTGGTGCGGAGGACGCCGCCGCTTACGCCGCGGCGCTCGTTGAGGCGGTCGGAGTAGTTTGCCCCGAGCACCAGCGTGAGGCCCGGCAGCAGGCGTTGGGTGACCTCCACCGTGCCGCTGAAGTAGTCATCGCGCGAGTAGGTGTCGGGTCCGCTCCAGCGGTAGAGCCGGTCGCGGCCGAAGACGTCGCGGGCGACGAGGCGGGTCTCGTTCCACTCGTTGAGGTTCTCCGCGAGGAGGAGGCCGGTGCCGGGCTGCCGGACGTTGCCGGCATTGCTGTCGGCAAGGTCCTGGAAACCGGTGCCCGTTGACGTGAAGCGGCCGTACTCGACGTCCACGAAGATGCTGGTGTCGCGGAACGGGCGGAACTCCACGGCGGGGGTGACGAGGAGGCGGCGGCGGTCGTCGAAGTCGGAGCGGCTGCTGAGTTCCTGGGCGACGACGCCGACGCCGAAGTGGAGCGAGCGGCCGTCGCCGGCACCCTTCCAGACGGGCGCGGTATGGTAGAGCTCGGCGCGGCGGAAATCGTTGCTGCCGAGGCCGAGCCGGAGGTCGGTCTGCCGGTTGCCGCGCGGGTATTTCGGCGTCAGGGCCACGACGCCGCCGAGGGAGGCGACACCGTAGAGGAGGGACTGGGGGCCGCGGGCGACCTCGAGGCGGTCGACGTTGATGACGTCGGTGACGGTGTCCTGGCGGAAGCCGTTGCGGAGGAAGGAGCGGGTGTTGAGGCCGCGGATGGTGACCGTGGTGGTGTCGCGCGACATCGAGCCCGCGGCGCCGGTGCCGGAGGGGCTGAAGAGGAAGTTGTTCGAGGTGGCGACCTGGTCCTGGACGATGCCGGCCGAGTACTCGAGCGCCTCCTTGATGTCGACCGCCCCGATGTCGTCGATGAACTCGCGGGTGATGACCTCGATGGGGAGGGGGATGGCCTTGATCTCGAGGTTGAGGCGCGTGCCGGTGGTGGAGTTGGTGGCGACGTAGCCGCGGTCGCGGCTGGTATCCACGCGGAAGACCGAAAGCACGAGCGGCTGGTCGCCGCCGGGCGGCGTGGCGGGGCTGGTCTGCGCGGGCGCGAGGGCCGCGGCAAAGAGGGTGCCGAGGAGGGTCAGGGGGGAGCGGCGGTTCATGGCAGGGAAAGGGGCGGGCGGGGGTTCAGGTGGCGGCGTGGGCGGCGCGCGGTACACGATCAGGGCGCCGCTGCGGGCGTCCTCGGCGGCGGTCAGGCCGGTGCCCGCGAGCAGGCGATCCAGGCCGACGCGGGGCGGAAGGGTCCCGCGCAGCGCGGGGGTGCGGACGGCCGCGACCTCGGCGGGAAAGAGGATCTCTCGGCCGGCCTGCTGCCCGAAACGCTTCAGGGTGAAGGCCGCTTCTCCCGCCGGCAGGTCGAAGGTTCGGGCGGCCTCGGTGGCGGCGGGCGCCGGCCGGGCGCCGCAGCAGGCGACCGCGAGGAGGAGGGTGCGAAGGAGGTCCCGCCAGCGGCGGAGCTGGAGCGATCCGGGGTGCATGGGGTCGGCAAGGCGTAAAATCCACGGCGGCGTCATACGCTGGGATGCGCGAGGCGGCCGGCTCCGTTAAGCGCCGCCCCGACTTTTTCGCGGCGCCTCAGGGGGTGGCGGCCCGCAGGACGAGCCTCCGGTCCCCGTCCCGGACCGCGCGGATGCGGAAGCCCACCTCCAGCAGGCGCACGAAGCCCTCGACGTTGTCGGAGCGGAACGAGGCGCTGAGCTCCACGCCGGCGAGCGCCGGATCCCCCAGCGCCAGCTGGAGCTCGTTCGCCTGGTTGAAGGCCGCGATGACCTCGGCGAGCGGCGCCGCGCTGAATTCCAAGGTGCGGTGCTGCCAGGCGAGCACCCGCTCGATCTCCCCCGCGGTGAGCGTGGCGATGCGGGGCTCCGGGGCGCCGCCGTCGAGCGTCACGACCGCTCGCTGGCCGGCCTCGAGGGTCGGCCCGGGAGGCACGTCGGCCAGGCTGGCCGTGGCGGCGCCTTCCCCGAGGCGGACGCTCCCGGAGGTCACCAGCACCTCCATCCGCCCGCCTTCCAGGCGGACATTGAAGGCGGTGCCCAGCGCGCGGACCTCGCGGCCGTGGGCGCGGACGACAAAGGGCCGGCCGGGGTCGCGGACCACGCGGAAGTGCGCCTCGCCCCGGAGCAGCTCGAGCCGGCGCTCCCCGGCCGTGTAGTCGACCTGCAGCGCGGCGCCGTGGTTGAGTTCGGCGACAGAGCCGTCGGGCAGGACCTGGCGGGTCGCCTGGGCCTCGCGGACCACGACGCGGCCGGGATCCGGCCCCGCGCGGTCGGGCGCCGGAGCGGCGGTCGGGGCGAACCGGAACAGGGCCAGCGCGGCGAGGGCGGCGGCCGCCGCGGCGGCGAGGGCGGGCCGGAGCCAGCGGCGGGCGGACGCGGGCGGGGCAAGCAGGTCCGGATTGGGTTCCATGCTGTGCTCGGGGCGCCACTCGGCCAGCGGGGCGAGCCGGGCCCAGTGCGCCCGCATCCGGGCGAGGGCGCGCCGGTGGCGGGGATCCGCCGCCAGCCATTCGGAAAACTGGTCCTGCTCGGCCGGCGTCAGCCCCCGCTCGAGGCGGACGACCCACGCCGCCGCCTCGTCGCCACCCGCATCCCGGGGATCCGTTGGGCCGGAGGGGTTCACGGTGCCGGGGGCGGCTCGAGGCCCTCGAAGTACGCGGCCAGCTTGCGGAGCCCGATGGTGGTCTGCGCCTCGACGGTGTGCTCCGCGATCCCGAGCCGCGCGGCGACCTCCTTCTGCGGCAGGCCGTAGATCCGCCGCAGCGTGATCACCTGCCGGCACCGGGGGGGAAGGGACTGGATGGCGTGGGTCAAGAGTTCGAGCTCCTGGGCCCGGGCGACCGCCTGGACCACATCAGCGCTCTCATCCCAGACGCGCGAGACCGCCGCTTCCGTTAGGGCGAAGTCCGCCTCGACGCGCTGGTGCCGCAAGCGGGCGAGGGCGAGGTTGCGGGCGGTCGCGAAGAGGAAGGCCCGCGGGGCCCGGATTTCGCCCTGGGCCCGGGCGGCCAGCACCCGCACGAAGGCCTCCTGCACCAGGTCATCCACGTCGTTGGCCCGGGGGAACTGGCTCCGCAGCCACCCGCGCAGGCGCGCCTCGTGAGGTTGCACGTGGGCGGCGAACCAGGCGGCGTGGGGGTCGGCGGGAGTCACGGCGGCCCGGTGGCGTCCCATGCGGTCCGCCGGGTGTCGAGCGCTTTTCCGCCGCCGGCCGGCCCGCCCCAAGGTCAAGGAACGCCGCCGTGGCGGGTGGGGGCTAGACTCCCGCGCGGGGGTTTGCCTGACTCCGCGCCCATGCGCGACTCCCCGCAACGTTTACCTCCCGTCGCCGGGTTGGCCCGGGGCCGCAGGACGGGCCGATCCTGCGGGCTGGCCTTGCTCCTGACGGTGGTGGCGTTGGGGGCCGGCGAGCCGGGAGCGGAGCCGGCCAAGCGACGGCTGCGGATCGGCGTCCCGCGCGACAGCGCGCCGCTGTCC
Source organism: Opitutaceae bacterium (assembly GCA_027485815.1). Classification (GTDB taxonomy): domain Bacteria; phylum Verrucomicrobiota; class Verrucomicrobiia; order Opitutales; family Opitutaceae; genus ER46. Next base: position 5,489 of record JAIXQE010000227.1, read on the forward strand.
TACGTCGATGAACGGAGTCGTCAGGTGGTCGGCTTTACGGTCGATCTGCTGCGCGCGGCGGCGCAGGTGGGGGGCTTCGAGGTCGAGCTGGTGCCCGGGTGGTGGACCCTCAACGTGCCCGCCTTCCAGGCCGGCCGGCTCGATGCGCTCGCCCAGATCGCCCAGTACGAGGCGCCCCGCTACGGCCATCGGCTCACGATCGTGCAGGCCTCGCTGCACGGCGTCCTCTACTCCCGCCCGGACGCGCCGCGGCTGCGGCGGGCCAGCGACCTGCGCGGCCGGCGGATCGGCGTGCTCCAAGGCACGGTCGCGGCGACGCACCTGCGCGAGAACCCGCAGTGGGAGGTGAACGTCCAGACCTTCGAGCAACTGGACCGGCTCCTCGAGGCGGTCCAGCGCGGAGACTGCGACGGCGCGCTGTTCACCAGCATCATCAGTGGCAAGGTGGAGGCCCGGGCCAAACTCCGGAAGGAGTTCATCGAGGACATCCGCTACTTCTTTTGCTTCGCTTTCCAGCCGTCCGATACCGCCGGGCTGATGCTGATGAACGAGGCGCTGGCGGAGCTGCGCCAGAACGGCACCTACGACCGGCTTTATTACCAGTGGGTCGGCCCGGTCGAGCCGCGGCGGCTCAGCTGGTTCGAGCTGCGGCCGTACGTCTTCGTCGCCCTCGTCACGCTGATCGTCTTCGTCGCCATCGCGGTGCGGCAGCACGTGCAGCGCCGCCTGCTGGCGCAGCGGATGGCGGTGGCGCGCGACCTGCACGACGAGCTGGGCAACCGGCTGAACGAGATGCAGCTGCTGACGGAGCTCGCGGTGCTCAAGCCCGCGGCGGCGGGGGCGGACGTGCTGGGGCGGGTCCGGGCGCGGCTCATCGAGGCCAGCCTGTCCCTCAACCAGCTGCTCTGGGAGTTGCGGCCCGAATCCGAGTCCTGGGGCTCCGCGGTGGCCGGCCTCGAGCGCATCGCGCGGCGCTACCTCGAGGCGGCCGGCATCGCGGGCGAGTTCGTCAACCGGGTGAGCCCGGCGCTCGCCGACAAGGCGGCCCCGCCCGCGGTCCGGCGCGCGGTGATGATGGCCCAGCGCGAGCTGCTGCGGAACGCCGTCAACCACGGCAAGCCCGGCCGGATCGACGTGACCGTCGAGGTCTCCGCGGAGCGGGTCCAGGTGACGGTCGCCGACACGGGTTCCGGCGTGGATCCCGCGCGGGCTCTGGGGGAGAAGCGGGGCCTCTACCACCTGCAGCAGCGCGTGGCCGAGCTGGGGGGCACCCTCGAGCTGGTGCGGCTCCCCGCCGGCTTCACCGCCCGGGCGGAACTCCCCGCCGGGCGGTGAAGGCGGACGCGCGGCTCAGAACCGGCCGTTCAGGCCCACGTTGATCGTCACGAAGTTGTAGTTGATCGTGGACGGCTGGTTGCGGAAGCCGCGGTAGATCTCCTGGTAGGCGTTGAGGAGGTTCGAGACGTCGAGCGTGAGCTGGGCGGAGGGGCGCAGCTGGTAGGCGAGGCCGACGTTGAGGGTGTCGAACGAAGCGCGCCAGCGGTTGCGGCCGACCGTGGCGGCCGAGTACTCGACGATGTAGTCGCTGGTCCAGTTGTAGAGCAGGCGGGTGCTGAACTTCTTGTAGCGCCAGGAGAGCATCGCGTTGGCGGCTTTCGGGATGAAGCCGACCACCTCGCGGCCGCTGACGTTCGTGGTGCTGCCGAAGTCCCCGTGCGTCTGGATCATCGTGTAGTTGAGCGAGCCGCTCAGGCCCTTGAGCAGGCCGGGTAGGGAGGTGAACTGCTGCTGGTAGCTCATCTCCCAGCCCTGCACGTAGGCGGTGCCGGCATTGGCGGAGGTGAACAGGTTGAACCCGGCGTACTCGCCGTTGAACCCGTTGTCCGTCCCGGCGGCCACCGTGCCGATGTTGATGTTGCGGACGATGAAGTCGGAGATCGTCTTGTGGAAGAAGCCGATCGAGAAATTGCCGACCGGCTCGAAGTAGTAGTCGAGTGAGGCGTCCCAGTTGCGCGCGTTCTGCGGGAGCAGGGCGGCGTTGTTGATCGTGAGGGTGCTCGCGTTCTCGTTCACCGACTCGCTGGGCAGGAGCTCCCCGTAGCCGGGCCGGCCGAAGCTGGTGGACCAGGCGAGGCGGGCCTTCAGGTTGGGGGTGATGTCGTGGGTGAAGTGGATGCTCGGGAACGCCTTGGTGTAGTCGCCGGCGATCGTGCGCTTGGTGTTGGCGTAGTCGCGGGTGACGGCGCCGAGCGGATCGGCCTGCTGCTGGGCGGTGGTGCTGCCGACGCGGGCGCGGACCCAGCCGCGGCCGACGTCCTCGGTGTTCTCCACGCGGACGCCGCCGAGGAAGCTGGTGCGGCCGAGGATGCCCTCCCGCCCGAGCTTGCCCTGGGCCATGAAGTAGCCGGCGGTGACGGTCTCGGTGATGTCGCGGGCGCCGGTGTAGGCCTGCTGGAGGCGGTAGTATTCATCCTCGCGCCAGAGGGTCGGGTCGACCGGGCGGCGTTCGTTGATGAACATCGAGCTCGTCCACTGCGGCATCATCCGGCCGGTCTTCACCTGGTCGAAGGTCACCAGGCCCGGGTCGGGGGCGAGGGGGCCGGTGCCGAGGTAGTTGTAGCGACGGCTGTTGCTCAGGGTCTGGGCGAGGGTCTCGCGCCACTGGCCGCCGACCTTGAGGGCGAGCGGGACGGCGGTGGGCAGCTTGTAGAGCGCGTTGAAGCGGAGGTCGCGGACGCGCTGGTCGTTCTGGCCGTCGCTGCACTGGAGGGCGCCGGTCGGGCGGTAGTTCGAGGGATCCGTGAAATCGAGGCCGCCGTTGGGGAGGAACTTCGGGTGGAGCTCGGACTGGGTGCGGTCGAGGATCCAGCCGGTGCCGGCGATGCGCATCGTAAGCTCGCCGCCCTGGCCGTTGCCGTTGTTCAGGTTGTTGCGGGCGTAGGTGGCGGCGTAGTCGAGCTGCAGCGGCCCGAAGTCCTGCTCGGCGGTGAAGTCGAGGCGGCGCTGGCGGGTGTCGTAGTTGTTCGGCCCGCGGTTCTGCATCTCGATCAGCGACTGGGCGACGGGGCGGATCACCGTGATCTTGTCGGTCCAGCCGGGGACCACGCTGGTGGTGGCGTTGGGGACGGTGTTCTGGTTCTGGCTGCTGTAGGCGCGCGTGATGTAGCGGCGGCGGAAACCCTCGTAGTTGTCGTTGGCCGTCGCGTTCAGCGAGACGCGCGTGTTGGCGGAAACGCGGTAGTCCGTCTTGATGCTGAGGCTGACCTGCTTGCGGTTGTTGTAATTGTCGAAGGTCTGGTAGCTCCAGACGTAGGCCGGCTGGGTGGTGGTGTTCTGGTAATCGCGGTCGGTCTGGAAGAAGCCGACGGCGTTCTCGGAGTAGAAGGCGTTGACGCTCACGCCGAGGTTGCGGCTCCCGCCGAGGACGTCGAAGAGCTCCTGGTAGCTGAAGTTCAGCATCGGATGAGCCGGGTGGTCCTCGCGCTGCGGGATCTGCTCGAAGCCGAGGAACGTGGGGGCGATGCGGGCCGAGAGGCTGTAGGTGAGGCGGCGGCGCTCCTTCATGTTGAGGGAGGAGCGGGTCTTCAGGTTCACCGTGCCGCCGAGGGAGTCGGCGTTGCGGTCGGGCCGGTGGCCCTTGGTCAGCTCCAGCTGGTCGAAGAGCGCGCCGGAGATGCTCTGCATCTCGAAGGCTCGGCTGGTGCCGAGGGGGGTGACGAGGCCGCCGTCGATCGTGACGGTGTTCAGGCCGGCGGGCATGCCGCGGATGTTGAAGTTGTAGGCGAGCCCCTCGTCGGTGGGCGAGCCGGCGACGCCGGGCAGGCGCATCAGCACCTCGCCGGCGCTCATGTTCGGCAGGTTGCCGAAGGAGTCCATCGCCACGACGTTCATCGTGTTGGGGGCGTTGCGCTGGGCGGTAATCGCCGCCGCGCCGCCCTCGCGCTCACCGGTGACCTTGAAGGCGTCCATCTTGTAGATGCCGGTGGTGAGGTCGAAGTCGCGGACCACGCGCTGGCCGGCGGTGGCCGTGACGGGGGAGCGGACGGTGTCGAGGCCGATGTAGCTCACGACCAGCTCGTGCGTGCCGGCGGGGACCCCGGTGAGGCTGTAGCGGCCGGTCTCGTCGACCAGCGTGGAGAGCTGGAGGGCGGGGATTTCCACGCGGGCGCCCTGGAGCAGGTTGCGGGTGGCGGCGTTGCTCACCGTGCCGGTGAGCGTGGCGGAACCGGTCTGGGCGGCCGCGCTGGTGACGGCCGTGAGGGCAAGGACGAGGGCGAGGAACGGGCGCGCAAGCGCCCGGCAGGCGGCGAAGCCGCAGGCTCGGAGGGAGTTCATGGGGTAGGGAGTTGAGGAAAAACTGCGGCGGCGGGGACGCCGGCGACTTCTGACAACAGAGAGGGTGTATGGAATCGGGCCCTGCTTTGTCCAAGCGGAATTTTCCCTGGGCCTGCAGGCGGTCGTCGGGCGCGCACTACTGCAGCGGGGGCCGCGAGGCCGGGCTTGTCGGCGCCGGGCTGCCGCGCAAGCTCGCGGCTCCCCACCCCATGCATCGCCGTTCCTTTCTTCACCGCTCCGCCGCCGGCGCCCTCGCCGCTTCCCTGCCGGTCCGCGCCGGCGCTCCCGCCCCCCGCCTGCGCACCGCCCTGGTCGGCTGCGGCTGGTGGGGCGGCAACATCCTCGGCGAGGCGGTCGCCAGCGGCCAATGCGAGGTGGTCGGGCTCTGCGATGTCGACACCCGCCAACTCGCGGCCACCCGCACGAAGCTCGCCGCCACCACCGCGGACCGCCCGCGCGAGTACAAGGACTACCGCGAGCTGCTCGCCCGCGAGAAACCCGAGATCGTCATCGTCGCCACCCCGGACCACTGGCACGCCCTGCCGACGATCGCCGCGGTCAAGGCCGGGGCCCACGTCTACGTCGAGAAACCCATCGGCCACACGATCGCCGAGGGGCGCGCGATGCTGAACGCCGCCCGCGCCGCCGGCCGGGTCGTTCAGGTCGGCACCCACCGGCGCGCCTCGCCCCACACGGTCGCGGCCCGCGAGTTCATCCGCTCCGGCAAGGTCGGGAAGATCGGGATGGTCCGCTGCTTCGTGAATAACGCCGGCTCCGGCCCGGAGAAGCCCACGCCCACCCAGCCGGTGCCGCCGGAGCTCGACTGGGACGCCTGGTGCGGCCCCGCCCCGCTGCGCCCGTACTCACCCGCGATCCACCCCCGTGGTTTTCGCCAGTACCTCGACTACGCCAACGGCACCCTCGGCGACTGGGGCATCCACTGGTTTGACCAGCTCATCTGGATCACCGGCCTCCGCTGGCCGAAAAAGGTCTTCGGCACGGGCGGCCGCCCCATCAAGGGTCCGCCCGTCCTCACCGCCACCGAGCAGACCAGCGACGCGCCCGACCACCAGGTCGTCACCTACGAGTTCGAAGGCCTGACCGTCACCTGGGAGTCGCGCCTCTTTGCGGGACATAACGTGGAGAAGGGCGAGAACGCCGGCTGCCACTTCTACGGCACCAACGGGATCTTCCACCTCGGCTGGCGGGGCGGCTGGACCTTTTATCCGGCCAAGGCCGGCGAGCCTGTCCTGCACGAGGACGCGAAGCTGAACGCCCCCGACGGCCAGAACATCCGCGAACTCTGGGCGGACTTCCTCGACGCCATCCGCACCGGCCGCCGGCCGATCTCCGACCTAGAGGAAGGCCACCTCGCGACCAACTGCTCCCTCCTCGGCGTGATTGCGATGCGGCTCGGCCGCAGCTTAGTCTGGGACGGCGAACAGGAACGCTTCGTCAACGACCCGGAGGCCAACCGCCTCCTTAAGCGCGCCTACCGCCCGGGCTGGGAACTTCCGGCCTGAAGTGCAGAGGGGGCTCCGGTGTGGCCACTCGGATGTGGCCGCGGCAGTTGCCGCGGACGCCGCCGACACCTCAGTCCGCCGAAGGCCAGCTCTGCCGGAACGAGGCGGCTTTTCGTCCCGATCCGCGGCTGCAGCCGCGGCCACATCGGAGATGCGGCAAAATCGGGTCTTCGGCTACCTCCCGGCGCGGCGGCAGCCGTTCCTGGGCGATGACCCCCAGCCCGACCGGCGACCCAGCCGTAAGGCGGCGTAGTTTTACCGCCCCCGGGGGCGGGCATTTCCCTTTGCGGGGTCGCGGGTCGCGCCGTGTTCTGGTGCAAGTCTTATGCCTTTGCTTGCTCCGGCCGCCGCCCGCGAATCCTCCGGTCTTCTCTCCTCCGCCTCCCCGCGGCGTTCGGTCGGCACGGCGCAGTCCCTGGCCCGCCAGCAGGCGCTCGAGCGCAAGGCCCAGTCGTTCCGGGTGCCCCTCGGCGACCTCGCCCGCTTCACCCAGCAGCTCTCCGCGCTGCTCGCCGCCGGCCTGCCGTTGGTGCAGTGCCTCGACGCGCTGCAGGAGCAGGTGGAGCACCCCTGCTTCCGGATCATCATCCGCGAGGTCCGGTCCGACATCGCGCAGGGCAACCCGTTCTCCGCGGCGGTCCGCCGCTTCCCGCGGGCCTTCAATCCGCTCTTCATCGCAATGGTGGAGGCCGGCGAGGCCAGCGGCGCGCTCGCCGAGATTCTCGGCCGCGTGGCCGGTTACTTCGAGTCCACGGTGAAGCTCGCGAAGAAGGTGAAGTCGGCGATGGTCTACCCGATCGCCGTCATCGGCCTCGCGGTGGTGCTGGTCGCGGTGCTGCTGATTTTCGTCATCCCGGTGTTCGCGGGAATGTTCTCCTCCGCCGGGGCCCAGCTGCCGGGACCGACGCAGGCCCTGATCGACCTCTCCGACTTCCTGCGCGGCTGGTGGTGGGCGCTCCTGCTCGGGGGCTTCGCCCTCAGCTGGCTCGGCCGGCGCTTCGTGGCCACGCCGGCGGGACGGCGGGCCTTCGACGCCGCCATCATCCGTCTGCCCGTCGCCGGGGGCATCATCCACAAGGTGGCGTTGTCCCGCTTCTGCCGCACCTACGCCGCGCTCGTCCGCGCCGGGGTGCCCATCCTCCGGGTGCTCGAGATCGTCGCCGCCGCCGGCGGCCGCGCCCAGATCGAGGCCGCCTGCGGCGTCATCTCCCGCCACCTCAGCGCCGGCGGGCAGGTGTCCGAGGCCCTCGAGGGCAACCCTTACTTTCCCGCCACGCTGCGCCACATGGTCAAGGCGGGCGAGGCCACCGGCAACGTCGACGGGATGCTCAACAAGCTGGCCGACTTCTACGACCACGAGTGCGAGACCGGCATCGCCGGCCTCACCTCGCTCATCGAGCCCGCCCTGATCGTGTTCCTCGGCGTGGTCATCGGGGGCATCGTGATGGCGATGTTCCTGCCGATCTTCCAGATGGGCTCGGTGGTCGCCGCCTCCTGACCCGGCCGCCCGCGCCTTGACCCTCCGCCGTCCCCGACAAGCATCTCTTCCGTATGCCCTCCATCCTCATCGTCGACGACCTCGTCTCGGTCCACGAGATGCTCGAGGCCGTGATCGAGCCGACGGGCTACACCACGGCCTTCGCGACGGATGGCGAGAAGGCGCTCGCCCGCTACAAGTCGGAGAAGTTCGACCTGGTGCTGGCGGACATCGACATGAAGCCGATGGACGGCATCACGCTCCTGAAGGAGCTGAAGGCCTACGATCCCTCGGTGGTGGTCGTGATCCAGACGGCTTACGCCTCGACCGAAAGCGCGATCGCCGCGCTGAAGCTCGGGGCCTTTGATTACCTCAAGAAGCCGTTCCAGATCCACGATCTGCTCGGCACGCTGCGCCGCGGGCTCGAGTTCCGCGCGCAGCAGGTGCGCCTGGCTGAAGCGCCGGCGGGAGCGCAGGCCGCGGACCTCGGCGCCCGCCTGCCCGGTGCGGGGCCGCGCTGGGAAAGGGTGATCGCCCAGGTGCGCAAGCTGGCCGCCGCCCGCGGTCCGGTGCTCGTGGCCGGCGAGAACGGGTCCGGCAAGACCGAGGTGGCGGAGGTCCTGCACGCCGCCGCGGGCGGCGCCCCGGCGACGCTGGTGCGGGTCGACGGCACGCTTTGCTCGGAGGAGAATTTCCGCGCCGGGCTGCTCGGCGAAAAGGGCGAGGGCGGCACGTGGGTGCGCGAGGCCCGCGGGGGCACGCTCCTGCTCCAGCACATCGAGCGCCTCAGCCTGCCCGTGCAGCGGGAGTTCGTCAGCGTCCTGCGGCAGAACGCCCAGAGTTTCCGGCTGATCGCGGCCACGACGCATGACCTCGAGGCGATGGTCGACGCGGGCAAGTTCCACGAGGAGCTGTTCTTCCGCGTGGCGGCCCTCCCGGTGAACCTGCCGCCGCTCCGCGAGCGTCCGGAGGACCTGCCGCTGCTGATCCGGCATTTCTGCGCGGGCGTCGCCAATCCGCACTTCGAGGGCCGGCTGGTGGAGTTCACCCCCGATGCCCTGGCCGTGCTCAGCGCCTACCCGTGGCCGGGCAACCTCACGGAACTGCGCGCGGTCATTTCCCGCATCGTCACCGAGTCGGAGACGCGGGTCGTCACCTCGCAGCAGCTCCCGCTGCGGGTCCACGAGGTGACGCATTGGCCCTCGCTGGCCGAATACCTCGCCGGGCAGGAACGCCAGTACCTCGACCAGGTGCTGCACG
>JAIXQE010000175.1 GCA_027485815.1 Opitutaceae bacterium
CGGCGGCATGTCGAAGATGATGTAATCGAAGTCCCCCGATTTGAGCTGCGGCAGCAGCTTCGCGAAGCGCTGGGGCAGCATCCGGGAGAGCTTGTCGCCGCGGGCGTCCTCCGAGACGACGTAGAGGCGGTCCTGCACTTGGGCCTGGTCGTCACGGGTGGCGAGCAGATCCTCGAGTCCGCAGCTCGCGGAGCCGCGGTGGAAATATTGGGAGGAGCCCTGGCCCGGGGTCAGGTCGACCAGCAGCACGTTGCCGTCACCGGTCTCGGAGAGCGTCCGGGCCAGCCCGGTGGCGAGGGTGGTCACCCCCGTGTCCTTCCCGATGCCCGTGAGCCCGATGAGCTTCGGCTTGTGGGTGAGGTTGACGCTTTCGAAGTAGCCGATGAGGCGGTCGCGGAGGGTCTCGCAGTAGGGGGCGAGGCTTTCGTCGAGGGCGGTGTCCCGGGTATTCCCGCCGGCAACTTGCAGCGTGGACTGGCCGATGATGGTGTCCGCCTCCTTCTTTTTGCGGCGTTTGGGCGTCTTGGGCCGGGCCTGGCGCGGGATGGTGAGGAAGAGCGGGGCGCGGACTCCCCGCTCGATGTCCGCCGGGCGGCGGACGGAGCGATCGAGGAAGAAGTCGACGAGGAAGGCCCAGGCGAGGCCGAGGCCGAGGCCGCCGGCGGCGAGCATCTTGACCAGCTTCGAGTCCTCCTTCGCGGGATCGATGAAGGCGGGGGTTGGGGCTTGAATGATGCTGATGTTCGAGACCTTGCCAGAGCCGAGGGCCTCGTTGATGCGGGACTGCTCGAGGCTGGCGGCGTAGCGGCGATAGTTGGACTCCTCGAGTTCCTTCTTGCGGAGCAGTTGTTGGATGGTGCCCTCGGTTTGGTCGAGCGCGGCGGCCTCGGCGCGGAGGGTGTCAATTTGGGAGGTAAGCATCTTCACCTTGGCCTCCATCGTGTTCAGGGCGGTGATCTCCTGCTCCATCGCGCGGGCGTATTCCTCGGCGAGGGTACGGGCGGGAGTGGTGGCCAAGCCGGTCGGGCTCGCGGTGGATTTCGCCGGCGCTGTCTGGATCAAGGTGGGATGTCGGACCTCCAAATCCCGCTTGTTGCGCTCGGCCGCCTCGCGCTGCGCACGGGCACCCTGTACTCGGCTGTTCTCCGGAGTGAAGGTCAGCAGGAGCTGCTGTTCCCGCTGGCGATGGGTTTCCAGCAGCATCGATGCGAGCCGGTACTCCTCCACGATCGCGGGCGAAAGGGCCGCAGCCTCCTCCGCGCTGATGGTTGCTTTCGGGGTGGGAGAGTCAGTTGCGGCTGTCGGCGGGGTGCCAGCTGCAGCGGGGGACCCAGCTCCGGCCGGCGCACCGGCGGTGGCGGCTTCCGCGGTCGCCGGCTCTTTGGGTATCAGCTTGGCCCGTCGGTCCGTGAGTTGCTTCAGGGTCATTTCCCGGGCCGCCTGCTCTGCTCGGAGCGTGAAGATCTGCTGGCGGATGCCGTTCACCTGCTCGGTGATCGCCTTGCGGGCATCCTCCACGGAAAGCACCCCGGCCTTGGCGCGGGCGCGCCGCAGTTCCTCTTCCGTCTGGGCAAGGCGCGAGCGGAGCTGGTCGGTCTCCTGCGCGAGAAATTCGCCCACCATCCCACTCGACCGGTGGATCTCCACGTGGGTCTTTAGGTACTGTTCGACTACGAGCCGCACGACCTGGGCAGTGATCTCCGGATCCGGGTGCTTGAAGGCGATGTTGACCACGCTGCTCCACGGCGCGGTGTTCACGATGAGGCGTTCACTGATGGCCATCGAGGCCTTGGAGAGCAGATCCCCGCCTTCCAGCTTTTCGAGCACCTTGGCGGGTCCGATGGTCTGGGCGACCTTGGTGGCGAGGTCCAGGCTGCGCAGGATTTCCAACTCGTTCGAGAGGATCGTCTCGCCGCCGCGATCCGGGGACTTGGTGATCGTCCCGTCCGCTGGTCCCCCCTTGCCCTCCATCACCACGTAGCGGATGTAGAGCTTGGCGGAAGCGGTGTAAGTCTCCTCCTTCGGCCGGAAATGGAATCCGGCCGCCGCGGCGAAACCGACGAGAGCAAACGCGATAATCTTCTTCTTGTGCCGGAACAGGGTGAAGAGGACGTCGTCCACTCCCAGCGTGGAAGTGGCGTTGGTCGGTGCGACGGTGGCCTTGAAGCGTGGCTCGGCCAAGCGGGTGTCCTGCACCGGCTTGAGCGGCCGGGGAGAATCAGGCGGAAGAGGAGTGGCCATAGGAGGAGGGGCCGGAAGGTGAAGCGGGCCGCGGAGGCTAGGCCGGGCAAGCTGCCGCCAGTCCGGTGCCGGGAAGCGGCGCCAGCCTGGCGGGCGAGGAAAGGATCGCGGCCCGGTCGGGAAGACCGGATGCGAAGTGATCAAGGAGGGTGCTCAAGGGGAGGGACCGCGGACAAGCGGCCGGCCGGGCGAGGGTTGCGGAGCGCGCCTACGTGGTATTACCCACCCGATGAGGGGCGGATAAGTACCCAAGGCGCGCGGGTTAAGTTCAGGCCGCGACGGGGGTCGCGGTGGCCAAAAGGGCCTTCAATTCGCGCACCACCACGGTGATCTGCTCCGGCGTCAGTTCCGGGAACATCGGCAGCGAGAGGATTTCGCGGGCGACCCGCTCGGTGACCGGCAGCGAGCCGGGCTGATACCCGAGGAACGCGTAGGCCTCCTGCAGGTGCACCGGGCGGGGATAGTGGATGCCGCAGTGGACGCCCCGCTCGCCGAGGGTCTTGAGCAGGCCGTCGCGGTCGGCGACGCGGATCACGTAGAGGTGGAAGACCGGGTTGCCGTACGCGGCGACCTGCGGAGTGGCGACGCCGGAGGTGCAGTGGAGCAGTTCGCTGTAGAGGCGGGCGTGCTGGCGGCGAGCTTGGTTGCCCTGGGCGAGGGTGCGCAGCTTGATGCTCAGGGCGGCGGCCTGAATGCCGTCCATCCGAGCGTTCCAACCGACCATCGAGTGGAAATACTTGGTGCGCTGGCCGTGATCGCGCAGGGTCGCCATCTTGCGGGCCAGTTCGGGATCGTTGGTGGTGGTCGCGCCGGCCTCGCCGAGGGCGCCCAGGTTCTTGCCCGGATAAAAGCTGAAGGCCCCGGCGACGCCCAAGGTGCCGGCCTTGCGGCCCTTGTAGGTGGCCCCGTGCGCTTGGCAGGCATCTTCGACTACCGGAATCCCGTGGCGGTTGGCGATCTCCAGGATCGGATCCATATCCGCCATCTGCCCATAAAGGTGGACGGGGATGATGGCCTTGGTGCGCGGCGTGATGGCGGCCTCGAGCTTGGCCGGGTCCATCGTGTAGGTCGTCTCGTCGATATCGATGAAGACCGGCTTGGCGCCGCAGTAGCTGATGGCCTCGGCGGAGGCGATGAAGGTGTGGGAGACGGTGATCACCTCGTCGCCGGGGCCGACCCCGAGGGCGAGCAGGGGCAGCCAGAGGGCGTCGGTGCCGTTGCCGGAGGCGACGCAGTGGCTCGCCCCACAGAAGGTGGCGAACTCGGTCTCGAACTTGGCGACGAATGGCCCGCCGGCGAAGGCGTTGCTGTCGATCACCTCGCCGATGGCCTGCAGCAGCTCAGCGCGGATCGGATCGTGGGCGGCGCGCAGGTTGAGGAACGGAATGGCGGGACGGTTCATAACGGTGGAGGGAGAGTGGTTTTCGGATTGATGCTCGGGCTTTCGATTTCGCTCAGACCTTAGACTTCGCTCAGGTCTTCGTCGGAACTCAGGCTTTCGATGGCATTCAAGTTTTGGTCTTGGGGGTGCGCAGGCGGGCGGGGTTGCCGGCGACGACGGCCCCGGCGGGCACGTCCTTCGTCACCACGCTGCCGGCGCCCACGAGGGCACCTTCGCCAATGGTGATGCCGCAGAGGAGGGTGGCATTGGAGCCGATCGAGGCGCCGCGCTTCACCACGGTGGGCAGGCACTGCCAATCGGCCTCAGTCTGCGGGCGGCCGTCCGGGTTGGTCGCCCGGGGAAACAGGTCGTTGGTGAACATCACCCCGTGGCCGATGAACACCTCGTCCTCGATGGTGACGCCCTCGCAGATGAAGGTATGGCTGGAGATCTTACAACGGGCGCCGATCTTGGCGCCCTTCTGGATCTCGACGAAGGTGCCGACCTTGGTGTCGGCGCCGATTTCGCATCCGTAGAGGTTGGTGAAACCGAAGACGCGTGCGCCGGGGCCGAGCTTCACACCCGCGCCGACGAGTTGCAGATCCTGATGCGTGGGCATGGTCAGGCGGCGTGCGGGGTGGCGGTGGCCGGGGCGAGGTCCACCGGGGCCCCGTTGAGCTTCAGGGAGCGGGACGAGGCCTCGAGGATCCGAACCACCTCGAGCCCGGCCTCGCCGGAAGTCAGCGGCACCCGGTTCTGCTGGATGCACTCGAGGAAGTGCGCGCACTCGGTGCGCAGCGGCTCGTCCTGCTTGATGTAGGGGCTGTAAATGTCGCCGTAGTGGTAGGCGTATTGGAACTCGGCGAAGGTATCGTAGTGCGGCGGGCGCTCCACGCGGACGTCGAACACCTTGATCTTCTCCTGGGGGGCGATGTCGTCGTACACGATCATCCGCTTCGAGCCGACGATGGTCATCTCGCGCACTTTGCGCGGGTCGTGCCAGCTGCTGTGGATGATCGCGGTGCGCTCCTTGGCGAAGGTGAGGCTGAGCGAGGTCACGTCCTCGATTCCGCGGGTGACGTGCGCCCCGCCGCGGCAGTTCACGCTGAGCGGCCGCTCGTTCATGATGTAGAGGATGATCGAGATGTCGTGCGGGGCCAGGTCCCACGTCACGTTGATGTCCTTCTGGAACAGGCCCAGGTTCAGGCGCCGGGCGGAGATGTAGCGCAGTTCCCCGATGTCGTGGTTATCGACGATCTGCTTGATACGGCGGACGGGCGCCGAATACAGGAAAGTGTGGCCGACCATCAGGGTGACCCCCTTCTGCTTGGCCAGCGCGAGGAGTTCCTCGCATTCGGCGACGGAGGCGGCCATCGGCTTCTCGATGAAGGTGTGCTTGCCCGCGAGCAGGCTGGCCTTGGCCATCGGGAAGTGGAAGCGGACGGCGGTCGCGATGAGCACCGCGTGAATCTCCGGATCCGATACCATCCGCTGGTAATCGGTCTCGCCCTCGACGCCGGGGTAAAGGGAGCAGATGTGGCGGAGGCGATCCTCGCTCACATCGCACACCGTCTTCACCCGGCAGTCCGGGAGGGCGCGGAGGTTGCGGACCAGATTGGGGCCCCAGTAGCCGAGGCCGACGATGCCGACGTTGAGGATCTTCTTCACGGAAGGGTCAGGGGTTGCCGCGCAGGCCGGGATTGGCGGGCGGTTCGGTGAGTCCGGCGACCGCGGGAGCGCGGCGGCTGTGGCGGATGTCCGCCAACTGGACGATGAGGGCGGGGACGGTCAGGAGGATGATCCGCACATCGAGCCAGAAGCCGCGGCGGGCGGTGTACTCGTGGTCGAGGCGGATCATCTCATCGAAGGTCGTCCGGTTCTTGCCGGAGACCTGCCAGAGGCCGGTCAGGCCCGGCGCGCTGGCAAAGCGGGCGCGTTGGCGCGGGGTGTAGAGCTCGTACTCGTAGGGGATGCAGGGCCGGGGGCCCACGATGCTCATCTCGCCGCGCCAGACGTTCACGATCTGCGGAAGCTCATCCAGGCCGGTGGCGCGCAGGCACCAGCCGAGCGGGATGAGGCGGGAGTCGGTGGCGTCGAGCTTGCGCATCGGCGCGTTGGTCTCGTGCAGGCGCTGGAAGTGCTGCTGATGACCGCGGATGTCCGACCCGACGTGCATCGTGCGGAACTTGTAGATGCGGAACCGCTGCCCGTGCAGACCGACGCGCTCCTGGCGGAACAGGATGGGCCCGGGAGAGCGCAGGCGCAGCAGCACCGCCATGAAGAGCGTGAGCAGCGCGAACGCCGGGAACGCCACCAGGCAGCACGCCACGTCGAGGGCGCGCTTCCACGGCGGGAGGGACGGTTGGGCGTCAGGCGGCATCGCGAGGCGAGAGGGAGGCGGCGGACGCGGCGCGGCCCCGGGGCAAGGTTCCCAGGTTCGGATCGGCGGCGGACGGCGTCAGCGCGGGCATGAGGAGAGCGTCGAGGGTGGGGGCGGGGCTGTCCACGGGAGGGGAAGGGGGAAAACGCACATCGAGCGTGCGTGGCATTGCGTAGGGTGGGGCGCCCGGGCCGGGGGGATTTTTCCGGGGGTGGGTAACGAAAAGGACTTGCTTTGAGGGGTAACGGGGTGGCGCGAAACGGATCGCTTGGGCCGGGCTGCTGCAGCAACCAGATGGCAAATGGGCCCGAGCGAGTGGCTCGATGTAGCCGGGGATTTCATCCCCGGACGGCGGGATGAAGGCACGTCTCAGCGCCGCGAGGCGCGGGATCGGTGTGGCCGCGGCTGCATCCGCGGATTCAGACGCAGGGCGGGACAGAAAGGGGCTGGTTCTTTACGAAAGCGGATCGGTATCGCGCGGGGCGCCCGGGGAACGATTCCCC
>JAIXQE010000031.1 GCA_027485815.1 Opitutaceae bacterium
CGCACAGCTCCTGATTCGTGCGTGGACTGACCGGACACGACTCCGGCCAGAGGAACTGGTGACATATGCCTGGGCGCGGCTTGCGTCGCGTCGAGGGGAGGGCGGCACCAGTTGCCGCCCTCCTTTCCCCGGTTGCCCGGGAGTATCCCAGTCGTGCTCTCAGCGGCGTTTTTCAGGCCGCTGCACCGCGACTGTTCTATCAAGGAACAGGGTAAATCCTGTCCCGCCGGCCCCGAAACGAAAGCAAATGTTCTTCACCATCGCTGCACCGGCGCGAGCGGTGAACAACTTGGGCCCAGACTTGTTCACCGGTTATTCACCGCGGGCGGCGGGGCGCGGACACCTCAAGTCGCCCAGGCGCGGTCGCCGGGGCGCAGGGGGACCGAGCCGCGGTAGGCGCCAGGCACCGGATCGTAGCGCAGGGCCTGGGTGGCGCCCGCCTCGGCCGTGAAGTACCCGAGCAGCGTCAGGTCCTTCACGTGGCGCCACGGGGCCACCCCGTCGCGCGCGGGGGGCGGCTGGCGCTCCAGGGCCACCAGCAGGCTTTCCCGCTCCGCGGCGGGCAGTTCGGGGAACAGGCGGGCCCCCGCCGTCTGCGCGCGTTGCGTGACCTCGGCGAGCAACCGCCGCACCGCCTCGGCCGCGGCGGGCGGATGGCAGTCGGCGGTCATCACCAAAATGAAGCGCCCGATCGCGACCGACCCCGCACCCGGGGAACCCGGGGTGGCGGGCAAAATCGTGTCGCCGATGGCGTCGAGCAGGGCCTCCTCGGAGGCGCTCCAGCCGTCCGAGCGCGGCAGGGCGGACCAGCCGCGGTGGGGGAGGGAGCCGAGCGCGGCGGCGGCCGCAAGCTGAGCCGCGTGGCGGAGCAGGGTACGACGGTTCACAGGGTGCCTTTCCGGAGCTCGTCGACCGCGTGCCGGGCGGCGCGGGCGGTGAGAGCCATGAAGGTGAGGGATGGGTTCTGCACGCCGGTCGAGGCCATGCAGGCGCCGTCGGTCACGAAGACGTTCGGGCAGGTGTGGAACTGGTTCCAGCGGTTGAGGAGCGACTGCTTCGGATCGCGGCCCATCCGGGCGCCGCCCATCTCGTGGATGTCGAGTCCCGGGTTGCGGCGATCGTCGGTCGCGCGGATGTCGCGGGCGCCGGCCGCCTCGAGCATCGCCCGGCCCTGCGCCAGGAAATCGCGGATCATCCGCTCGTCGTTGTCGGTATACCCAATTGACGTGACCAATTGCGGGATGCCCCACGGGTCGCGTTGGTCGGCGGAGAGCCGCACGTGGTTCTCGTACCGCGGGATGGTCTCGCCCTGCATCATCATGTAGACGCCCCAGGGGCCGGGCTGCGTGAGCCCTTCCTTGTACGCGGCGCCGATCCCGGGAGCGCCCTGCCCGCGGGTCCAGCCGCGGCGGGCGGCGCTGAAGAAGACCATGTAGCCCCGCTGGAAGTCCGTCTCCTGCTGGGTGACGTTGCGGAAGTTGGGCATCATCGGCTGGGTGGGCCGGCGGCCGGAGTAATAGGCTTCCGCAAAGCCGTCCAAGGAGGCGTTGAGGCTCCCGCGGTAATTGTGGAAGGCCACGTGGCGGCCGAGGAGCCCGTGATCGTTGCCCAAGCCGGCCGGGTAGCGCCTCGAGCGCGAGTTCAGCAAAATCAGGTTCGTGTTGAGGCAGGCCGCATTCACGAAGATCACCTTCGCGAAGTACTCCGTCACCGCCTTGGTCGCGGCGTCGATCACGCGGACCCCGGAGGCGCGGCCGGTGGTGTCGTCGTGGAGGATGGATTCGACGACGGAGCCGGGGCGGATCGTGAGGTGCCCCGTCTTGGCGGCCCAGGGGAGCGTGGAGGAATTGGAGGAGAAGTAACCGCCGAACGGGCAGCCGCGGTAGCACAGGTTGCGGGACTGGCACTTGCCGCGGCCCTGCGCGAGGTGTTCCGGGCGGGCCTCGGTGAGGTGGGCGCAGCGGCCCTGCACCACGCGGCGGCCGGGGAAGGCGGCCTCGATGCGTCCGGCCATCGAGCGTTCGGCGTCATTCATCTCCCAGGCGGGGAGGAATTCGCCATCCGGCAAGCCTTCGACGCCGTCCCGGTTGCCGCTGATCCCGACGAAGCGTTCCACGTGGCTGTACCAGGGGGCGAGTTCCTCGTACGTTAGCGGCCATTCGGCGAAGCCGTCGCGGGCCGGGCCCTCGAAGTCGTGGTGGCTCCAGCGCTGGGTCTGGCGGGCCCAGATGAGCGATTTGCCGCCGACCTGATACCCGCGGATCCAGTCGAAGGGCTTCTCCTGCACGTAGGGGTGCTCGGCGTCCTTGGCGAAGAAGTGTTCCGTGGCCTCGTCGAAGGCGTAGCACTTGCGGGCGATCGGGTTGGCCTGGGCGAGGGCGCGGGGGAGGCGGCCGCGGTGGGGGAGGTCCCAGGGGTTGGCGAGGGCCGTGGGGTAGTCGCGGAGGTGCTGCACATCGCGCCCGCGTTCGAGCACGAGCGTGCGGAGGCCGGCCTCGCAGAGTTCCTTGGCCGCCCAGCCGCCGCTGATGCCGGAGCCGACGACGATGGCGTCGTAGGTATGGGCGCGGGCGCCCGGGGTGGTGGGGTGGCTGGCCATGGCCGCATCGGA
>JAIXQE010000193.1 GCA_027485815.1 Opitutaceae bacterium
AGCCGGCGGAACACATCGGACGCCTTCTCCTCGCAGGGGATGAGGACGCCGGAGGCGGTCCACGACAGGCTCCGCTGGCCCTGCTGGACGTTCACGCCCAGGGTGAGCGAGGGGAAGCGGGTCTCGTGGCCGATGCGCTCGGCGATGAACTGGTCGAGCGAAATGGTGTTGCGGAACCCGCCGCTGCCCGGCCGCGGCGCCGCGGTGAGGAAGCAGATGTCGGCCGGATGCCCCGCGTCGACGTCCGGGTGCCACACGCCGCTAAAGACCGTGAAATCCTCCCGATGCGCCCGCAGGGTCTCGAGGTACGGGGACAGGGCGTAGCCGCGCCCGGCCTGCTGCGGGAAGAACTGGTCCGGCAACAGGCCGAGGTTGTTGCAGATGCCGAGCATCCGCCGCGGCTTGGCTGGCGCCGCCGTCCGCGCGAACGCGGGGCGCATCGCGTCCAAGAACGGCAGCGACATCCCCACGCCCGCCGCCCGCAGGAACCCGCGGCGCGACACGCTCCGCTGGGTCGAGACGCGGGCGGACGGCAACGCGGGGCGAGCAACCGGGGTAGGAGTGCGCATCGGGGTCAGGGAAACTCCGGCCAAGCTACGCCCGGGAGGGACGACTGCAATCCTAAGCGAGGCGCGCGCGGCCGCCGCGGTCAGGCGGCGGCGGGCGCGCGGCGGAAAAAACCCGCCGTCGGCTGGCGCGCCCCATGGCCCAACCGTTTCCGCAGGACCCAGCCCTCCGGCGCCAGCTCCAGTTCCCCGGGGTACTCGAGCACCACGACCGCATCCGGTTTCGGCGCCAACAGGCTGGCCAGGCGCGCGAAGAGGGCCGGCGCCAGCGCGGGGATGAGTTCGTAAGGGGGATCGATGAACACGAGGTCCGGCACGTCGCCGGGAGGGGAGCAGGTGGTGGCATCTCCGGCCACGATGAGGGCCCGGCCCGCGGCCTCGAGGGGCGCGCCCAGGCTGCGTTCGACCGCCGCGAGGTTGCGCCGCAGGCAGGCGAGGGCCTTGGGGTTGCGCTCGACGAAGACCACCCGGGAGGCCCCCCGGCTCAAGGCTTCCAGGCCGTAGGAACCGGACCCGGCGAACAGATCCAGGCAGATCGCGTCCGGCACCAGCGCCGCGAGGCTCGAGAACACCGCCTGCCGCATCCCGTCGGTGGCCGGCCGCACGCGGTCGCCCGGCGGTACCACCAGTGGGATGCCCCGGGCCACTCCCCCGCTTAGGCGCATTGCACCTCCCGGCGCCCAAAGGCGAAAACGGCGTTCGAAGGCGTCGGCATCGCCCGGAAGTGCCAGAGATCCCGCCCCGCGCGCAACGGGATTCCACGGCCGAAGTCCCACCGGCGGGGAACTCCCCGCCCGCGCCGCTTTCCCCTCCGGCGACATAGGATTTGCCGACTGCCTCCCGTTGGTCGAAGCTCTTCCGTTCGGCACCTGCCTTCCGACCGTCCGCCATGCGCCGCCTGCTCGCCCTTCTCCTCCTGCCCTTCGCCGGGCCACTCCCGGCTGGGGAGGCCGCGCGCGCGGACGCGGCCCAGCCCCGCGAGCTCAACCTCTGGCCCCTGATCGTCGAACGCCACTCGCCCGGCGCCGCGATCCAGGAAATGCAGGCCCTCGGGCCCCTGTTCTTCGCCCGCGACGGCGGTCCGGGCGCCGGCGCCGAAAGCGGCTGGCGCCCCCTTTTCACCCAAGCCACCGCCCCCGGCGGCCAGCGACACGAGACCCACCTCCTTTTCCCTCTCTTCAGCCTGCGCGAGGACCCGGGCGGCTACCGCTGGAGCGTCTTCGAACTCGCCCGTGGCCACGGCGGCGCGGCCTCTGGCCCCGGGCCCGCGACCGAACGGGAGTTGGACCTCTATCCCTTCTGGTTCCAACGCACCTCCGCCGAACCCGACCTCAACTACCGCGCCCTCTTCCCGCTCCACGGCACCCTCCGCAACAAGTTCTGGCTCGAGGAGGCCTCGTGGACCCTCTTTCCCCTCTACGCCGAGGTGAAGCGCCGCGGCGCCACGACCACTTACCTGCCGTGGCCCTTCGTCCAGGTGACGCGCGGCACCCGCTCCGGCTGGTCGCTCTGGCCCCTCTATGCCACCGAGACCGGCTCCGAGGGCAGCAGCACCCACGTGCTCTGGCCCCTTGGTTTCACGCGTCTGCGGCCGCCGCCCCCCGAGGCCCCGGCCGGCACCCCGCCCCGCCGCAACGAAGGCTTCCTCCCCTTCTACGCTACCGCCAGCGGGCCGGGCTTCCTCAACGAGGACTTCCTCTGGCCCTTCTTCGGCCGCACCCGCCACGAAGCCCCGCTCCCCGCCTACAACGAGACGCGTTACCTCTGGCCCCTATTCGTCCAAGGGCACGGCGCGCAGCAATCGGTCAACCGCTGGGCCCCCTTCTATTCGCATTCTCGCCAACCTGACGCCGAGAAGACCTGGCTCCTCTG
Source organism: Opitutaceae bacterium (assembly GCA_027485815.1). Taxonomy (GTDB): domain Bacteria; phylum Verrucomicrobiota; class Verrucomicrobiia; order Opitutales; family Opitutaceae; genus ER46. The sequence goes on from JAIXQE010000193.1 coordinate 2,439, forward strand.
GCCCCTCTGGCGCGAGGCCCGCTGGCTGGACCGCGGCATCCTCCGCGAACGCCACCAGTTCCTCTACCTCCCCTACTGGCGCGAGAAGCAGACCCGGCCCGACCGCCCCGCAACCCCGGCGGCCACGCTCACCCACGTCTGGCCCCTCTGGAGCGGCTGGGACAACGGCGCCGGCCAACGCCAATGGCAACTCCTCAGCCCCCTCGAACCCCTCCTGCCCGGCGACCCGCGCGTCCGACGCACGTGGAGCCCCCTCTTCGCCCTCGCCCGCCACGACGCCCCCGCCCCCGGCCGCAGCCGCACCTCCCTGCTCTGGGACGCCGTGACCTGGCAGGTTGACAAACCCGGCCGCCACCACGAATTCCACCTCGGGCCCCTCGTCGGGTTCGTCCGCACCGGCGCGGCCACCCGCCTCAGCCTCGGCGCCGGCCTCCTCGCCTTCCATCGCTCGGCCAGCGGGGCCTGGCGGCTCGCCTTCGGCGACTTCGACCGCACCCCGCCGGCCCAGCCCTGACCTCCGTGTCCACCACCTCCCTTTCTCCCTCGTCCGCCGCCGCCGGCACCGCTTCGGTGACCGCCCGGTTGCTCGCGTGGCTGCCGAGCCCGGTCCTGCAGGTCCTGGACGGCACCGGCAGCACGCTGCTCCTGCTCGTCCGCGCCCTGCGCCACCTGCCCAGCCTGCCGCGGCAGTTCGGCCGGTTCATCGAGCAATGCCACCTGATCGGCTACACCACGATGCCGATCGTCGGCATCCTCAGCTTCTTCATCGGGAGCGTGCTCGCCCTCCAATCCGGCCACGCCGGCGAGAACGTCGGCTACAAGCAGTTCATCGGCGCCCTGGTCGGCCTGACGATGGCCCGTGAACTGGGCCCGGTGATGGCGGCC
>JAIXQE010000140.1 GCA_027485815.1 Opitutaceae bacterium
GCCCCGGGTTTGCCCGCGAGGACCGCGAGCACGGGGCGCAGTCCCCGCAGGAACGCGTGCCCGGCCTCGGTCGGCTCCCAGTCCTCCCACGCGTAGGCGACGTCGGGGCGCTCGAAGCGGCCGCCGAGGTAGTCCGCGCTGTACCCCGGCCGTTGCAGGCGATCCCAGGCGACCGGGAGGCCGCGGTGCTGGCGGTCGGCCTGCGGGCGGAGCCGCCAGTAGAGGCCCCATTCCCACGGGGTGACCGCGGAGACGCCGTGCAGCCGGAACGCGGGCCAGTTCTCGCGGTGGTAAGCGGCCAGCACCGGATCGCGCTCGCGGAGTTCGCGGGCGTTGATCGGCGTTGGGTAGTCCCAGCGGTGCCAGACCTGGCCGGCCTTGAGGCGCGCGGCCTCCCAGCGGAGATTGTCTCGTTCGCGGACCGAGATGGGGAACGCGGCGTCGCCGAGGAATTGCGCGTTCCACTCGGCGAGGGCGAATTGCCACGGCACGCGGGCGGAGCCGAAGTCGCGCCGGCCCTGGAACCAGCCGCGGTAGAGGGTCCAGTCCCAGGAGAACGGCGCCGCGTACTCGCAGAGGAACAGGGGCTTCACGCCGCGCGCGGCCCAGCCCGCGAACCAGTCCGAGAGCTCCTGGGGCGGCGCGAAGTTGGCGTAGAAGTTGACCGTGTGCAGGGCGCCCAGGTTGCCCGCGGCGTGGTGGTAGGTGACGCGCGACTCGTCGAACTGGCGGACCACCGCCTCCGCTCGCAGCGCCAGCGAGGCGTTGTGGCGGGCCCACGGTTCCCGGAGATCGCCCTGGCCGAGCACGCGGTCGGGATCCATGTCGCCGGCGTAGCCCGCCGCGTTGTGGCTGAGCGCGAAGGCGACCACGGAAGCATGGTTCTGCACGCGGCGCACGTAGCGTTCGGCGTGTTCCGCATAGCCCGCCGGGACGCCGGACCCGCCCCACTCGTAGTGGGAAAAGTGCGGCTGGGTAAAGGCGACCAGCATGCCCTCCTCATCGGCCGCGCGCAGGATCTCCGCGAAGCTGAGGTGCGCCCCCGGCTCGCAGCCGTAGTTGTGGGTGTAGACGAAGTTGAAGCCGATGCGGCGGAGGCGCCGGAACGTCTCGCGGGCGCCCTCGGAGGAGGCCGTGACGGTGCTGACCTGCGCGTTGTCCAGCGTGGTGGCGAAGAGCTGGAGCCGCGTGCCGTTAAGCACGAAGTCGCGGCCCTCGGTCCAGAACTCGCGGAAGCCGAAGCGCACCGGCAGCGCCTCGTCCAGCGCCGTGCCGTCCTCCGCCACGAGGGTGGCGACCAGATCGTGAAGGTGGTCCGGCGTGTGGAGGTCCCACGCGAGCTCGGGCCGCCAGCGCTCCACGAAGGCCAGCCGGCCCCGGCGCACCTCGCGCCCGACGAAGGCCGGGCTGCGCCAGCGGTGCACCTCGGCCCCCGCGCGCGCCACCCGCACCTCGACGCGGTAGCGCCGCGCGGGGTCGAGGCCCTCCAGGCCGACCTCGACGCGGGTTTCCCCGCGCCGCCACGAGGGGTCCACCTTGACGTCCGCGAGCCGGGCGCCCGCGGGCTGGCCCACGAGGAAGATATCGCCGCAGAGCCCGCGGCGCTCGACCCGGCCCTTGATCGTGCGCGCCTGGTTGCTGTCCGAGTACGAGACGAGGACCGCCCGCAGCGGCATCGCCGAAACCTGGAGGCTGAGGCGGTGGGTGCCGCCCGGGCGGCAGTGCGCGCCGACGTCGAGCTCGCCCCCAGGGTAGCGGATCTCGCCCACGCGGCGGCCGTCGATCCACACGACGGCGAGCGAGTTCACGTAGTCCGCGCTGAGCCGGATCCCGCGCCCGTCCCAGCCGGCGGGGACGGCAAACTCGCGCTCGTACCACGCGACCTCGAGGGCCGGCAGCGACCGGTTCGCCCACGCCGCGTGGGCGTGGACAACCTGCGAATCCTTCTGCGGGTAGTCGCCGATGCCGGGCCAGCTGCCGGGCACCTTGAAGAAGCCCCACTGGCCCGTCGGCGGCGGCCGTTCGCCCGGGTCGGCGGGCTGCCAGCGCCAGAGCCCGTTCAGGCAGACGCGCTCCCGCGTGGACGAGGCCTCGCGGTAGGCTCCGGCGAGGTCCCAGACCGCGGTGACCCCGGCCGGCAACGGTGCCGCGAAGGCGGAATCCGGCGCCGCGGCCCGGGCGGCCGCCGGGAGCAGGCACGCGAGCCACAGCGCGGGCGCGAGGCGGCGCAGGCGTTGGATGCGCGCCGGGTTCACGGCTGCTTGCGCTTGCCCTGCTTGGCCCCCGGAGCACCAGCCGGCGGCGGGTCGGTACGGGCGAGCCGGGCGTTCTCCTCCGCCTGCCGTTCCCAGAGGGCCGCCAGCGTCCGGACGCGGTCCGGTTCGGCCGCCGCGAGGTCGCGCTGCTCCCCGCGATCGCGCGCCAAATCGTAGAGCTCCCACGGGCCGTCCTTCAGCGCGACGAGCTTCCAGTCGCCCGCGCGCAGGGCCCGGTTGCCCTCGTGCTCCCACCAGAGAAATTCCCGGTCGAGGGGAACCTCGGCGGCGAAGGCGGGCACGAGGCTCCGCCCCGGCCACGCGGGCACCGGATGCCCGCGGACCACGGCGGGCCGGGCCGCTCCTGAGAGTTCGAGGAGCGTCGGGGCCACGTCGATCAGGTGGACCGGCGTGTGGCGGAGCTCGCCCCGGGCGCGGATGCCGGCGGGCCAGTGCGCGATCAGCGGCGTGGCGATGCCGCCCTCGTGCACCCAGGTCTTGTGGCGGCGGAACGGCGTGTTGGCGGCGCTCGACCAGCCCGGCCCGAGGCTCAGGTAGGTCGCGGCCGAGCCCGGCGCCGCCTGCGGATCGTGGCCGCCACCGCGGACCATGATCTCCGCACTGGCGCCGTTGTCCGAGCCGAAGAGGATCAGCGTATTGTCGAACGCGCCCATCGCGCGCAGCTGCGCCAGCACCCGGCCCAGCTCGCGGTCCATCTGGTCGACCATCGCCGCGTGCACCGCCATCTTGGCCGCCTGGAAGGCGCGCTGCTCCGGCGTGAGTTCGGTCCAAGGGAGCGGGCGGTTGACCTCGCCGGGCCCGAGCGCGCGGATCGCGTCGGGGAAGGCGTAGGGCGGACCCACGTCTCGCTCCATTGGGGGCAGGTCGTGGCGGACGAGCCCGAGGCGGCGCTGGCGCGCGTGCCGCTCGGCGGCGATCGCGTTCCAGCCCCGGTGGTACGCGTCGCGGTGGCGGGCGATGTCGGCCGCCGGCGCGTGCAGCGGGAAGTGCGGGGCGGTGAAGGCCAGGTAGAGGAAGAACGGCCGGCCGGGGAAGCGCGCAGCGTGGTCGCGCAGGTACTTCACCGCGTGCTCCGCGGTGGCGGCGGTGGCATGGTAGTCGGGGGTCTGCACGCCGGGCAAGCCGTCGTCGGTGTTGCCCGGGGCGAGGAAGAAATTGTTCTGCCCCTGCCCGATCTCGAAGCTGTGTGCGAAGCCTTGCGCGCGGGGCGGGCCGTCGACGTGCCACTTGCCGGCGTGGAGGCTCCGGTAACCCGCCGGGGCGAGCAACTCGCTCGCGAGCGGCGCCCAAGCGGGGCGCAGGCCGCGGCCCCCGCTCGGCACCCCCGCCACGACGTCGCGCCGCACCTGCTGCGCGTAGAAGCCCGTCAGAACCGCCGCCCGCGAGGGCCAGCAGCGGGACGTGCTGTACGCCTGGGTGAAGCGCAACCCGCCAGCGGCGAGCGCGTCGAGGTTCGGGGTCGGGATCTCCCCGCCGTAGCAGCCGAGGTCGGAGTAGCCGAGGTCGTCGGCCAGAATGACGAGGAAGCTCGGCGGCGCGGCGGGGGCGGGCGCGGCGGCGCAGGCGACGGAGGCGAAGACGAGGCCGGCAAGGAGCGAAAGGAGGGGGCGCATCGGCGGGGCACGCCGAGGAAAGCGCCGGGCGGCGCCGCCCGCAAGCCGTCCCGGTCAGCGCGCCGGGCGGGGCACGCCGAAATGGGCGAGCACGTTGCGGAGCAGTCCCGCCATCCGCGGGTCATCCGCCAACACCCAGCCGGAGCCGATCGCGCCCGCATTGAAGACCCGCCCGCCATCCGGGCGCTCCCAATAGATGAGGTCCGCGCCCGTGTCCTCCGCGGGCTGGACCCGGCGCGAGAAGTAATCGAAGGCGCTGCCGCCCTTGCGCCAATGGACCCTCCCCCGCGCCAGCACGGCGATCCCCGCCGGATCAGCCGGCACGCTGCCGCCGGGCGGGGAGGGCTCCTGCTGCAGGCGGGCGAAGGTCGAGGGCAGGACGTCGAACTCGTGCGCGTTCGCGCGGCGCACCCCGTCGCCCGCGTCGCCGAACGTGTCCCCGCGGCGCAGCCCGAGGTCCTCGGGTTGGCGGAACAGGAAGTGGGCGGGCTCCTCGACCACGTAGGGCCCGAACTGCTCCGGGGCCGCGGGCGCGTTGAAGCCGAGCAGGTCGAGGGCGATCAGGTTCACCCCGGGATGCCCGCACTCGCGCAGCAGCCCGCCGCGCCGTCCGTCGTGGCTGTGCCAGGCCTCGCCGCGGCGGGCGGCGGGCACCCGCGCCCCGGGACCGTCGGCCTTGCGGCATTCCATCACGGTGCCGGCGGCATCGAAGGACACCCGCCAGTAGACGGAGTTGCCGCTGAGCACGACGAGGTTGCCGCCGCCGCGCAGGTAGGCCTCCGCCCCGGCGTACATCGGGAGCGACCAGTACTCGCTGTGCCCGACGACGAGGACCGCCGCGTAGCCGCGGAGCAGCCCCGGATCGCGGTGAAGATCGAGGTCGCTGGCGGTGTCGCAGGCGTAGCCCTGCTCCTCGAGCCACACGTGCGTGAACCGGTCGGCGCGGGCGAGGTGGCTGTAGCGCGTGGGGCCGCCGTAGAGGACGTGCGGGCCGGCGACGGGCCACGGCATCCGCAGGCCCATCTGGTAGGTGCCCTGGCCGCGGGCGTGGTCGCGGTAGAGGTTGAAGGCGGGGAGGCCGCGGGAATCCCGCTCCACGCCGCCCGTGCCCCAGACCTGGTGCAACCCGGCGCGCGGCAGGGCGAACGGGGTGGCGTTGTAAGCGCGCCACGTGTTGGTCGCAAACAGCAGCAGCAACGGCGCGCGCGCCCGCGCCGGATTCCGCCGGACCACGAAGGTGCAGTCATACCGGCACGGAGCGCCGTCGTAGGGGAAGGTGAAACGGGCGACGTACAGTCCCGGGCGCGCGTCCGCGGGCACCGCCCAGCGGTGCGTGACGTCCCAGCGGCAATCGTAGAGGTCGTCGGCGGCGAGCCGCAGGCCGTGCCCGCGGCGCGGGTCCGCGACCGGTTCGGGCGCGCCGAAGCGGGGGACGTCCGCCGCGAACGACGGCCCGCCGATCATCCAGGTGCCGAGGTTGACGATCCGCCCCTCGCGTCCCCCGCCGGACGCATCCGCGACACGCTCTCCCCGCTCCTCGTCCAGCGGCCACCACGCGAGCGCGCCCGGCGCCGGCGGTCCGAGCCCCCGTGCGGCGAAACGCAGTTCCACCTCCGCGGCGGTCAGGGCCCGCCCATAGACCGCAGGCGCCGCCAGGTCCCCGTCGAGGAACCGTTGCGCGACTCCCCCCTCCCCCATCGCCCCGAGCCGCAGCGGGTGCGCGCCGGGCCGGAGCGGACCGGCGAAGGGCCACGCGCCCGCCTCCACCCCATCGACGAAGACCCGCTTGATCGCCCCGTCCCAGGTCGCCACGAGGTGATGCCACTGGTCCCGACGGATTCGGCCGGGGGCGGTGCGGTGCACGACCTGCGTCTCCTGCGAGACGCCGTCCCCGAGGAAGAAGCCGACGTAGCCCCCTTCCCCGAGGCCGAGCGCGAAGCCGTCGTCGGCGGTCTTGTCCTCCTGCGTGATCAGGCCCTGGAGGCGCCCGAGGTCCCAGGGGCGGAGCCAGCACTCGAGGGTGAGCGCGCGGAGTTCCGGGCCGAAGCCGCGGGCGCAGGCGACGTAGGAGCCCGGGTGGATCGGCTGGGGGCGCGCGGGTGCAGGCGGGAACCGGTGGAGCACCTCATCCCCCTCCGGGTCATCAATCCGGCGCCCGAGGCGGCAGAGCGTCAACGCGTAGGGCACGCTGGCGCTCACGCACAGCTCGAGCTGACCGCCGGCGGGCACCGAGTGTTCGAGCGGGTAGGCGTGCACCCCGGGCACGGCGAGCGGCAGGTGGGGCGGGAGCGGGCCCGCGAGATCCGGGGCCGCCGGGGCGGGCCGCGTGGCGCAACCGGGCTGGGGCAGCGCGCCGGCGGCTGCCGCGGCGGCGGCCAGTCCGGAGCGACAGAGGAAGGCGCGGCGGCCGGGCAAGGGGTTCATCGGCGGTGGAGCGCTCAACGGGCCGGGGGCGACGGCGGGCGGGGCATACCCCCACCCCACCCCGGCCGGGGGCCGGAGGCAAGCGCGCCGCCGGCCGCCGCGGCGCCGCGGACGGACGCAAAAAAGGGGCGCCCGCGGGCGCCCCGGAAAGGATCGGACTGGGCCGGAATCAGCTCTTCACCTCGGCCACCTTGGAGGCCGTGATGACCTTCTTGCCGTCCTTCTCGCTGACGGAGCCGGTCACGGTGATCTGCTTCACGCCCTTGCAGACGGTGCCGTGGAACTTCTTGGCGACATCGTTCTGTGCCATCAGGTAGGTGGTGTCCTTGCCACCCTCCTTAACGACGACCGCGTTCTGGCACGCGTCGGTCTGCTTCAGCGAGCACTTGGCGCACTGGCCGGCGCCGGTGAGGGTGACTTCCTTGTCGGCGGCGAAGGCAGAAGCGGCGATGAAGGCCGCGGCGAGGGGAGCGAGGAACAGCTTTTTCATAGGGTGGTAACTCCTTGACCGAAACCACCCGCAACGGAATGGCAAGGAGGAACACCCCAAGACCGGAAGCCCGGAATCAGGCGCGTTTGACCTTGGCGAACGTGTCGTTGAGCGCCTTGGCGGAGGCCTGCAGGGCCTGCAGTTCCTTGGGCCAGAGTTCGACCTCGACGTGGGCCAGCGCGCCCGCCCGGCCGACCACGGTGGGGACGCTGATCGCGGTGCCGCGGAGGCCGTAGGCCCCCTGCTGGACCGTGGCGACGGGCAGCACCTGGCGGCGATCGAGGGCGATCGCGTGGATCACCTCGGCGATCGTGGCGCCGACCGCCCAGCCGGCCCCGCCCTTGCGGCGGATGACCTCGGCGCCGCTGCCCTTGGTGCGCTCAAACACTTGAGTCTGGAAGGCGGGCGTGCAGCCGGGCATCCGCACCAGCGGCAGGCCGGCGTACGTGGCGGAGGACCACACGGGGAACATAGAGTCGCCGTGCTCGCCGAGAATCAGGGCCTTCACCTGCGTCGGCGCGAGCTTCAGCTCCTGCGCGATCAGCGAGCGGAAGCGGGCGGTATCGAGCATCGTGCCGAGACCGAGCACCTGCGACCACGGCAGGCCGAGGCGGGACGCGGCGAGCTGCGTCAGGATGTCGACCGGATTGGAAACCACGAACACCAGCGCGTCCCGGCGCATCCCGGCGGCCTTGAGGCTGTCGAGGATGCCGTTGAACAGGGCGACGTTGCGGTTGATCAGGTCGAGGCGGGACTCGTCGGGCTTGCGGCGGAGGCCGGCGGTGATGACGAAGAGGTCGCTGTCCTTCGCGCGGGCGTAGTCGCCGGAGTAGATGCGCTGGTCGGCGAGGGAGGAGGCGCCGTGGAGGAGGTCGAGCGCCTCGCCCTCGGCCAGGTCGGCGTTGGCGTCGAGGATCTGGATCTCGGAGACGATGCCGGCGCACTGGAGCGCGAAGGCGGCGTTGGAGCCGACGCGGCCGCCGCCGCCGATGATGGAGACTTTCATGGGGACGCGGGGAGGGTCATTTGCCGCCGAGTTGGCGGAGGATCTGGGCGGTGACCGCCTGGACGACGGCCTCGATCTGCGGGTCGGGGGCGGAGTTCTCCGCGGGCGCGGCCGGCGCGGCGCAGACCGTGGCGGGGCGGAAATCGGCGTTGTCGCAGAGCTCGCACTCCTTGAGCCCGGCGCGGGGGTCCGGCATCCCCAGCTTCTGGCGGAGGTCGATCAACTCGCGGGCGTGGCGGCCGGAGAAGCGGTGCAGGCCGCCGCCGAGGCCGGCGGCGATCCAGACCGTGCGGCAGTAGGAGTCGATGTTCTCCATCTTCCAATAGGCGTCCTCGACGTCCTTGCCCCAGCAGATCACGCCGTGGTTCTCCATCAGCACGGCCTGGTGGTCCTTGCCGACCTCGCCCACCTCGTCCGCGTTGGCGGGCGTGCCGGGCGTCTGGTACTTGGCGACGCCGATCTTGCCGAGGAACACCTCCGCCTCGGGGATGAGGCAGGAGGGGATGTCGACGTTGGCGATGGCGAAGGCGGTGGCGTGCGGCGGGTGCGCGTGGACGCAGGACTTGGCCGCCGGCTGGCGCTTCATGATGCCGAAGTGGGTCATCGCCTCGCTGGTGCGCTTGCGGGTGCCGGCGAGCTGGTTGCCGTCGAGGTCCACCAGGCAGAGGTCCGCCGGGGTCATGAAGCCCTTGCAGATGAGGGTGGGCGTGCAGAGGGCGAGGTTGTCGCCGACGCGGATGGTGATGTTGCCGCCGTTGCCGTCGGTGTACTCGCGCTGCCAGAGGCGGCGGCCGATGTCGCAGATGCGCTCCTTGAGCACCTCGAGGGCGGGCGAGCGGAAGAAGGCGGCAATCTCCGCCGGGGTGCGGGGATCCGCGCCCGGCGTCCACCGGAACTCCAGATCGGGCGTCGAGGGCACCGGGGCGGCGGCCGCGGCGGCGGCGGCGGGCTTGGCGGCGGCGCGGGCGCCGGTGCCGCGGAAGGCGGATTGGAGGCTGCCGCCCCCGAGGACGTCGCGGGCGGAAGGCGTGAGGATGGCGCCGGCGGGGGGAGCCTCGCCCTTGCGCAGGAGTTCCTCGGCTTCGCGGGCGGTGATGACTTTCGGCATGGGGGGAAGAAGCCGCCTCAGGCGGGCGGCTGGTAGAAGATTTCGTCGACGATCGCCGCGCAGTACGCGTCGACCGGGGTGGGCTCGGGGAAGGGCGCGGTCGCCTCGGCGCCCTCGGTGAACCCGATGACGTGGCCGACGCCGGCCCCGAGCTGGTCGTACACCACGAGGCTGCTGCCGGCGGCGAGGGGCGTCATCCCGGCGCCGCGGAACTGGTCCCGGCCAAACGGCTGGACGAGCAGGAAGCGCCCGCCGTGGTAGGCGGGGTCCTGCTGCGAGAGCGTGACGCGGCCGATGACGTGTCCGAGGCGCATCGTCAGCGGCCCGCGCGGGCGTCCTCCTCGTCGATCACCCCGACGATGATGTTGCGCAGCGGCGAATGCGGATCGCCCACGTGCGCGCGGGTGTGGGAGCCGTCAGTGGAGACCAGCACCCGCTGGTGGCGGCCGGCGGCGTGCGGGTCGAGGGCGAGGAACGGGGCGCCCTCCTCACGGCCGTGCTCGTCGAGCGGCTGGCAGATGATCTGCCGGTGGCCGGCCATGCTGGGATGGCAGACCGTGGTGACGATCACCCCGTCGACGCGCGCGACCATCATGGCTCAGTAGATCCGGAGGTTGTCGACCATCACGCACCGGCGCGTGCGCGTGAAGGTGGCGGGCGTCGTGATGCCCTCGCCCGTGGTGGTCGCGATCGAGTAGCTGAGGTAGCCCTCGCCGCCCAGGCCGAGGCCGGCGACGCACGGGCCGTTCTTGACGAACAGTGTGGTGTCGAGTGCGCGGGCCATCTGCGTCATGTGGTCCACGTTGAGCGAATGGATGATCGCGGAGTGCTTGTAGCCGTGCTCCGAGCGGCGGGCGAGCTCGATGCCCTCCTCGACCGAGCGGACGCGCACGATGGGGATCATCGGCATCATCTGCTCCTCGACCACGAACGCGTGGTCCGCGGGCGTCTCCGCGAACAGCAGCGGCGTGGACGCCGGGACGTTCGCGCCCGCGTGCTGGGCAAGCACCGCGGCGTCGGCGCCGACGAGCTTGCGGTTGACCGCGGCGTGGGAGCAGCCGCCGGCGTCCTTCGAGAAGGTGAAGGCGGCGGCGGTCAGGCGCTCCACCTGGGCGGCATTGAGCTCGGCGGCGCCCGCGGCGAGCAGGGCCTCGCGGAAGCCGGCGAAGTGCGCGTCGGGCACGAACACCTGCTTCTCCCCGATGCAGAGCAGGTTGTTGTCGAAGGCGGCGCCCTGGACGATGTCGCGCGCCGCCTTGCGCAGGCAGCCGGTGCCGTCGACCAGCACCGGCGGGTTGCCCGGGCCGGCGCAGACCGCGCGCTTGCCGGACTTCATCGCGGCCGCGACCACGGCGGGGCCGCCGGTGACGCAGAGCAGGCCGATGTGCGGGTCGCGCGTCAGCGCGGCGAAGGTGTCGAGCGTCGGCTGCGCGACGGTGCAGACCAGGTTCTCGATCCCGAGGGCGGCCTGGATCGCCTCGTTGTAGGCGCGCACCGCGAGCGCGGCGGACTTGGCGCCGCCGGGGTGCGGGTTGAAGACGACGGCGTTCCCCGCGGCGACGATGTTGATGATGTTGCCGCTGAGCGTGGGGACGGAGTGGGTGACGGGGAGGATCGCGCCGATGACGCCGAACGGCGTGTACTCCTCGAGCGTGATGCCGTGGTCGCCGCTGAGCGCGAAGGGCTTCAGCCACTCGACACCCGGGACCAGCTTCACGATCTGGAGCTTCTCGATCTTGTGCTCGAGGCGGCCGATGCGCGTCTCCTCGAACTCGAAACGGCCCCACTCGGCGGCGTGCGCGGTGGCGAGGGACTTGACGATCTCGACCACCTTGGCGCGGCCGGCGATGCCCTTGGCCTGCAGCTGGGTGAAGGCGGCGTGCGCGGCGGCGCAGGCCTCGGGCACGGAGTCGAACACGCCGAGGCGCGGACCGCCGCGGACCACGGCGGGGGCGGCGGCCGCGGCGGAACCGGGGGCCGGCGCGGGGGACAGCACCGGCGAGCGGCCGAGGCTGCGGAGCACGTCCTCAACGACGGCGCGGAGGGCCTTTTCGTCCAGTTGCAGGGGGGAACTCATCGGGCGGGCGGGGCGGCGCGGGGGCCTCAGGAACGGGCGGGATAGACCTTCTGGTTGAGCACGTCGACGGCGTCGACGATGCCGGTGATCACGGCGTCGACCGGCAGGGACTTCATCCCGCTGGCCTGGCGCGCGGAGCTGCCCTGGCAGAACAGGACGACCTCGCCGAGGCCGGCGCCGAGGGTGTCGACGGCGACCACGGTGTTGGCGCCCGGGCGGAACTGGGCCGGGTTGGCCTCGTCCACCAGCAGTGGCCGCAGCACCACGAGTTTCCGGCCCTTCATGGCCTCGTCCTTCTTGGTCGAGACCACCGAGCCGATGACGCGCGCGAGGAACATCCGGGGAGCGGCCGGCGGGTTACTTCTTCGCCGCGGGGGCGGCCGCCTTCGGGAGCACGACCGCGACGTCGTCGTGGGGGCGCGGGATCACCTGCACGCTGACGACCTCGCCGATCGTGCGGGCGGCCTGCGCGCCGGCGTCGGTCGCGGCCTTGACCGCGGCGACGTCGCCGATGACCACCGCCGAGACGAGGGCGTTGCCGACCTGCTTCATCGGGCCGTGGAGCGAGACGTTGGCGGACTTGAGCATCGCGTCGACGCCGGTGACGAGCGCGGTGAGGCCGCGCGTTTCGAGGAGACCAATTGCTTTGGAGGCCATGGGAAGGACTGGGTTGAGGGGAGGTTGCGGAAAAGGGGGCGGGCTCAGGGGGCGGCGGTGAGGCAACGGTACGCCTCGCGGGCGACGACCAGCTCCTCGTTGGCGGGGATGACGAGCACGCGGGTGCGGGACGACGCGGCGGAGACCTCACCCTCGGCGCCGCGGAGCGCCTCGTTGCGGGCGGGGTCGAGCGCGAGGCCGAGGCCCTCCAGCCCAGCGCAGATGGCGGCCCGGAGGTCGGGGTTGTGCTCGCCGATGCCCGCGGTGAACACCAGGGCGTCGCAGCCGCCGAGCTCCAACCAGAAGGCGCCGATCCAGTGCCGCGCGGAGTGGACGAACACGTCGAGCGCAAGCCGGGCGCGGGCGTCGCCGGCGGCGGCGGCCGCGCGGATGTCGCGCAGGTCGTTGCCCACGCCGGACAGGCCGAGCAGGCCCGATTCCTTGGTGAGCTGGCGCTCCACCTCGGCCAGCGGCAGGCCGAGGGTTTTCATCGCGAAGGGGATGGCGGCGGAGTCGAGGTCACCGACGCGGTTGTTCTGCGGCAGGCCGGACTGCGGGCTCAGGCCCATGCTGGTGCCAACGGCGACGCCGTCGCGGATGCCGGTGACGGAGCTGCTGCCGCCGAGGTGGCAGCTGATGACGCGCAGGGGGGCGGCGCCGGCGGGCAGCGGGGCCGGCCCAAGCTGGTACAGGCGGCGGGCGCGGGCGGCGACGTCGGCCCGGCCGAGCAGCTCGGCGGAGCGCTCGGCGACAAACTTGTGGCTGGCCCCGTGGAAACCGTGGCGCCGGATCCCGACCGCATGCCAGCTCGCCGGCACCGCGTAGCGCGTCGCGGCCTCGGGCACCCACTGATAGAAGGCCGTCTCGAAGAGGGCGAACAGCGGCACCCCGGGCAATTTTTCCCGGAAGCGGCGGATGCCGGCCGCGTAGGGCGGGTTGTGCGCGGGGGCGATCTCGCGGAACCCCTCGAGCGCGGCGATGACGCGGTCATCCGCCGGCACGCAGCCCGTGACGTCGCGGCCGAGGACCGTCTTGAAGCCCACCCCGTGCAGGTCGGCCGCCGAGGCGAGGTGGCCGCCGGCGCGCAGCTCCGCCAGGCAGGCGTCGATCGCCACGCCGTAGTCGGTGACGCGCTCGGCCCCGCCCTTCGCGAGCAGCACCGCCTCCTCCGCGCCGGTGAAGCGGAAGAGCCGGTACTTGAACGAGGTCGAGCCGAGGTTGGCGACGAGGAGGTTCATCGGTGGCCGGGAGGCCGCGCCCGGAGGGCGCGGCGGGGGGCGCGGGACCGCGGGCGGCCCCGCGGGGCGATCAGGCGGAGGCCTGCTGGAGCCAGCGGCCGAGGCCGGCGAGATCCTCGTGCGGGCGCGGGATGACCTGGACGGCGATCACCTCGCCGACCTTCGCGGCCGCCTCGGCGCCGGCGTCAATCGCGGCCTTCACCGCGGCGACGTCGCCCCGGAAGAACGCGCAGACGTAGCCGCTGCCGACGGCCTCGTAGCCCGTCATCGTGACGCTCGCGGCCTTGAGGGCGGAATCCGCCGCCTCGAGCATCGCGCAGAATCCCTTGGTTTCGATCAGACCGACTGCTTCCTGAGCCATGGTGGGAATAAGGATGAGGGTTGAAGTGGGCCCGGGCTCAGAGGCCGAGGCTGCGGACGAGCTCGCCGTGGGGGCGGGCGATGATGTGCGAGCAGATGAGTTCGCCGACGCGCTTCGCGGCCTCGGCGCCGGCCTCGACCGCCGCCTTCACGCTGCCGACGTCGCCCTTGACGACGACCGTGACGAGGCCGCCGCCGATCTGGATCTGCCGGACCAGCGAAACGTTGGCCGCCTTGACCATGGCATCGCTGGCCTCGACGCTGCCGACGTAGCCGCGGGTTTCTACCATACCGATGGAATCATTCATTGTCTGGATGGGGGAGTTGGAAGGATCAGTTTGCGGAAAAGGGGCGGCGGTCAGCGGACCAGTTCCACCGGCGTGCCGGGCTCGAGGGCGCACGCGTTGCCCTCGTCGGTGTCGATGTGGACCTCGAGCTTGAAGTCGGCGTGGACGCGGGCGAGGACGCGGTCGAAGGTGGTGGCGCAGGGCCCACCGACGCGCAGCCGCAGGTATTCGCCCGCCTTCACCCCGTAGAACGCGGCATCGTCCGGATGCAGGTGGACGTGCGGCGCGGCGCGGATCACGCCCTCCTTCATCTCAAAGAAACCCGCCGGCCCCATCAGCATGCAGCCGGGCGTGCCCGCGATGTTGCCCGAGGAGCGGACCGGGATGTCAAAGCCGAGCGCGATCGCGTCGGTCAACGCAAGCTCCACCTGGTTCAGGTCGCGGCACGGGCCGAGGATGCGAAGGTTGGAGATCACCCGGCTGCGCGGGCCGATCAGCGTGACCGTCTCCTTCGCGGCGAACTGGTCCTTCTGGTAGAGCCACTTCATCGGCGTCAGTTTGGCGCCCGGACCGAAAAGGGCCTCCACCGCCGCGGGCGTGAGGTGGCAATGCCGCGCGCTCACGTTCACCAGCAGCGGATTCGGGGCCTGCGCCTGCCGCGGCAGCGTCCGCCCGAGCCGCTGGTACAACGACCGCCGCACGAGATGCTCAATCTCGACCTGATGGGGAAGCGGAGGCGGGAGGGACATGGCGGGAGCTGGATGGCTTCGAGCAGTCAATGGGCCAGAAACGCCAAAATCTGTCAAGGTTGCGGTTGCAAGTTGGATCAAAATCTACCAAAAGATTCCACCAACGATGTCACCGGAGGAGCGCCAAGCGAAGATCGAGGCCTACCTGCAGAAGGTGGAATTCGCTTCGCTGGAGGAACTTGCCCACCACGTGGGCGCCTCGGTGTCGACCGTGCGGCGGGACGTGGCGGGGTTGGAAGGGGGCAAGCGGGTGCGGCGCACGCACGGTGGCGCCAGATCCTTGCAACCGGCCAAGAGCGACGAGTTCGTCTTCAACGTCCGGGACACGCACCAGGTGGCGGAAAAGGACGCGATCGGGCAGGCCTGCGCGGCGCTGATCGAGCCGGGGCAGAACGTCATCATCGACAGCGGCACCACCTGCTTCCACGTGGCGCAGCAGCTCGGGGACAAGGTGGCCCAGATCATCACGAACTCGCTGCCGGTCGCGAACCACTTCTCGGGTTCGACCCGGCACGAGGTGCACCTCTCCGGCGGGGTGATCTACCCCCGGCTCGGCACGCTGGTCGGCCCGCACGCGGTGGAAACATTCGCCCGGATGCACGCCGACGTCGCGGTGCTCAGCGGCAGCGGGATCTCGCCGGAGGGGATCTACAACTCCCACGCGCTCATCGTCGAGATCCAGCGCGCGATGATGCGCGGCGCCGCCAAGGTGATCTTCTGCCTCGACCACGGGAAATTCGGCCGCCGCTCGACCTTCTTCCTCTGCGACTTCACCGGGGTCGACGTGATCGTGACCGACGCCGGCGCGCCGCCGGACCTCGTCACCGAGCTGCGCGCCAAGGGCCTCGAGGTGATCGTGGCGCCGTCCGCCCCCCGGCCGCCGGGCTGACTCCGCCGGGCTCAGAGCTCGACGTTGTCGATCAGGCGGAACTCGTCGATCCACACCGCGAGGGCCAGCAGGCTGCGCCCGGGCACGACCTCGCGCATCGCCTCGAGTTTGTGCGGGTCGACGAGGGAGATGTAGATCACCCGCAGCCGGCGCTTCTGCCCGAGCAGGTGCGTGACCTCGGCGATGATGCGATCCGGAATCCGCACGCCCTGCGCGACCATCTCGCGCGCCCGCCGCAGCGCCGCGGGCACCGCCGCCGCCTCCTGCCGCTGGCCCGGCGTCAGGTCCTTGCTCCGCGCCGTCCACGGCAGGCCGTCCGCGTCCCGCACCGTGGGCACGACCACCAGCTCCACCCCGAGGCAGAGGTCGGCGTTGAGCTTGCGCAGCACCGCCACCTGCTGGGCGTCACGTTGGCCGAGGACCAGCCGCTCGGGCCGGACCAGCTGGAGCAGCTTGAGGGTCACCGTGGCCACGCCGCGGAAGTGGTGCGGCCGCGAGACCCCGCACAGGGGCCGGCTGACGACGTCCTCGACCACCACGGTCGAGAACCCGCGCGGCAGCAGGTCTTCGGTCGCCGGCAGGAAGACCAGGTCCGCGCCGGCCGCGCGGCAGAACTCGGCGTCGAACTCGGGCGAGCGCGGGTAGCGGGCGACCGGCTCGCTCGGGCCGAAGGCCAGGGGGTTGACGAAGACGGACACGACCACGGCGTCGCCCCGCGCGCGGGCGGCGGCGATCAGCGCCCCGTGGCCCGCGTGGAGGGCTCCGCTGGTGGGCACGAGGGCGACGGTCCGCCCGGCGCGACGCAGGTCCGCGACGGCGGCGGGCAACTCAGCGGTGGCGGTGATCCGCTGCATGGGGGGGTGCGGAGACGTTGGACGCGGGCGGGGCCCGGAGGCAATCCCGGACGCGCCACCGAACGCGGACTTGAATTCGCCGGGGCCGCCCCGTTTGCTCCGCCCTTTCCGCCCGCGCCCATGATCCGCATCAACGAGAACTACACCAAGCTCAAGGCCTCCTACCTCTTCAGCGACATCGCCAAGCGGGTCAGCGCCCACGTTGCCGCCCATCCCGACCAGCCGGCGATCCGCCTGGGCATCCGCGACGTCACCGAGCCGCTGCCGGCGGCGTGCGTCGCGGCGCTGCACGCGGCGACCGACGAGATGGCGCGGCGCGAGACCTTCAAGGGCTACGGCCCGGAGCAGGGCTACGCGTTCCTGCGCGAGGCGGTGGCGCAGCACGACTACGCGGCGCGCGGCTGCGCGATCGAGCCGGACGAGATCTTCATCTCCGACGGCTCGAAGTGCGACTGCGGCAACCTGCAGGAGATCTTCGCGACGGACATCCGCCTCGCAATCCCCGACCCGGTCTACCCGGTGTACGTGGACACGAACGTGATGGCGGGCCGCACCGGCGGGAACGTCGACGGCCGCTACTCCGGGGTCACCTACCTCGACAGCACGCCGGCCAACGGCTACGTGCCGGCCCTGCCCGAGGGCGCGGCGGACCTGATCTACCTCTGCTTCCCCAACAACCCCACCGGGGCGGTGGCGACGCGGGAGCAGCTCACGGCGTGGGTCGAGTACGCGCGCCGCCACCGCGCGGTGATCCTGTTCGACAGCGCGTACGAGGCCTACATCCGCGACCCGCGCATCCCGCACTCGATCTACGAGATCCCGGGCGCGCGCGAGGTGGCGATCGAGTTCCGCAGCTTCTCCAAGACCGCCGGCTTCACCGGCACGCGCTGCGCCTACACCGTGGTGCCGAAGTCGGTGCAGGCGTGGGACGCCGCCGGCCGCCCGCACGCCGTCCACGCCCTCTGGAACCGGCGGCACACGACCAAGTTCAACGGTGTCGCCTACCCGATCCAGCGCGCGGCCGCGGCCATCTACACCGAGGAGGGCAAGCGCCAGACCGGCGCCCTGATCGACTTCTACCTCGCGAACGCCCGCCTGATCCGCGAGGCGATGACCGGCCTCGGCTTCACCTGCGTCGGCGGGGACAACGCGCCCTACATCTGGGTCAACACCGGCCGCGACTCGTGGGAGTTCTTCGACCTGCTGCTGCAGCGGGCGCAGGTGGTGTGCACGCCGGGCGCCGGCTTCGGCAAGTGCGGCGAGGGCCACGTGCGGATCAGCGCCTTCAACTCGCGCGCGAACGTCGAGACCGCCCTCACCCGCATCGCCGCGGCCCTGCGCTGAGCCGCGGGGGGGCGCGGGCGTACCCGCTAGCGCCCCGCGATCTCCGCCGCCAGGCCCGCCACCGCGGCGCTCAGGCCAGCCGCCAAGCCGGCCTCGTCGCGGCCGTCCCACGTGAGTCCCGCGGCGCGAAACTCGCCGCCCACCAGCGCCGCGCCGCGCCGCGTGAGCTCCCACGTCGCGCGGAACTCCACCCCGCCCGCGGCGGTGCCCTCGGCGGAAAAAACGCGCACGACCAGCCCGGCCGCGTCCGCCTCGCCGCCCCGGGGCGCCGGCGCGAGGCCGAGTCGCCGCAGGTTCTCGCCGAGCACGCGCGTGACGCCCTGCTCCAGCGGCTCGCCCCAGCGCGCCGCCTCGCGGAACGTCACCTCATGGCCGCCGCGCCGCACGACCAGCGCGGGCTGGCGCAGGTAGGCCGCGAGCTCCACCGGCCGCAGCGCGACCACCCCGCGCGCCGGCGCGGCCGCCCCGGCCTCCGCCGCCAGCAGGAAGAATCGCGTCGGATCCGGCCGCGGCGCGGGCAGCAGCGAGCAACCGGCCCCGGCGGCCGCGACGGCGAGCAGGGCAACGAGCAGGAAGGCGCGCGGGATCATCAGGAAAGTCAGGCGCCGCTCACGGCCGCGGCCGGCCGGAAAGCAGGGCGTTGGGGTTGCGTTCCAGGTAATCGGCCAACCGGGTGACGGCGGCCGCCGCCTCATTCAGGCGCCCGAGGGTCTCGCCCAGCTCCGCCCCCACCCCGGCGTTGCCCGCGAAGAACCGGCGCGTCTCCCCCGCGGCCTCGCCGAAGGCCTGCATGGACCGCCGCGCCTCCGCGAGGGTCGCCGCCAGTTCCCGGCCCGCCGGCTCCACCTGCGCATCCACCCGCGCCAACGTGGCCCGCAGCTCGGTGGCCGCCGCATCAAGATTCACGAAGGTCCGCCGCAACTCCGGCGACGTCGCCAGCGCCTCGACCGCGACGCCGGTCGTCCGCCATTGGTCGACCAGGCCCTTCACGTCGATCCCGGCCACCTGGCGCCGCGTCTGGGCGACGAGCGCCTTCAACTCCTCCGCCAGGCCCACGAAGTCCACCCGCTTCACCTTCGCGAGGATCTCGGACGCACTGGCCTGGAACTCGGAGATCGCCGAGGGCAGCGCCGGCACCACCACGTACCGCGGATCCTTCGCCGCGGGATCCGCCGGGAAATCCGCCGGATTCACCAGGTCGAGCTCCACGTACAGCAACCCGGTCGCCAACCCGAGCACCCCAAGCTTCGCCCTCAGGCCGCGGTCCACCAGCCGCTGCAACGCGCCGGCCTGCCCCAGGTCGATCGCCGCACCGTCCACGGGCGTCACCGCATCCTTGTGGATCTCACCGACCACCGCGACCACCGAGCGGCCGGTCGCCGGATCGTAGCGGAGGTTCAGGTCCACGACGCGCCCGACGCGCACGCCGCGGAGCTTCACGGGGGAGCCGAGGTCGAGGCCGTGGATGGACTCGTTGAAGAAGACGGTGAAACGAGGCGGCTTGGAGAGGAAGCTGATGCCGCCGAAGGAGACGAGGGACAAAAACAGCAACGCCAGCCCACCGATCACGAAGGCCCCGACGACGGCTGGACTTACCTTGGTCTTCACGCGGGGGGAAGCTGGGCGATCGGCCGGCGGAAGGACAGCCTGAACCGGCTCAGGCCGGCGCCGTCCGGGTGAGGAAGGCCCGGACCCGGGGGTCGGATGATTCGAGGAGCGCGGCGGGCGGCCCCGCGGCGATGATCCCCTGCTCCTCCCGGGCCAGCATGATCGCGCGGTCGGCGAGGGCGAAGATGGAGGCCAGCTCGTGCGAAACCACCACGATGGTCGTGCCGAAGGTGTCGCGGACCTGGCGAATGAGATCGTCGAGGCTGCGGGACGTCACGGGGTCCAGGCCCGCCGAGGGTTCGTCGAAGAACACGACCGCGGGGTCGAGCGCCAGGGCCCGCGCCAGCCCGGCGCGCTTGCGCATCCCACCGCTGATCTCGGCCGGGTAATAGTCCTCGAAACCCTGCAACCCGACCTGGGCAAGCTTGAGCGCGGCGAGTTCCCCGCGTTCCCGGCGGCTGAGTGGAGTGTACTCCTCGAGCGGCAGGGCGACGTTCTCGCGGAGGGTCAGCGAAGACCACAGCGCACCGCCTTGGAAGAGCACCCCGAAGGTGCGCAGCAGCTCGCGGCGCCCGGCCGTGTCGGCCGCGGCGAAGGGCTCGCCGTGGAAGCTCACCCGCCCGCGCCGCGGCTCCTGGAGCCCGATCAGGTGGCGCAGCAGCGTGCTCTTGCCGCAGCCGGAACCGCCGATGACGAAGAAGATCTCCCCCGGCGCCACCGAGAAGGTGATGTCACGGAGCACCAGTCGGCCCTCGTAGCCGCAGTCGAGCGCCTCGGCGGCGATGGCGGGGATTTCCCCGGGGGCAAGGCGGGCGGGAGCGTCCATCGGCGTCAGATCCCGAGCACGTCAAACAACACCGCGAACAAGGCGTCCGCGATGACCAGCAGGAGCAGGGCCGTCACCACCGCCGAGGTGGTGGCGCGGCCGACGCCGTCGGCGCTGCGCTCCGCCTGCAGCCCGCGGAGGCAGCCGGCGAGACCGACGATCAGCCCGAACGCGACCGCCTTGATCACGCCGGAAGCCACGTCGGACAAATCGATGATCGTGAGCAACTCCACCCAGAAGGCCGTCGGGGGAATCGCGAGCACGGCATAGGCGATCACCAGCCCGCCGAGGATGCCGAGGGCGTTCGCGTAGAGGGCCAGCACCGGCATCATCAGCGCCAGCGCCAGCAGGCGCGGCAGGACGAGGAACTGGACCGGTGGGATGCCGAGCGTGGCGAGGGCGTCGATCTCCTCGTTGGCCTTCATGTTGCCCAGGGTGGCGGCGTAGGCGGCCCCGGTCCGCCCCGCGAGCACCACCGCCGTCATCACCGCCCCCATCTCCCGCACCATCGAAAGGCCGACGAGGTCGGCGATCCAGATGTCGCCGCCGAACTGGCGCAGCACGATCGCGCCGGTGTAGGCGAGGGTCACGCCGACGAGGAAGCTGATCAGGCTGACGATGGGGAGGGCCATCGCGCCGCACTGCTGCATCTCGGCGGCGCAATCGGCCCAGCGGAACCGCCGCGGGCTGCGCGCGAGGCGCACCGCGCTGAGGGCGCATTCGCCGACGAAGTCGAGGATTGCCCGCGCCTGCACCGCCACCTCCCGCGTCGCGAGCCCCACCGCGGTCAGGAAGCTGTCCGCGCGATCCGCCGGCGCGCCCCGGGCCTGCGCGGCCTCGAACTGCGCGAGGAGGTCGCGGAGCCGGGGCGGCAGCTCCGCATCGTCGCAGGGCAGCCCGGCCGCGCGGCACTCCCGGCGGACGCCCGCGAGGAAGAGCGGCAGCGAGCTGTCCCAGCGGCCCAGGGCCTCGGCGACCAAGCGGACCCCGACGGTGCCCGGCGGCAGCCCGGGCCAGACGGGCGGGGACTGGCTGATCTGCCACCCGCCGCCGACGGTGACCACCCCACGTTCCGCCACCACCTCGGTCCGCACGGTGGCGGCGGCGGGAAGGGCGGGGGCGTCCGGCATGCGCGGAGTCCACCGGCGCCGGCCGCGCGCGCCAACCCCATTTTGCGGCGGGGCGAGGTTTTGCCTCGTTTCCCGCGTCGCGGACGGCACGCTGCCGCGACCGCGATGCCCCGCTACGAAACCCTGTTGCTCGATCTGGATGGCACCTTGGTGGACGCGTTCACCACGATCCACCGTTCCTATTGCCACGTGCTGCCCCAACTCGGGCGCCCGGCCCCCACCCTCGCCCAGGTCCGCGCGGCGGTCGGCGGCGGGCTGGAGCGGGCGATGGGGCACTTCCTTCCGCCCGAGCTCGTGGCGGAGGGCGCGCGCCTCCACGTGGCGTACACCGACTCGATTTTGCTCGAGGACGTCCGCCTGCTGCCCGGCGCGCGGGAGTTGCTGGAGGCCCAGTACGCCCGCGGGGTGGTGCTGGCGGCGTTCACCAACAAGCGCGGCGAGCACTCGCGGCGGATCTGCGCCCACCTCGGCGTCACGCCGTTCCTGCGCGGCGTGTTCGGCGCGGGCGACACTCCCTGGCTCAAGCCGCGGCCGGAATTCGCGGCCTACGCCCTCGGCCAACTCGGGGCGCGCGCGGAAAGCACCCTGCTCATCGGGGACTCGCCCTTCGACATCGCGGCCGCGCACGCGGGCGGGTTCGCCTGCTGGGCCGTGAGCACCGGCACACACGCCGCCGCGGAATTGACGGCCGCCGGCGCCGACCGGGTGTTCGCCGGCCTGCCCGAGGTGCAGGCCGCCCTCGCCACCCCCTGAGCCGGGGGTAGTTTCGCCTTTTCCCCGCCCCGCGTCGGCCCATCCTCGCCCGCACCCCGCCCCATGAAGCTCACGCTCCTCGACTGGTCGATCATCCTCGTGTACCTCGCCGGCTGCCTCGCCGCCGGGCTGTGGATGCGGCGGTTCGTGCGCGGCGTGCAGGACTTCGCGGTGGCCGGGCGGGAGATGGACGTGAACCTCGGCATCGCCTCGCTGGCGGCGACGGAGCTCGGACTCGTCACGATCATGTACACGGCACAGCTGGGGTACGAGAAGGGCTTCGCGGGGGCGGCCATCGGCGTGATCATGTGGCTGGTGATGTGGTTCGTGGGCCGGACCGGGTTCGTGATCGCCCCCCTGCGCGCCTCGGGGATCATGACCATCCCGGAGCTGTTCGAGAAGCGCTTCAGCCCGCGCGTCCGCTGGCTGGCCGGGCTGTTCGTGGTCCTCGGGGGCCTGCTCAACATGGGCATCTTCCTCCGCCTCGGCGGCGAATTTCTCGTCCACGCCATCGGCCTCCCGCCGGGCGCGCTGGAGTGGACGATGACCGCCCTGCTGGGGCTGGTCCTGCTCTACACCGCGCTGGGCGGGATGCTCTCGGTCCTCGTCACCGATTACCTGCAATTCCTGGTGATGGGCGTGGGCATCGTGGTCACCTCGGTGCTGGTGCTCTGGCAGATCGGCTGGACGCCGCTCACCGCGGGGCTCGACGCCGCCTGGGGCGCCGGGCAGCTGAAGGGGCACCCTTACAATCCGTTCCACGAATCCTCCTTCGGCTGGGGCTACCTGCTCTGGCAGTTCGTGTTCCAGCTGGCGGTGGTGACGACGTGGCAGACGCAGATCAGCCGGGTGCTCTCGGCGCGCAACGCGGACACCGCGCGGGCGATGTACCGCCGCACGGCGTTCTACTTCGTCGGCCGCTTCCTGCTGCCCGGCCTCTGGGGCGCGGCGGCCTGCGTGTGGTTCGCGGCGCAGGGCGGGCTGCCGGAGGGGCTGACCAGCCTGACGGCGATGCCGCACTTCCTCGGCGTGGTGCTCCCGGCCGGCCTGATCGGCCTGGTGGTGGCCGCGATGTTGGCGGCCGAGATGTCGACCGACAGCGGCTACATGCTCACCTGGGCGACCGTGATCTACAATGACCTCGTCGCCCCGTGCCTGAAGCGGCCGCTGAGCCCGCCCGCGCAGCTGCGCCTGACCCGGGCGCTGGTCGTGGCGATCGCCGTCTTCCTGCTGTTCTACGGGCTCTGGTACGAACTCCCGGGCAACGCATGGGACTACCTCGCCGTCACCGGCAACATCTACCTCGCCAGCGTCTTCACGCTGCTTGTCGCCGGGCTTTATTGGCCGCGCGCCAACGCCACCGGCGCGGTCGCGGCGCTCGTGCTGGGCGCCGTGGGCCCGCTGGTCTTCCTCGTCCTCGGCCAGCGCCTGGCGATTGCCCCCGAGGTCGCCGGCGCCTCCTCCTTCACGCTCGCGGCCCTCGGGATGGTCGTGGGCTCCCTGCTGACCCCCGCCCGTCCCGTCCGCTCATGAACACCGCCCTCGTCGCCTTCTGGGGCCTCCTCCTCGGGGCCTCCATCGTCTGGTACGGCTTCCTGGTCTTCCACGTCGGCTGGAAGGCCGGCCGCGAGATCCGCGACCTCACCGCGACCCTCGGGGCCGCCGACCGCCCGCCGGACCAGCGCTGACCGCGCGCCGGCCGCCGTCCCGCCGTGCCCTCCCCGCCCGCCACGCTCAGCGGCGTCATCGAGCGCATCGTCTTCCTCAACGAGGAAAACCACTACACCATCGCCGAACTCCGCCCCGAGGCCGCCGCGGGCGCCGGCCGGGCCCGCCCCCCGCTGGTCACGGTCGTCGGCGCCCTCCCGGGCGTGGAGTGCGGGGAGACGCTCCACCTCGGCGGCGAATGGGTCCGCCACGCCCAGCACGGGGACCAGTTCAAGGTCGCCACCTTCCGCAGCGAGCTGCCCTCCAGCGTCCACGGCATCCGCCGCTACCTCGGCAGCGGCCTCGTCCCCGGCATCGGCAAGGTCTACGCCAACAAGATCGTCGATGCCTTCGGCACCGACACGCTGCGCGTCCTCAGCGAGGAGTCCGCCCGCCTCCGTGACGTGCCCGGCATCGGCCGCAAGCGCGCCACCGCGATCAAGGAGGCCTGGGACGCCAAGCGCACCGAGCGCGACCTCTACATCTTCCTCCAGACCTACGGCGTGACCCCCGCCCAGTGCGTAAAGCTGGTGCGGCAGTTCGGCGGCGACGCCCGCCGCATCCTCTCGGAGGAACCCTACCGCGCGGCGCGCGAGATCGAGGGCATCGGCTTCCGCACCGCCGACCGCATCGCGATCAACCTCGGCTTCGCCAACGACGCCCCGCCGCGCCTCGACGCCGGCATCCTCTACGCCCTCGAGACGCTGCAGGAGGAGGGCCACACCGCGTTCCGCGCCGCCGAACTCGCCGACCACACCGCCGCGCTGCTCGAAACCCCCGCCGCCCGCGTCGCCGACCGCATCGAGGCCCTCGTCGCCGCCCGCTCCCTCGTCCGGCACGACCCGCCCGGCGCCTCCCCTCCCCTGCCCGGCGCCGGGATGATCCAGTTGCCCGCGCACGACCGCGCCGAGCAACGCATCGCCGGCGCCGTCACGCGGCTCACCCGCGTCCCCAGCGGCCTGCCCGCCATCCGGATCGACGCCGCGGTGACGTGGGCCGAGGAGCGCGCGGGCTTCACGTTCCATCCGCTCCAGCGCGACGCCGTCCGCACCGCCCTCGCGAGCAAGGTGTCCGTCCTCACCGGCGGTCCCGGCACGGGCAAGACCACCATCCTCCGCGCCCTGGTCGACATCCTCCGCGCCAAGAAGGCCCGCGTCCACCTTGCCGCCCCCACCGGCCGCGCCGCCCAGCGCCTCGCCGAGACCACCGGCGGCTTCGCCTCCACCCTCCACCGCCTGCTCAAGTTCGACGCGAGCAAGGGCGGCTTCGACGCCAACGAACAGAAGCCGCTCGCCACCGACTTCCTGGTGGTTGACGAGGCCTCGATGCTCGATTCGCGCCTCGCCGCGGCGCTCCTAGCCGCCGTCCCCTCGCGCGCCCACCTGCTGCTCGTGGGCGACACCGACCAGCTCCCCAGCGTGGGCGCCGGCAACGTGCTGAAGGATCTCATCGCCACGGACGCCGTCCCCGTCACGCGGCTGGCCGTGATCTACCGCCAGCAGGGCCAGAGCCGCATCGTGACCACCGCCCACGCGATCAACGCCGGCGATCCCGCCCTGCCGCCCGCCGTCGCGTCCGTGGCGGAGATCCCGGTCTGGGCCGACCTGACGTTCGTGACCGCCACCGATCAGGAGGACTGCGTGCGCAAGGTGGTCGAGCTCTGCACCGAATACCTGCCGCGGCATTGGCCGTGGTTCCGGCCGGCCGCCGACGTGCAGCTGCTCGCCCCGATGCACAAGGGGACCGCCGGCGTCGGCAACCTGAACCTTCGCCTGCAGGAGGCCCTCAACGGCGCCGCCCGCGGCCTGCGGTTCCCCTCCGGCGAGTACCGGCCCGGGGACAAGGTGATCCAGCTGCGCAACAACTACGACAAGGGGCTCTTCAACGGCGACATCGGCACCGTGGTGGCGATCGACGCGGAGGCGGGGGCCCTGGAGGCGGAGTTCGACGGGGAGCGGCACCGGTTTGAGCGGGGCGAGACCGGTGACCTGGCCCTCGCGTACGCGATCAGCATCCACAAATCGCAGGGCAGCGAGTACCCGCTCGTGGTGGTGCCGCTGCTCAAGGCGCACTTCATGATGCTGCAGCGCAACCTGCTCTACACCGCCATCACCCGCGGCCGGAAGAAGGTGGTGTTGATCGGCGAGCCGGCGGCGTACGCGATGGCGGTGCGCAACGCGGAGTCGAAGCAGCGCGTCACCCACCTGCGCGAGAAGATCGCCGCCCTCGGCGCCTCCCCGCCGGCCTAACCGCGGGGCTCTGCGCCGGGGGGCCGATGTGGCCGCGGCTGCAGCCGCGGCCACAACAGAGCCCCCGCGACTCGTCTCCACGCTTGTCAAAGCCGACGCCCCGGCGGACGGTGGCCCCATGCGCGCGCCACGCCTGCTCGCCGCCCTGCTCAGCCTTGCCGCCATCCCGTCGGGGCACGCGATCGTAATCTACGGCGGCACCGGGGTGGAGAACGCCACGGCTCCCGCCAGAGATCCGGGCTGGGCCCACGTGGGCTCCATCGGAGGCGCCTCCGGCGTCTACCTCGGCTCCTTTGGCGGCGTGCCCTGGGCCCTCACCGCCGCCCACGTCGGCGCCGGGACGCTCCAGCTGGACAGCGGCAGCTTCGCCGCCGCGGGTGCCGCGGTCGTGATTCGCAACCCGGACGGTTCCGCCACCGACCTCGCCGCCTTTCCCCTCACCACCGCGCCGCTGCTCCCGAACCTTTCCCTCGCCAGCGCCGCGCCGGCCGCGAACTCCACCGTCCTGCTGATCGGAAACGGCAGCCGCGAAAGCGGCGCGTTGCGCTATTGGTCCGTAGCCGTCGATCCAACCGGCCCCGGCTCGGCCGACACGTGGAATGAGTTGCCCAACGCCACGGGCTCCAACCGTTCCGGTTATTCCCTCGGAGGCGCCGGCAAACGCTGGGGCGAGGCGCTCTACACCAGCACCTTCGATTACACGCTCGGCAGCGCCACCCAGACCGGGGTGGCGACCCTGCTGGTCGCGGTGAACGGTTCCGCCCAAGCCGCCGGCGGCGACTCGGGCGGCGCGATTTTCTTCCACAACGGCTCCTCCTGGGGACTCCTCGGGATCATCAGTGCGGTCGGCACCTTGGAGAACCAGCCGGCGAACACCGCCGTGACCTTCAACCAGACCCTCGGCGTCAGCATCCCCGAGTACCGCACCGCCCTGCTCGCCGCCGTCCCCGAGCCCGGCCACTACGCGCTCGGCGCCGGCGCCCTGAGCCTGCTCGCCGTAATCTGGCACCGGCGGCGCCAACCCCGTCGCTGAACGGGACCGCATGGCAGGACCGGGTTCTCGCAGTCCCCGCCCCGCGCTCTTCAGCCCCCCACCCTTCCCGATGAACCACGAGCTCCAGGACTTCGCGCAGGACGTCACCGCCGCCAGCCAGACCGTGCCCGTGCTGGTCGACTTCTGGGCCCCGTGGTGCGGCCCCTGCAAGATGCTCGGCCCCGTGCTCGAAAAACTGGCCGCCGAGGCCGCCGGTCGCTGGCGGCTCGTGAAGATCGACACCGAGCGCCACCCGGAACTCGCCGCGCAGTTCGGCATCCGCGGCATCCCGGATGTCCGCCTCTTCCATCACGGCGCGGTGGTGGCGCAGTTTTCCGGCGCCCTGCCCGAACCCCGGCTGCGCGACTGGCTCGCGCAACACCTGCCCACGCCGCGCCGCGAGGCGATGGCCCGCGCCCGGCAACTCCTCCAAGCCGGCGACGCCCCCGCCGCCGCCCAGCTCCTCCGCCCGCTGCAGGCGACGCTGCCCGCCGAGGGCGAACTCGCCGCCCTCACCGCCCGCGCCGAAGCCTTCGTGGATCCGGCCGCGGCGCTGCGGCTCGCGGACACGGTACCCGCCGGCTCCGCCTGGGCCGAGGACGCCGAACTCGCCCGCACGCTCGCCACCGCGTTCCTCCGCCCCGGCCAGGCCCCGGGCCTGCCCGGCGGCCCGCTCGGGTTACGCTACCGCGAGGCGCTCACCCACCTGCAGGCCGGGGAGTTCGTCCCGGGCCTCACCGCGCTCGTGAGCGTGCTGGAGGAAAAGCCCGCATTCGACGACCAGCGCGCGCGCGGCCTGTGCTTGGCGGTGTTCCGCCACCTCGGGATGCGCCACCCGGTCACGGAACAGTTCTTCCGCGCCTTCTCGATGGCGGTGAACGCCTGACGCGCCCCTCCCGCCGATGACGTACGACGCCAGCTTCTGGGACCGACGCTACGGCGCCCTCGACTATTGCTACGGGACGGAGCCGAACGCGTTCGTCGCGGAATGCGCGACGCACCTCCCTCCGGGACCGGTGCTGTGCCTCGGCGAGGGCGAGGGCCGCAATGCGGTGTTCCTCGCCCGGCGCGGCCACGCGGTCACCGCGGTCGACCAGTCGGCGGTCGGCCTCGCGAAGGCCCGCCAACTCGCGGCGCGGCACGGGGTGGTCCTCACGACCCACACGGCCGACCTCGGCACCTTCACCATCGCGCCAGGCGCGTGGGCGGGGATTGTCGCGACGTTCGTCCATCTGCCACCCGCCCTCCGGGCCCGGGTGCACCGGGCGGCGGCCGCGGGTCTCCGCCCCGGCGGTGGCTTCATTCTGGAAGCGTATCATCCGGATCAGGTGCACCACCGGACGGGCGGACCAGTGGACGCGCCGGAACTGCTGATGACGCTCGAGGACCTGCGCGCGGACCTCGCGGGACTGGACTTGGTTGTCGCGCAACAGCGGGAAACGGATCTGGACGAGGGTTCCGCGCACCAGGGGCGCAGCGCCGTAGTGCAGGTATTCGGCCAGCGCCCCGGTTGAGCCGGCCCGGACTTGCCCGGATCAAAGCGTCTTCGCCGCCCGTCCGGTCATCGGCACGAAGCGCACCGGCAGCACCGCGCGCAACCGCAGCGCCCCCTCGGCGTCCTTTTCCAACAGGCGCAGCTCCTGTTCCCCGCCGGCGGGGCCCACCGGGATGCAGAGTCGTCCCCCCGGCTTGAGCTGCTCGCGCAACGCCGGCGGCACCCGTTCCGGGGCGCAGGTCACGATGATCGCGTCGAAAGGCGCCGCCTCCGGCCACCCTGCGTACCCGTCCCCCGCGCGCACCGCGACCCGCGCGTAGCCCAACTGGGCCAGCCGCGCCGCCGCCTCCCGGGCGAGCGGGGCCACGATTTCCACCGTGTAGACCTCGCGCACGATTTCCGCCAGGACCGCCGCCTGGTAACCGGAGCCGGTGCCCACCTCCAACACCCGCGCGTCCGGGGTCAGCGCGAGGAACTGGGTCATCAGGCCCACGAGCGAGGGCTGGGAAATCGTCTGCCCGTGCCCGATCGGCAGCGGATGGTCGGCATAGGCCTGGGCGAGGAAACGTTCCGGCACGAAGCGGTGGCGGGGCACGCGCCGGAGGGCCGCGAGGACCGCGGGGTCGGTCACGCCGGCGGCGGCGACCTCCGTGCAGACCAGATGCTCGCGGGCCGCCCGGAACGGATCAGCACCGTCCGCGGCCGCGGCGCCGCCGGGTTCGGCGGCCGCCAGTACCAGGCAAGGGAAGAAGGGCCACATCGGGAAACCGGCGGCTCCGCCGGCCCCGCAGCCTAACCGCGCCTGCAACCCGGCGCAACCGGGTCCCGGTTCACCACACGAGCAGGCCGCCGGCAAAGGTCAGGCCGGCCCCGACGCTGCAGAAGATGATCCGGTCGCCCGGCGAGAAGATGCCCTCCTCGGCCGCCCAGCCGAGCGCCATCGAGACGCTGGCGGCGCTGGTGTTGCCGTACTTGGAGATGGTCACGACGAAGCGGTCGTAGGGGATGCCCACCCGTTTGCTCACCGCGGTGAGGATGCGGGCGTTGGCCTGGTGGGGAACGACCCACGCGATGTCCCCGGGCTTCAGGTTTTCGCGGGCGAGGGTCTGCTCGATCTGTTCGGAGAACCCGATCACGGCGTGCTTGAACACCGAGGTCCCGTTCATCTGCAGGTAAAAGTTCTCCTTGTCGCAGCCTTCCGCACCGGGCCAGGGCATCCGGGCCCCACCGCCGGGACGCTGGATCGACTCAAACTGGTCCGCATCGCCGCTCAGGCCCATCCGATGGAGCCGATGCCCGCCGGCGCCGCCGGTGAGGATCGCCGCCCCCGCCCCGTCCCCAAAGAGGAACGCGGTCTCGTGGTCCTGGGGGTTGGTGATCCGGGAAAGCAGCTCGGCCGTGACGACCACGACGTTGCGGGCGGTGCCGGCCACGATGAACGAACGGCCGACCTCCAGGGCGTAAAGCCAGCCGGAGCAGGCGGCGTTCACGTCAAAGGCCAGGGCCCGCGGCACCCCCAGGCGGCGGGCCAGTGCGCTCGCGGCGGACGGCACCGGCTGATCGGGGATGATCGTGGCCATGATGATGCCATCGATCGCGGAAACGGGCATGCCGGCCTGCTCCAAGGCATGCTGGACGGCAATCACCGCCAAGTCGGTCGCCGTCTCATCCTCGGCCGCGTGCCGTCGCTCCCGGATGCCGGTCAGGCGGATCATTTCCTCCTCCGTCCGGTGCGGGAAGGCCTTCAGGATCTCACTGTTCGGCCGGATGTTGGCCGGGGCGGCGTGGCCGACGCCGGCGATGCAGACCGTCTCGGAATGAATGCTCAAGCAGGGCGAGCGAAACCCCTCCTCCCGGCTACGTCGACTCAAGATTTCCGCGCCGCCAGGTACCGCGCGACGTCGTCGCCGGACACCCGTCCGCCCGGTCCCGTGGCTTCGATCCCGGTCAGCGTGGCCGGATCCAAGCCGGCCTCCTGGGCCAGCTTCGCCGCCCGGGGGGTCCAGATCAGGGCCGCCTTTGGCGCCGGCGCGGCGGCCGCAGCCGGCGCGGTGGCCGCGCCGGCGGCCAGGTGACGCAGGGACTCATCCTCGGTCTCCAAGCGCAGGAACGGGGAACCGGAGGGCCGGACATCGCCGGGAGCGACCAGAATGGCCCGCAAGACGCCATCCGCCGGCGATTCGAAGTCGAAGACCGACTTGTCGCTCTCCAACTCCGCCAGTTTCTGCCCCTTGCGGACCGTCTCGCCGGGCTGCGCCTTCAGGGAGATGACGGTGAGTTCGTTCACCGTGGCGCCCATCGCGGGCAGGGTGACTTCAATGAGGAAGGAGGCCATGCGGGGAATTTGCCCCGGAGTGTGGAACCGGCCCGCGGAGGGTCAAGCGGCGCGGCTCAGCCGCCCGTGCGGCGGAAACACGGTTCGAGCTCCCGCCATCCTGCGGCCGCGGCGTCTATGGACGCCCCGCACAGCCTCGACCGCGGATGCAACCCTTTGCGCCTTTTGCGGCCATCCTGCTCCGGAAAACCTGACCAGAGGATGGCCACAAAAGGCTCAAAGGGCGCTGGGCGTGGACTACGCTGACGGTGGCGTCCATAGACGCCGCGCAGGCTTCAGGGCGAGCGCTCGGAACGGAGGGCTCCGGACCAAGGCCACGAGGCCTTCACCCCCGTGCGGCGGAGACACGGTTCGAGCCCCTGCCTCGGCGGCTCCCGCCATCCTGCGGCCGCGGCGTCTATGGACGCCCCGCACGGCCCCGACCGCGGGTTCGACCCTTTGCGCCTTTTGCGGCCATCCCGCTTCGGAAAGTCCGACCGGAGGATGGCCACAAAAGGCTCAAGGGACGCTGGGCGCGGACCGGACTGCAGGTGGCGTCCATAGACGCCGCGGAGGCTTCAGGGCGAGCGCACCGAGGGAGGGCTCCAAACCACGGCCGCGAAGCCTTCACACCCGTGCGCCGGAAACACCGCGGTTCGAGCCCCGCCTTGGCGGCTCCCGCCATCCTGCGGCCGCGGCGTCTATGGACGCCACGCACGGCCCCGACCGCGGATTCGACCCTTTCCGCCTTTTGCGGCCACGTTCCTGAGCTGGACCCCAGTCGTTGGACGGGTCTCCCCTCTGGTTACCCGTCACTCGCTTAAGCTCCAGGCTGCGGCAGACCCGCACGAGTTGGCTCAGCCGCGGACGGCGCGCCACACGGCGAGGCAGCGGGCGATGACCGCGGGCAACTCCGCGAGCGGCACCATGTTGGGGCCATCGCTCAGGGCGCGGTCCGGGTCGGGATGGGTCTCGAGAAACAAGCCATCCGCCCCCGCCGCCAGCGCCGCCTGGGCGAGGGGCGGCACGAATTCGCGCTGGCCGCTGCTACGCCCGCCGCCGGCGCCGGGCAGTTGCACCGCATGGGTCGCATCGAAGATCACCGGCCGCCCGTGGCGGGCCATCAGCGGGAAGGCGCGCATATCCACCACCAGATTATGGTAGCCGAAGGTCGTGCCCCGCTCGGTCTGCCAGACTTCGCTGGCCCCGCCGCTGCGCAGCTTGGCGGTCACGTGCGCCATGTCTTGCGGGGCGAGGAACTGGCCCTTCTTGACGTTCACCGTCCGCCCGGTCGCGGCCGCCGCGAGCAGCAGGTCGGTCTGCCGGCAGAGGAAGGCGGGAATCTGGAGCACGTCACAGACCTCGGCCACGGGCGCCACCTGGGCCGCGTCGTGGATGTCGGTCAGGACCGGCAGGCCGAAGTCGCGGCGCACGGCCGCCAGCTGGGCGAGGCCCTCGGCGAGCCCGGGTCCGCGGGCGCCGGCGAGGGAAGTGCGGTTCGCCTTGTCGAAGGAGCCCTTGAAGACGAGCTGCAGCTCCGGATGGGCGGCGCCGAGGGCGGCGAGGGCGGCGGCCACCGGACGGCAAACCGCGTCGCCCTCGAGCGCGCAGGGCCCGGCGATCAGCAGCAGGCGGGTGGGATCGAAGCGCACGGGCTTACTTCCGGCGCCGGGCGCCCGCCCCGCGGTGGTGCCGCAGGGCCGCCTTGATGAAGGCCGCGAACAACGGATGCGCCTGGTTCGGCTTCGATTGGAACTCCGGGTGGGCCTGGGTGCCGAGGAACCACGGGTGATCCCGCAGCTCGATGACCTCGACCAAGTTGCGCCGGGGATTGATACCGCTCACGACCATGCCGGCCCGCTGCAACTGGCCGACGTAGGCGTTGTTGACCTCGTAGCGGTGCCGGTGGCGCTCCCGCACGCTGTCCACGCCGTAGGCGCGGTGGGCCAGGGTGCCCGGGGTCAGCGCGCACTCGTAGCTGCCGAGCCGCATCGTCGCGCCCTTGTCGATGACCTGCTTCTGCTCCTCCATCATGTTGATGACGGGATGCGGCGCCTTCGGGTCGAATTCCGTGCTATTGGCGCCCTTCAGCTTGAGCACGTTGCGGGCGAACTCGATCACCGCGATCTGCAGGCCCAGGCACAGGCCGTAATAGGGCACGCCGTGCTCCCGCGCGTACCGCGCCGCCGCGATCTTGCCCTCGGTCCCGCGGTCCCCGAAGCCACCCGGCACCAGAATCCCGTCCAGGCCCCGCAGCAGCGCCAGGCCGTTCTTCCGCTCGAGCTCCTCCGCGTCGATCCGCCGGATGTTGACCTTGCAGTTGTTCGCGATGCCCGCGTGCGTCACGGACTCGTAAACCGATTTATACGCGTCCTGGAGCTCGATGTACTTACCGACGACGCCGATGGTCACCTCGTGCCGCGGGCTGAGGAGGCGGCGGACGATCTGCTCCCAGATGTTCTTGGTCGCCGGCGGATGCGGCAGGCCGAGCAGGTCCAACACGAGCTGGTCCAGGCCCTCTTTTTGCAGCGCCAGCGGGAGCTCGTAGATCGAATGGGCCACGTCGCGGCACTCGATCACCGCCTTCACCGGCACGTTGCAGAACAGCGAGAGTTTGTCGCGCAGGTCGTGATCCAACGGATGGTCCGTCCGGCAGACCAGCACGTGCGGCTGGATGCCGATCTCGCGCAGCTTGGCCACCGACTGCTGGGTCGGCTTGGTCTTCAATTCCCCCGCGGCGTAGAGGTACGGGACCAGGGTGACGTGGATGAAGGCCACGTCCTTGGGCCCCACCTCCAGCGCGAACTGGCGCATCGCCTCGAGGAACGGCAGGCCCTCGATGTCACCCGTGGTCCCGCCGATCTCCGTGATCAGCACGTCCGCGTCCTTCCCGCCCGCGTAGATGCGCTCCTTGATCTCGTTGGTGACGTGCGGGATCACCTGGACGGTCTTGCCCAGGTAGTCGCCGCGGCGCTCCTTCTGGATCACCGCCTCGTACACCTGGCCGGAGGAGAGGCTGTTGAGGCGCGAGAGCTTGCCGCTGGTGAACCGCTCGTAATGCCCAAGGTCGAGGTCGGTCTCGGCCCCGTCCTCCAGCACATAGACCTCCCCGTGCTGGAAGGGGCTCATCGTGCCCGGATCGACGTTCAGGTAGGGATCGAACTTCTGGATCCGCACCACGAGGCCGCGCAGCTCCAGCAGCGCGCCCAGCGCCGCCGCGGTGAGCCCCTTGCCCAGGGATGAGACCACCCCGCCCGTCACGAAAATGTATTTCACGGGGGCGGAAGGTGAGGGTCCGCGTCCGGCGCGCGCAAGCCAAAGCTCGGCGCCCGGCCTCAGCCGAGCAGCTCCCAGACGGCCCACGCCAGGCCGCCCAGCAACACGACCACGAGCAGCAGCCCCAGGGCCCACTTGAGCACCTTCATCGCCACCCAAAGCCCCCCCGTCACCAGCAGCGTGGCCGCCGCGATCAGCGCCCAGCGCGGCCAGCCGCTCAGGTCGATCCCGAGGACATGGACGGAGGCTTCGGCGGGATTCACGCCGCCACCCAGCGCCCCCCGGCCGCCGACGCCAAGAAAAATCCATTGCGGCCCCCTCCCCGCGCGGGCCTCCTTGGCCGGTGCAGTCCAAACCCCAGCTCCTGGCGTGGCTCACCTGCGACGCGGTCCACATCGACCCCGGCTCGGGCAAGCACACGATCCTGGGGATCTTCTCCAACATCCAGGCCCGCCAATTCCCGGTCACGCACCCCTACATGGTCTGGTTCCTGACCCTCACCGACTGCACCCCCGGGCCGCACCACCTCCGCATCTCGATGGGCCTCGAGGCGATGCGGCTGGCGCCGTTCCTCGACCGCGACTTCGAGTCCCAGAGCCCCCTCCACCGGATCAACCTGATCAACGAGATCCGGAACCTGTCCTTCCCCCAGCCCGGCGAATACTCGCTGCTGGTGGAGGTGGACGACGAACCCCTCCTCGCCACCAGCCTGACCGTCAGCGGCTGATCCGCTCCCTTTCCCCTCCCTTATGTCCTCCTTCGATCTCATCGGTGTCGGTTCCCCCATCATGGACCTCCTGGCGCAGGTCCCCGACGACTTCCTCCACCGTCACGTGGCCGGGGAAAAGGGCGGGATGGTCCTGGTCGATGACCAGGAGATGGGGCGCATCGTCGGCCTGCTCGGGCAAGCCCCCGCGCGGACCACGGGCGGCTCCGCGGCCAATGCCACCTTCAACGCGGCCCGCCTCGGCCTGCGCGCCACGTTCCTCGGCAAACTCGGCCACGATGAACTCGGGGACGCCTACCGCGGCCGTTTCGCCGCCGCCGGGGTCGACGTCAGCCGCTTCAAGCGCGGCGCCCACCCCAACGCCCGCTGCCTCGCCCTCGTCACCCCGGACGCCCAGCGCACGATGCGCACCTTCCTCGGCGCCGCGATGACCCTCGCCCCCACCGAAGTCTCCGCGGCCGACTTCGACGGCTGCCGCCACGCCCACATCGAGGGCTACCTGGTCTTCAACCAATCACTCGCCGACGCCGTGCTCTCCTCGGCCCGCACCGCCGGCTGCACCACCAGCCTCGACCTCTCCTCCTTCGAGGTGGTCCACGCCGCCCGCGACTGGCTGTTCCGCCAGTTCCGCCACGGGATCGACGTGGTCTTCGCCAACGAGGACGAGATCCGCGCCCTGTTCCAGGATGCCACCGCCCCCTACGAGACCCTCGCCCGCCGGCTGGCCGATCACGGGGTGCTTGCGGCGGTCAAGGTGGGCAAAGACGGCGCCTGGCTCGCCCGCGGTAGCGACGTGCACCGCGTCCATCCGCTGCGGGTGCCGAAGGTCCTCGACACCAACGGCGCCGGCGACGCGTGGGCCTCGGGCTTCCTCGCCGGCTTCCTGCGGGGCTGGCCCCTCGCGGCCTGCGGGGAACTGGCCTCGCTGATGGGCGGCGAAACGGTCGGTCACCTCGGTCCGATCATCCCGGAGGAACACTGGCCGGAGGTTTCCCGCCGGGCCCGCGCCCTCGCGCCCGCCAGCGCCTGACCGGGCCGGCTTCGGACGGTTTAACCCGGTCCGGCGCCGAACGTTCCCGGCGGCAACACCCGCCACTCCCCGGCCGCCAGGCCTTCCAAGGTGAGCGCGCCGAATGACTCCCGGTGCAGGGCCACCACGGAGGCGCCCAGGGCGGCGAACATCCGCCGCACCTGATGGTAACGGCCCTCCGTGAGGGTGAGCCGGGCCTCCCGCGGCCCCAGCACCTCCAGCGCCGCCGGCGCGCAAGGATGCTCCTCTCCCGGCAGCACCAAGGTCCCAGCCGCGAACCGTTCCGCCGCCTCCGCGGGGACCGCGCCATCGAGCACCGCCCGGTACACCTTCGGCACCTTGTGCCGGGGCGACGTCAGCCGATGCACGAGATCGGGCAAATCGGTCAGCAGCAGCAGGCCGGTGGTCTCCTTGTCCAGCCGACCGATGCTGGTCACCTGCGGGTTCCGGCGGCGCCAGCGCTCCGGGAGGGCATCGTAGACCGAAGGCCCTTCCCGACCCTCGTGGGAACACACGAGGCCCGCCGGCTTGTGGTACAGGAGCAGGAGGCCCTCGGGATGATCCAGCGGCTCCCCATCGACCGTCACCGCGTCCGCAGCCACCCGCTGGCCAGGATCGTCCGCCGTTTCCCCGGCCACCCGCACCCGGCCCGCCCGGAGCCAATCCCGGGCCTCGCGGCGCGAGCAGTAACCGAGATTGGCGAGGGTTTGATCGAGGCGGCGCATCGTGTACCTTCTTCTTGCGGCGGCGCCGAGGGCGCTGGCGAACGAAAACCATGCTGGCCGGGATGCTTCTCCCCTTCGCGCTCGCGCTCTTCGCGCTGGGCCTTCTGACGGTGCGCCCCGCGCCCCCCTGGTCCCCGTGGAAGCTCGCAGTGCTGGCGGGCGAATTCGGCCACTGGCTCGCGCCCCTCGCGGTACTGCTCGCCGGCACCGCCTGGGCCTCCGCCAGCCCTCCCGGCGCCGCCCCCGCCGCCACCACCGCCTTCGCCCTCGGCGCGGCCGCCCTGTTGCTCAAACCCGCCCTGGAAGCCCGGCGCCTCGCCGCCTCCCTGCCCCAGACGCTGCGGGAACGGTTCGGACCCCGCCCTTTGCCGGAAACCCCGTTCTCCCTCTCCCGCCTCTACCTCGGACGCGGACCAGACCCGGTGAGGCCACGGGAATATACCTTCGGCCCCGGCCTACCCCTCGACTTCTATCCCGCCCAAGGGCGCAACGGCCACGGCCCGGCGCCCTGCGTGGTGGTCATCCACGGCGGCGGCTGGGACGGCGGCGATCGCCGGCAATTGCCCGATCTGAACCATCACCTCGCCCGCCGGGGCTATGCCGTTGCGGCGATCTCCTACCGCCTCGCCCCCCGCGCCATCTGGCCCGCCCAGCGGGAGGATACCCTGGCCGCCCTCGCCTTCCTCAAGGCGCAGGCGGCGGAACTCGGGATCGACGGCACCCGCCTCGTCCTCCTCGGCCGCTCCGCCGGCGGCCAGATCGCGCAGACCGTGGCCTACACCGCCCGCGACCCCGCCATCCGCGGGGTGGTCGCCTTCTATGCGCCCTCGGACCTGATCTTCGGGTACGAGCACACCCACGAGGACGACATGCTCCGGTCGCCGCACCTGATGCGGCAGTTCCTCGGCGGCACCCCCGTCAGCGCCCGCGCGAACTATGAGTCCGCCAGCGCCTGGTTCCAAGTCCACCCCGGCTGCCCCGCCACGCTCCTCCTCCACGGCCGCAACGACTGCATTGCCTGGCACCTCCACAGCGGCCGCCTCGACGAACGCCTCGGGAGTGCCGACGTCCCGCGCTGCTACGTCGCCCTCCCTTGGGCGACACACGCCTTTGATTTCAACCTGCGCGGCCCTGGCGGCCAGCTCAGCACCTTCGCCGTGGACTGGTTCCTCGACCGGTTGACGGACCGCTGAAAGGATTGGCCGTGGCGATCCGCGGCCGCAGCCGCGGCCACCACGGCCTACGAACTCAGGCCCCGCCGCCGGACGCCTGCGACTCCGCCTGGAAAGCGGAACGCACGGACGCCGCCAGGAAATCCCGGTTCATCCGCGCGATGAAGTCGTGCGAGATGAGCTTCGGGCACGCCGCGCTGCACTCGTACTGGTTGCTGCAGTTGCCGAAGCCGGCTTCGTCCATCGTCTGCACCATCCCCAGCACGCGCCGATCGCGCTCCGCCTGGCCTTGGGGCAGCAGCCCGAGGTGGCTCACCTTGGCCGCCACGAACAGCATCGCGCTAGAATTCTTGCAGGCGGCCACGCAGGCCCCGCAGCCGATGCACTGGGCCGCGTCCATCGCCAGATCCGCCTGCCCCTTCGGCACCGGAATGGCATTCGCGTCGCAGGCGGAACCCGCGCGCGCCGTGATGAACCCGCCCGCCTGCTGGATGCGGTCGAAGGCCGAGCGATCGCAGATCAAATCCTTCTGGACCGGGAACGGCTTCGCGCGGAACGGCTCCAGCGTGATCACGGCGCCGTCCTCGAAGCT
This sequence comes from Opitutaceae bacterium, assembly GCA_027485815.1. Lineage (GTDB taxonomy): Bacteria > Verrucomicrobiota > Verrucomicrobiia > Opitutales > Opitutaceae > ER46. The sequence continues at coordinate 38,010 of JAIXQE010000140.1, forward strand.
CCGCATGTAGGTCTGGCAGCTGGCGACGCCGCGGTGCGGGCCGTGCGGCTTGCCATCAATCATCAGCGAGCAGGTCCCGCAGATGCCCTCGCGGCAATCGTGGGCGAACGCGATCGGCTCCTCGCCCCGGCGCTCCAAGTCGTCGTTCACGACGTCGAGCATCTCCAGCAGGGACATGTTGGGATTCAGGTTCGCGGCCTTGTACTCCACGAACCGCCCCTGGGCGGCGGGGCCCTCCTGCCGCCAGACGCGCAGGGTGACCGAGATGAGCTTGGAGCTGGTGGGAGCAACCATGGGAGAAGGACGATTGAAGATTGATGATTTACGATTTACGCGGCCCGGAGCCGCGCGGTGCGCAGGGACGCGACCACGATGGAAAGGATCTCGGAGCCTTCCTGCTGCAGGGCCTGCAAACGCCCCGCGGGGATCAGCTCCCCCTCGACCAGCAGCTCCATCCAGTAGAGCGACTCATCGCACTCCTCCTCGACGATCTTTAACTTATGCACGAAGTCCGGCCGCGACTTGGCCCGGCAGGCGGAACGGTAATTGGCGCCCACGGAGGTCCCGGAGCGCAGCAACTGCCCGCCCACCGTCCGCGCGACCTCGTTGCGGGGCAGGGCCTGAACCAAACGGATCACGCGCAAGGCAAACGCCTTGGTCCGCTGCTTCATCTCTTCGGCGGTCATACGCGAGGTCTGCAAATCCGCATTCGTCAATCGCTCAATCGTCCCTTCACCCTTATTTGTAGGACCGGACGCTCATCTTCACCGACTCATAGTTCAGGGGCTCGACGTTGCGGAGCGGGACCTTGCCCTCGCCTTGGTACTCCCACGCCGCCACGTGGGCGAAGTTGGTGTCGTCCCGCTTGCACTCGCCATCCGGATACTGGTGCTCCTCGCGGAAGTGCCCGCCGCAGCTCTCCTCGCGGGTCAGGGCGTCGCGGCACATCAGTTCCCCCAGCTCGATGAAGTCGCCGACGCGGCCGGCGCGCTCCAGGGCCTGGTTCAAGGTCGCGCCGGAACCCGGCACGCTCACGTTGCGCCAGAACTCCTCGCGCAGGGCCCCGATCTCCTGGATCGCCTGCTCCAGCCCCGCCCGCGTGCGGGCCATCCCGCAGTGATTCCACATGATCTTGCCCAGGCGGCGGTGGAACTGGTTGACCGGCTCCTTGCCCTTGGCCCCCAGCAACCGGGACACCTGCGCCGCCACGTTCTCCTCCGCCTGGCGGAACGCCGCGGCGTCAGTGGAAGGCCGCGAACCCGGCTTCTGGGCCGCCAGATAGTCGCCGATCGTGTACGGAATGACGAAATAACCGTCCGCGAGGCCCTGCATCAGCGCGGAGGCGCCGAGCCGGTTCGCGCCGTGGTCGGAGAAGTTGGCCTCCCCCAGCACGAACAGGCCCGGCACGTTGGACATCAGGTTATAGTCCACCCAGAGGCCGCCCATCGTGTAATGGACCGCCGGATAGATCCGCATCGGCGTCCGGTAGGCGTTCTCGTTGGTGATCTCGTGGTAGATATCAAAGAGGTTGCCGTAGCGCTCGCGCACCCCCGCCTCGCCCAGCCGCTTGATCGCGTGCGAGAAGTCGAGGTAAACGCCCAACCCCGTCTCACCCACGCCACGGCCCTCGTCGCACATCCGCTTCGCCGCCCGCGAGGAGACATCGCGCGGCGCCAGATTGCCGAAGCTCGGGTAAATGCGCTCCAGGAAGTAGTCGCGCGCCTCGTCCGGAATGGTGTTTGGATCCTTGCCGCAATCCTCCTTGCGCTTCGGCACCCAGATGCGCCCGTCGTTGCGGAGCGACTCCGACATCAGCGTGAGCTTCGACTGATAGTCCCCCGACACCGGAATGCAGGTCGGATGGATCTGCGTGTAACACGGATTGCCGAAGCAGGCGCCCCGCTTGTAGGCGCGCCAGATGGCCGTCGTGTTCGAGCCGCGGGCATACGTCGAAAGATTGAACACGTTGCCGTAGCCACCCGTGGCCAAAATCACCGCGTCCGCCGCATGCCGGTGCAGCTTGCCCGTCACCAGGTCGCGCGTGATGACGCCCTTCGCGTGGCCATCGACGACCACGAGATCTACCATCTCATGCTGGGTGACCAGCTCCACCAAGCCTTGGCCCACCGTGCGCGAGAGCGCGGAATAGGCGCCGAGCAGCAGCTGCTGGCCGGTCTGACCGCGGGCGTAGAAGGTGCGCGACACCTGGGCGCCACCGAAGGAGCGATTGGCGAGCAGGCCGCCGTATTCGCGGGCGAAGGGCACGCCCTGGGCCACGCACTGGTCGATGATGTTGACCGACACCTCGGCCAGCCGGTGCACGTTCGCCTCGCGGGCGCGATAGTCGCCACCCTTGATCGTGTCATAGAACAGCCGGTGGACGCTGTCGCCGTCGTTTTGGTAATTCTTCGCGGCATTGATGCCACCCTGGGCCGCAATCGAGTGCGCGCGCCGCGGGCTGTCGTGAAACACGATGGACTTCACCTTGTAGCCCATGTCGGCCAGCGAGGAGGCGGCCGAGGAGCCGGCGAGGCCGGCGCCGACGACGATCACCTCGTACTTCCGCTTGTTGGCGGGATTGACGAGCTTGATGTCCGCCTTGTGCTTGCGCCACTTGTCGGCCAGCGGGCCGGGGGGAATCCGAGAATCGAGGTTGGCCATGGCGGGGAAGTCAGCGTTGGGGGGCGGAGGAGGCGGCGATCCGTTGCGCGGCGACCGTGCCCGCCGCCGGCTGGAGCAACCCGGTGAGGATCGCCCCGGGGATGGCGACGTTGCCGATGAGGTAGGCGAGGCTGAACAGCGCCACGCAGCGCCGCAACCCGGCCGCCCACTTGTGGTTCCGCAACCCCAGCGTCTGGGTCATCGCGTCGACGCCGTGCAGCAGGTGAAGGCTCAGCAGCGCCACCGCGATGATGTAGAACAGCGCCACCGCCGGTTGGCGGAAGCCCAGGAAAACCATGCTGTAGACGTCCTGCACCGCTTGGCCCTTGGCCACCACCGGGAAGCCCAGCAGGCGGAATTCGCCGCTCATCGCGTAGGAGGTCGCCGCCTTGAATTCACCCGCGCCCGCCACCGCGCCGACCGTGAAATGCGCCAGATGGTAAATCAGGAAGGCCAGCACCACCAGGCCGGAGTGCTTCATGTACCGCGACGCCACCGCCGCCTGGATCCAGCGCGAAACCCCGTAGGACTCGGGTCCGCGCGCCGCCTTGTTCTCCAAGGCCAGCGCCACCGCCGCCCAGACGTGGATGCCCACGCAAACCAGCAACCCGACACGCACCACCCAGAGCACCGGGCCGAGGGAGTGCAGGTAGGCGGCGTAGCCGTTGATCTGGTCCGGATGGCCGAAGATCTGCAGGTTGCCGATCAGGTGGCCGACCACGAAGCCGACCAGCACCAGCCCGGTGACGGCCATCAGGATCTTCCGGCCGATCGAGGAGCTGAAGAGGAGACGAACAAGGTTCATCGCGGAAAAATGCCAGGGGGAGGGAAAAACGAGCCGCCAAACTCGGCGCCCGCGCCCCCGAAGTAAAGGCGCCCGCCCCCACCCTCCAGCTTATTAGCGCGCCTAACCCGCCGGAGAAAAACCCCTTCGGTGAGCCGGCACTTCCGGGGTCGACCCGCCCGGCGCCTACCGGCCGGCCCAGGCCGCCAAGACGCCGCGGACGTAACCGATCGACTCCGCCAGCCCGGTCACCGGGTTGCCCGCCACCTTCTCATACTCAAACGACACGACCCCGTCGTACTTGATGTCCAACAGCGCCCGCAGCGTGCCCCGGATATCCAGCCGGCCCGCGCCCACCTCAATCGGGATGTCCCGCATCGCTCCCGGGACCGCCACGGAATCCTTCAGGTGCACGTCATACACCCGCGAAGCATACTTGCGGATCGCCGCCACCGCGTCCTCGCCGCCGCGCACCGTGTGGCCGACGTCGATGCAGAGGCCCACCCGGGAATCCAGGCCCTTCACCGCCTCGAACGCCACCGCCGGGGTCGGGTACACCTTGTCCTCCGGACCGTGATTGTGGATCGCCAACTTCTGGTCGAACTCCTTCGCCAACTTGGCGACCAAGGGGAGCGCCGCAAGGTCTGGCTTGCAAACCATCGTGGCCATCCCGGCCGCCTTGACGTTTTCGAACGCCCGGCGGCACTTGGCCTCGTCGTTGGGCAGGTTCACCACCCCGGAACCGGTCAGGGCGAGCCCGGCCGCCTGCAGCTTGGCGCCCACCGCCCGGCATTCCTCCACCGGGGCCGCCTCCCAGTTGCAATGCAGCCGGAACAACGCAAGGTTTGAGATGCGCATCACCTTGACCACGGCGATCGCCTCGTCGAGGGGCAGGTTGCGGAGGGAGTAGGAGGCGATCCCGAGGCGCAGGCCGTTTTCGCGGCCGCCGGGGAAGGTCGTGTAGGCCGGCAGGGCGGGCGCCGCCGCCGGCTGCTTCTCCTTCTTCTCCGCGGCGCGAAGGCCGGAGGCGGCCAAGGGGAGGCTCAGCACGCCCAAGGCGGCCGAACGCAGGGCTTCACGACGGGTCAGCGGGGAGGTCTGATGCATGGGGGAAGGAATGGGGCGAAAAAAGGCGCACGCGCCGGCGCTTGGCGATGCTCAAATGACCGGCTCCGCCAGCGCGGCGGAAGCCCGCGCCACGGTCGCTCCCGGTGCCACGGCGGCGAACCGGCGCAGGTGCTTGAGGGCCACCTCGAACGACCGCGGCAACGGGGAACGCACGGTGCAGGGCTCCCGCGTGACCGGATGGGCGAAGGTCAACTCGCTCGCATGCAAGGCCAGCCGGTCGATCAGCGGCTTTTCCTCCTCGCGCCCCTTGTACCCCCGCTTGAGCCCCGAAAGGAGCAGCCGCACGTCCGGATGGCCGTAGAACACGTCGCCAAGGATCGGCGCCCCCGCGGCCGCCAGATGGACCCGCAATTGGTGGGTGCGACCCGTGAGCGGCCGACAGGCGAGGAACGCATAACCCGCCGCGGGCTGCACCACCCCGCGCGCCGACGTCCGCCCGGCCGCGAAGCGCTCCAAGGTCGTGAACTCCGTCCGGCACTCCTTGCCGCCCCGCCCCCGAAACACCCGCATCCGACCCGGCTGGCGTTCATCCGGCCCCAGCGAGAGTTCGATCGTGAAAGCCTCCGGCAGCATCCCGGCCGCATCGCGCACCGGGGCCACCACCTTCATCTCCTGCCCCGGCGCCAGGACCACCACCATCGCGTGGTAGAGCTTGGCCACGGTCTTCGACTGAAACTGCCCCGAGAGGTAATCCAGGGCCGGCTTGGTCTTGGCGCACAGCAGCGCCCCGCTCGTGTCCGCATCGAGCCGGTGCACGTTCGCCACGCCCCGGCCGTACGCCGGGTGCCCGTGCACGAGTCCCATCAGGTGCTCGCGGCCCTTGTCCCACCGGTCCGGCGCGACCAGCAGCCCGGAGGGCTTATCGAACACCACGAGGGATTCGTCTTCGAACAGGACGGGAGGAAGGGACATCGGCGGGATACGCGGCCCCCACCCTCGCCGCCCGCGGCCGCAAGGCGACTCCCAAAATGCCCTGCCCGCCGGCGCGCCAAGGCTTGCGCGTCACGTCCCGGCGCGACCAAGCTGGCCGTTCATGCAGAAGACATCGGACCTCAACGTGATCGAGACCCGGGCGCTCCCCCGCCCGGCGGACCTCCTCGCGGAGCTGCCCAAGACCGAGGCGCAGGCCGAGTTCGTCACGCATTCCCGCCGCGAGATCCACCGCCTCATCTTCACCGACGACCGCCGCCTGCTCCTCATCGTCGGTCCCTGCTCGATCCACGACCTCGACGCCGGCCGCGACTACGCCCGCCGCCTCGCCGCCCTCGCCCGGGAAATCTCCGACCGGATCCTCGTCGTGATGCGGGTCTATTTTGAGAAACCCCGCACCACCGTCGGCTGGAAGGGGCTGATCATGGACCCGCACCTGGACGGCACCCACGACATCGCCGCCGGGCTCCGCCTCGGCCGCCGGTTCCTCCAGGACGTGCTCGACCTCGGGCTCGCCACCGCCACCGAGTTCCTCGATCCGATCACGCCCCAGTACGTCGCCGACCTCGTCTGCTGGGGCGCCATCGGGGCCCGCACCACGGAATCCCAGACGCATCGCCAGATGGCCTCCGGCCTCTCGATGCCCCTCGGCTTCAAGAACGGCACCGACGGCTCCCTCACCGCCGCGGTGAACGCCATCAAGGCCGCCGCGCAGGCGCAGACCTTCCTCGGGATCAACCTCGAGGGCGCGGCCGCCGCCGTCGCCACCCGCGGCAACCCCGATTGCCACGTCGTCCTCCGCGGGGGCGCCGCCGGCCCCAATTACAGCCCGGAGCACATCCGCCGCACCGAGGAACTCCTCGCCCAGGCCAAGCTCCCGCGCTCGATCCTCGTCGATTGTTCCCACGACAACTCCGCCAAGCAGCCCGCGCTGCAGCCGGATGTCCTCCGCGCCCTTCTGGCCCAGATCCGCGCCGGCAACACCTCGATCATGGGCGCGATGATCGAGAGCAACCTCGGCGCCGGCAACCAGCCCTTCCCCCAACCCCGCTCCGCCCTCCGCTACGGGGTCTCCATCACCGACGGCTGCATCGACTGGGACACCACCGCCGCCCTCCTCCGCGAGGCCCACGCCGCCCTCGCACCTCGTTTCGCCTGAACCGCGCCGGCCTCGACTTGCCCGCGCAACCTCCTTTTCTCCGCACCATGAAAAACCCAATCCGCGTCGCCGTCACCGGAGCCGCCGGCCAGATCGGCTACTCCCTCCTCTTCCGCATCGCCTCGGGCGCCATGTTCGGCCCCGACCAGCCGGTCATCCTCCAGCTCATCGAAGCCCCCGTCGAGAAGGCCCTCAAGGCCCTCGAGGGCGTGGTGATGGAGCTCGACGACTGCGCCTTCCCGCTGCTGCAGGGCGTGGTGCAGACGTCCGATGCCGCGGTCGGATTCAAGGACGCCAACTGGTGCCTGCTCGTCGGCGCCAAGCCCCGCGGCCCCGGCATGGAGCGCGCCGACCTGCTCAAGGACAACGGCCGGATCTTCATTGAACAGGGCCGCATCATCGATGCCGTGGCCGCCGCCGACGCCCGCGTCGCGGTCGTGGGCAACCCCGCCAACACCAATTGCATGATCGCCGCGTCCCAGGCCAAGCGCCTGCCCGCGGAACGTTTCACCGCGATGGTGCGCCTCGACCAGAACCGCGCCCAGACCCAGCTCGCCCGCAAGGCCGGCGTCCCCCTCTCCCAGGTGCGCGACATCTTCATCTACGGGAATCATAGCCCGACGATGTTCCCCGCCTTCGCCCACGCCACGATCAGCGGCCGTCCGGCCACCAGCGTCATCACCGACAGCGCCTGGCTGCAGGGCCCGTTCTGCGAGACCGTCGGCAAGCGCGGTGCGGCCATCATCGCCGCCCGCGGCGCCTCCTCCGCCGCTTCCGCCGCCAATGCCCTCGTGGATCACGTGCGCAGCCTGATGACCCCCGGCGCGGTGCATTCGATCGCCGTGAAGTCGAACGGGCTTTATGGCTTCGACGCGAACGTCTGGGCCGGGATGCCCGTCATCACGACGAGCCCGGGCTCGTACGAGGTGATCACCGGCTACGCGATGGACGCCTTCGCCCAGTCCAAGATCGCCGCGACCAACAAGGAGTTGGTCGACGAGCGTTCATTCGTGGCGGAGATGATCGGTTGACGGTGAGTCGGTTGACGGTGGGTCGGTGGTCGGTTGCCAGTTGCCGGTGAGTCGGTGGTCGGTTGCCAGTTATCGGTAAATCGATAGCGCCCACCGCCCACCGCCTCAGCGAATCAACCCGCTGAGCACCCGGCTGATCCCAAAGGCGTCCCGCACCGCCGCGAACGCCGCCATCAGCTCCGCCGGCGACGCGCCCCGCGGAAACACCACCTCCAAGGCCGCCCCCGTGCACCGCACCGCCGCCGCCACGTCCGGCACGGTCAGCACGCACTCCCGGCAATCCGAGGGATAGTCCACCCGCAGGGCGCTTTCCTCCCCCAATCCCTCCACCGCGTCGATCACCGCCTCGACCGCCACGCCCTTGCGGAGGGCGAAGGCGATCTCGGTGAAGGCGCCCGCGAAGAGGGCATTGAAGGCCTCGCCCCGGATCACTTCCCCCGGCCGCAGGCCCTGCAGGCTGGTCCGCGTCACGTACCGCGCCGGATCCGCCTCATCGAGGGCGTAGGTCATTTCCAGCGTGAAGTCCCGGGCCGTCAGCACCGCCGTTGGCGAAGACACCTGCAGCGACAGGTCCTTGCGCTTGTACTCCAGCGCGGTCCGCGCCTTCTGGAACAAATCCTCCGCCTCGGTCGCCAGCTCCTCCGCACAGAGCCGCGCCAGAAAGGTGCTGGTCGCCGGAGTCACGGCGTCCGGGACGGAATGATGCCCCTTCCGGAAGCCCCGCAGCGCCTTCACGGCCCCACCGCCCCGGGCCAGGAAGGCGATCTCGGCGACCACACGCGGGGGCAGGGGTTCGTTCGTCACGCTCCGAGCAAACGGCTCCCCGCCACCCCCGCGCAAGCCCGCTCCGGCCCGCTGTCACCCGCATCTGCGGGATGGACCGCCGCGGGCGCAGCGCTCAGTCTCGTCCCCGCCCCTCCCCGATGATTCCGCCCCGCCCCGTCCTTTCCGCGGCGCTGCTCGCCTCGTCGCTGCTCGCCGGTACGCCCAGCGTTCCGCCGCCTTGGACCTTCGACGCCGAGCAAGCGGGCGCGCTGACCCTAACGGGAGGCGTTCATTTCGACCAACCCGGCCCCCGCCGGCCCGACTATCCCCGCTTCAGTCAGACCAATCGCGCCGCCCGCTTCGACGGCCGCGGCGCCCGCCTGGAGATTGCCGACCCCGGGACCGACAGCCCCTTCGATTTTCGCCACGGGGACGCCCTCACCCTCGAAGCCTGGGTCCGCCTCGCCGACATCGGCCGCGGGGAAAATGTTTACCTGATCGGCAAGGGCCGGACGGATCCCCGCGCGGCGAATCCGAATAACCAGAACTGGGCCCTCCGGCTACGCGAGGCCCGCGGCGCGGCGTCCCCCAGCTTCCTCTTCGCCTCCACCACCAGCTCCTGGCACCGCTGGACCGCCGGCGAGGGCCTCCGCGCCGACGGCCGCTGGCACCATGTCGCGGTGACCTACGTTTTCGGCCAACCGAATTCCATCCGGGCCTACCTCGATGGGGAGGAAGTGTCCGGCGAATGGGATATGGCCGGCGCCACCAGTGCCCCTCCGATCGTCGACGACGCTCCGGTCTGGATCGGCTCCTCGATGGGCGGCAGCGCCGGGAGCAGCTTCCGCGGCTCGCTGGACGAGGTCCGCATCCATCGCGCCGCCCTGCCCGCGGCGGAGCTGCGCGCCCGCTTTGCCACGACCTTGCCGCCGGTCGCGGCCGCCCCGGCCGTGGCCGCCGCGCCCGACCCGAATGCCGGCAACGACAGCGCCGGCGGCACGCCCAAGGGCCCGAACGCCGGTTTGCCCGTGGTCAAGGCGGCCCAGCCCGCCGACTGGCGCCAAATTCCCGCGGGAACGGTTCAGGTCGAGCTCTGCGAGGATTGGCGGCCGGAGAAAAACGTCTGGCCCGACGCGGCGCTCGCCGTCACCGACCGCTTTTCCGCCCCCGCCTTCGGCTTCTTCCGGGTACCGCACCGGTATGTGGACACGGGCGTGCGCGGCGCCCGTCCCGATCCCTACCTGTTGAAGGCGCACGGCCGCATCACGTTGCCCGCCGGCCGGCATCGGCTGCTCCTCCGCAGCCGCGGCGCCGCGGCGCTCTTCGTGGATGACCGGCGCGTGGCGATCACCCCGTTCCCGCCCCCCGGCACCGACGACAAGCCGGTCAAGGTGCAGGACACCTTCCTCGACCTGGGCGGAAACTTCCGCTTCGCGCCCCCGGGCAACCGGGACGCGTGGGTCGAGTTCGAATCCCCGGGCGGCGAACACCGGATCACCCTCGAGACCATTGTCGGCTATGTGATCAACGCCCGCAGTCGCCGGCGACCGGAACTCGGGGAGACCGTCGCCGCGTGGTCGCCCCAGGGTTCGTCCCAGTGGTACCTGCTGGCTCCCGGCCCGGAAAAACTGCCCTACGATGATGCCGGCTGGACCCGTTATGCCGAAGCGGAGGAGACTCGGCTGGCCGCGATCGATACTGCCGCGCGGGCCGGCCGGCGCGCCGAACATGCGGCCTACTGGGAACGCCGCCGCCGCGCCGCCGCGGCCTGGCTGGCGGCCACCCCCGAAACCCCGGTTCCCGCCTTACCCGCCGGCTTCCCCGCCCAGAATCCCATCGACCACTTCCTCGCGGCCCGCCTCGCCGCCTATCGCGGCGAAGCCTCCGCCAGCGTCCGCGGCGGGGTCGATTTCTGGACGCAGGTTCAGCCGATCCTCGAATCCCGCTGCCTCGAATGCCATCAGGGCGGCAAGGCGAAGGGGGACCTCCACCTCGATTCCCGCCTCACCGCGCTCAAGGGCGGGGCCTCCGGTGAACCCGCCCTCGTGCCTGGCCAGCCGGACCACAGTCAGCTCCTCCAGCGCATCCTGTCCACCGATCCGGACGAACAGATGCCGCCGAAGGGCCCGCGGCTCTCCCGTCAGGAAACCGACACCCTCGCCGCCTGGATCCGGGGCGGCGCCGTCTGGCCCGAGTTTCCCGCCGTATCCACCGAGATCACCCCGCTGACGGATGACCTGACGTTCCTCCGCCGCGTCACCCTCGATACGGTCGGGGTGGTGCCTTCCCTGGAGGAAATCGCCGCCTTCCAAGCGGATCGCGCCCCCGACCGCCGGGCCCGCGTGATCGATCGCCTGCTCGCCGACCCCCGCGCGGCCGACCACGCGATGGGCTACTGGCAGGACGTCCTCGCCGAGAATCCGAACATCCTCAATCCGACCCTCAATAACTCCGGCCCCTTCCGTTGGTGGCTCCTGGAGTCGCTGCAGGACCGGAAGCCCCTCGACCTGATGGTCACCGAACTGGTGCGGCTCGGGGGTAGCGCCAAGGACGGAGGCCCTGCCGGCTTCGGGATCGCCTCCCAAAACGACGTGCCCTTGGCCGCCAAGGCGACCGTCCTCACCACCGCCTTCCTCGGAGTGGAGACCAAGTGCGCCCGCTGCCACGACTCTCCCGCCCATCGCTCCAAGCAGGAACAAGTATTCAATCTGGCGGCCCTGCTGGACGGCAAGGGGATCAAGGTGCCGGCCTCCAGCTCCGTGCCCCTCGCCAAGCTCCGCGAGGGCGGCCGCAAGCCGCTGATCGAGGTGACCTTGGAACCCGGCACCACCGTGCCCCCGCACTGGCCGTTCCCCGAGTTCGCCCCGGAGGCCCTCGCGGACGAGTTGGCGGAGGATCCCGCCCAAACCCGCGATCGCCTCGCCGCGCTGCTCACCGCGCCCCAGAACGAGCGCTTCGCCCAAGTGATGGCCAACCGGATCTGGGCCCGCGTGATGGGCCGCGGATTGGTCGATCAGCCGTGGGATTGGGAACGCTCCCGCCAGTCTCACCCCGACTTGCTCCGCTGGCTGGGCCGCGAATTGGTCCGGTCCGGCTACGCCGCCGACCACCTGCTGCGCCTGATCTTCAATTCGCACGCCTACCAGCGGCAAATCGACCCCGCCCTGTCCCGCCCCAACCCGCTCTTCGCTGCTCCCGCCACCCGGCGCCTCACGGCCGAACAGATCGTCGACGGCGCCTTCGCCGCGGTCGGCAAGCCCTTCCGCACCGAGGAAGCGTCCCTCGACATCGATAGCATCCGGGAGACCGCCAATTCCATCTCCCTCGGGCAGCCGCGGCGGGCGTGGATGCTGACCTCCACCTCCAATGAACGCGACCGGCCCAGCCTCGCGTTGCCGCGCATCCAAGCCGTTTGCGACGTCCTCGCCGCCTTTGGGTGGCGCGCCAGCCGACCTGATCCCCTGAGCGAGCGGGAAAACGCCGCCAACCCGCTCCAGCCCGCCATCCTTGGCAACGGGATCGTCGGGACTTGGCTGACGCGCCTCAGCGACGATCACGCCGTCACGGCCCTCGCCCTCGCGGCGAAGAGCCCCGAGGCGTTGGTGGACAACCTCTTCCTGCGCCTGCTGACCCGGGCGCCGTCCGAGCCGGAAAGGGAGCGCTTCGCCGGCTTGCTGCGGCCCGGCTTCGCCAGCCGGCTGCGGACGCCCACCGTTCCCGCCGCCGCGGGACCTCGTCGGCCGGCCTACTACGTCTCCTGGTCCAATCACCTCGACGCCGACGCCACCCGGGTCCGGCAGGCGGAGGAAGCCGCCGCCCGCCGCGGCGATCCCCCGACCGCCCGCCTCGACGAGGATTGGCGGCGCCGGGCCGAGGACGTCCTCTGGGCCTTGCTCAACAGCCCCGAATTCATTTTCACCCCTTAACCCCTGCCCCGTCATGAACCGTCGCGCCTTCGTCACCGCCCTGGGTCTCGCCCCCTTTGCCGCCCAACCGTTGCGCGCCTCCCTCGCGGGCACGGCTCCGCGCGGGCGCGCCGAGCATTGCATCTTCATCTGGCTGGGGGGCGGGATGGGGCAGATTGATACCTTCGATCCCAAGGCCTTGGGGGATAATCAGTCGGCCAAGAAGAAGCCCGGCGCGCTTTACCCGTCGATCGAGACGTCCGTGCCCGGCGTGCGGGTGTGCGAACACCTGCCGCGGACCGCGCGCCTCATGGAGCACGTGACCGCGGTGCGGTCGGTGAACCACAAGGTCATCGATGAGCATGCCTTTGCGACGAATCTGGTCCACACCGGGCGGATGGTGAGCGGCAACGCGATCTATCCTTCGATTGGGTCCATCGTGGCGCACCGGCGGGGGGCGGCGAATCCGGAGGTCCCGGCGTACCTGCTGATCGGGTATCCGAATGTCAGCCGGGGCCCGGGTTTTTTGGGCATCAAGGATGGCTACATTTACTTGGTCGATACCGAGACGGGGCCAGCGGGGTTCAGCCGGCCCGAGGTGGTGGCGGCGGAGCAGGAGGCGCGGCGGCGGGCGCTGTTGGGGAGTGTCGCGGGGCGTGGCGGTGCCGGAGCGCAGGAGTATGCGGAGGCGCAGCAGGAGGCATTTCGTTTGGCGGGACCCGAGTTCATGCGGCATTTCGACCTGACGCGGGAAGCGGCGACCGTGCGACAGTCGTACGGCGGTGAATTCGGCCAGCGGTGCCTGCTGGCGCGGCGGCTGGTGCAGGGGGGCGTCCGCTTTGTGGAGGTCTCGCACAACCTGAATTTCATCAATGGCGCGGGTTGGGACGTGCACAACGACGGCATCCGCAACCAGCACGGCCTGATCCGGGAACTCGACGATGCCTTCGCAGGGCTGATCGAGGACCTGGAGCGCCACCAGCTGCTGGAGAAGACCCTGGTGGTGATCGCCACCGAGTTTGGGCGGCCGGCGGGGTTTGATGCGCGGGGTGGCCGGGGCCACCAGGGGAGCGCGTTCACGATGGTCTTGGCGGGGGGCGGCCTGAAGCACGCCGGCGCCTATGGGGCGACCGATGACCTGTCGAAGGCGGTGACCGCGAATCCGGTGAGCGTGCCGGATTTCCACGCGACAATGTTGGCGGCCCTGCAGGTGGATGTGGGGCAGGATCTGATGGATGGCGGGCGCCCGGTGCCGGTGACCGATGGCGGCCGGCCCGTCGCGGCGCTGCTGGGTTGAGGGTCCGGTGTGCCGATGTGGCCGCGGTCCCCGCGCGGCTCCGCCGCTCAGCGACCGACCTTGCGCAGGCCCTTGTTGATCGCCGCGACGTTGCAGGCGGCCGGATCGTACTCGGGGCCGAGCCATTCGAGCCATTCGCGGCCGAGCTCGGTGTGCGGCTCCTGGATGCAAGCCAGCATGTCGTGGAACGCCTCCAAACCGCCGCAATCCTCGGGCGGCCCCGCGCGTTCGCCGCCCACGCAGACCGGGTAGACCTTGCCCTTGGCGAGGGGCTGGATGCCCTCCAGCCGCAGCTCCACCTGCCAACCCGGGCCAAAATGATACTGGTATACGCCACGACCCCGGTGCTCGAGGTCCACGGTGGCCAGGGTCACGTCCCGGTCATCCTCGACCAAGCAGTCGTCCCGCTGGAGCGGGTTACCGTAGCGGAGGTCGTCGAACTGGAAGGAGTGCGTCTGGTAATCGAACCAGTCGAAGGCGACCTGGATGGCCTCGTGGAAACGGGAGAGCCACATCGACTCGCGCACGAGGAGCTGGCGCCAGACGCGGGGCTGGGCGCCCGTCAGCTCCAGGTGCAGCAGGAGCGCGCGGTCGCGGGACCGCTTCGTCCGGGCACCCTTGCCTTCGTGCA
>JAIXQE010000131.1 GCA_027485815.1 Opitutaceae bacterium
CCGTCTCTCCCCCGGGGAACTGGCCCGGCTCGACGCGCTCATCGCCGCCCGCGCCGCGCCAGCGGTCGCGGCCCCGCTGTCCGCCGCGCCCGCTCCGGCCGCGCCGCGCTCCGCCCCGGCGCCGGCCCGCCGGGCCGCGTCCCCCGCCGAGGACGAGGCGCCGGTGGAGAGCCGGCTGACGGGCGAATTCCGCGGCTGGGAGCCGCGCATGGTCTTCGCCCTCGAGAACGGCGAGCGCTGGCAGGAGACGGGCGGCACGACCTACGCCGGGCCGCCCCTCGCCGCCCCGGCCGTGCGCATCCGCGCGGGCGCCCTCGGCGCCCACTGGATGCGGATCGAGGGCGTGGGCCGCGAAGTGAAGGTCCGCCGCGTCGACGCCGGCCGCTAGGCGTTCCGCCGGCTCAGAACCAGAGGTTCGGCCAGAGCTTCGCGGCGACCAAGGCCTGGATCAGGCCCAGCACCGAGATCAGCGAGAGCAGCACCGTCCAGCTGCGCAGCGTCTCGCCCTCGGTGAGGCCGCCGAGGCGGCCGATGACCCAGAACCCGCTGTCGTTCATCCAGGAGAGCATCGAGGCCCCGTAGCCGACGGCCAGGTAGATGTAGAACACGTGGACGCCGAAGCCGGCGGGCCCCGCGATCGACATCATGATCGAGGAGGCGGTGATCATCGCGACGGTCGCCGAGCCTTGCGCCACCCGGACGACCACCGCCAGCAGCCATGCGAGGAGCACGTAGTTCATTCCGCCGCCCTCCGCGAGGACGCGGACGGAGTCGCCGACCCCGGCGTTCTTGATCATCGCCCCGTAGGCCCCGCCGGCGGCGGTGATCAGGATGATGACGCCCGCGGTCTCGAGCGGTGGGCCGAGCACGTCGGCCGCGTTCCGCCAGGCGAGCTGGCGCTGGCGGGCGTAGACCGCGAGGGCCACGACCGCGCCGAGGAGGAGCGCGATGTTCTTGTTGCCCAGGAAGTCGATCGCCTGGGCCGCCACCGGCGGCAGGGCCGGCGCGAACGGCGCGCTGAAGGAGGCGGTGGCGATCAGCACCACCGGCAGGATCACCGGCGCGATCGAGACCCAGAAGCCCGGCAACTCCTCCTCGCGGCGGTCCGCCACCTGCTGGAGTGAGGCCAGCGAGGAGCCCGCCGTCTCCCGCAGCGGCACCGGGCGCCGGGCGTCGATCCAATGGGCGAACGCCAGCCCGCCGAGGGCCGGCAAAATGCCGAAGAGGATGCCGCCGACGATCGAGAGGCCGAGGTCCAACCGCAGCGTCTCCGCCACGATCAGGGGGCCTGGGGTCGGGGGCACCGTGCCGTGGGTGATCACCCCGCCGGCGCAGATCGCCAGCACGTAAAGCAGGTAGTTCTTGCCCGTGCGCAGCGCGAGGGCGCGGGCCAGCGGGACCAGCAGGAAGAAGACCGTGTCGAAGAAGACCGGGATCCCGAGGATGAAGCCGCAGGTCAGCAGGGCCAGCGGCGCCCGCCGTTCCCCGAGCACCGCGATGAAGCGCCGGATGATCCGGTCCGCCGCCCCGCTCTCCATCAGCGCCACGCCGATCACCGACGCCACCGCGATGGTGAAGCCGATCTTCCCCGCCGCGGAGCCGAACTCGGTCATCACCGCCTCCACCGCCTTGGTAAAGCGGCCGGCGCCGGTCTGGCCGAGCGCGGTCATTAGTCCGACGAAGATCGCCGCGAAGAAAAGCGCGAAGAACGCATGCAGGCGCCACCAGACGATGGCGGCGATGATGAGCACGACGCTCAGGGCGAGCACCGTGAGGGGCCCGGGCGTGAAGGCCAGGGCGAGGGGTAACGGGGTCATCCCCCCGAGCGCGCCAGTCCTCGGGCGGCCGGGCAAGCCGTTAAATCGGCCCGGCCGCCCCGCGGCGCATTCAGGCGCCGGCGGGTTCGCCGGCGGCCGCCTGCTCCTCGTCCGTCTCGATGATCCGCGCGATGCTCAGCAGCTTGTCGCCGGGCTCGAGCGTGACCAGCCGGACGCCCTTCGCGCCGCGGCCCGTCTCGCGGATGCCGGCCACGGGGCAGCGGATGCTCTGGCCCTTGGCCGTGAGCAGCATCACCTCGTCCTCGTCGCGCACCGCGAGGGCGCCGGCGAGGCGGACGGAGCCGTCCTCCGGGAGGTCGATCGCCCAGACGCCGCTGCCGCCGCGGTTGATCAGGCGGTAGTCCTCGAAGCGGGTCCGCACGCCCAGTCCGGCCTCGCTCGCGACGAGGAACTTCGCCGCGTGGTCGACCACGGTGATCGCCTGCAGCACGTCGCTGGCGAGCTTGAAGCGCATCCCGGTCACGCCGCCCGTGGCGCGGCCGGTGGGCCGGAAGAGCTCCTCGCCGGTCTCCGGGTCGCGTTCCCGGAAGCGGACGGCGAGGCCCTGGTGGGAGACGAGCACCAGCTCGTCCGCGCCGGTGGTGAGGACGGTGCCGATGACCTTGTCGCCCGCGTCGAGGTTGATCCCGATGATGCCGCCGTCGCGGGTGCTGTTGGCGTAGTCGGAGAGGGGGCTCTTCTTGATCACGCCGGCGCGGGTGGCCATCACGAGGAAGCGGTCGGCGACGAAGTCCCGCACGCAGAGCATCGCCGCGATCTTCTCGCCCTCGCCGAGGCGGAGGAAGGAGCCGACCGACTTGCCGCGCGAGGCGCGGGTGCCCTCGGGGACCTCGTAGCACTTGCGGGCGTGGCATTGCCCGCTGCTGGAGAGGAAGAGGATGTAGTCGTGCGTGCTGGCGGTGAACAGGTGCTCGACGAAGTCCTCCTCGTAGGTTTCGGCGCCGATCACGCCCTTGCCGCCGCGCCGCTGGAGGCGGTACTCGGCGGCGGGGGTGCGCTTGATGAAGCCGAGGTGGGAGACGGTGATGACGCAGCCCTCGTTGGGCACCACGTCCTCCATCCGGAACTCGCCGGCGGCGGCCTCGATCGCGGTGCGCCGGGGCGAGGAGTACTTCGCCTTCATCTCCAGCAGCTCGTGCTTGATCAGCGCGAGTAGCTTGGCCTCGGACTCGAGGATGCCGCGCAGCTCCTCGATCAGCTTCATCAGCTCGAGGTACTCGGCCTCGATCTTGCCGCGTTCGAGGCCGGTCAGCTGGTAGAGCCGCAGCTCGAGAATGGCGTCCGTCTGGCGCTCCGAGAGCGGGTAGCGCGCCATGAGGCGTTCGCGGGCCTCCTCGCGGTTGGCGGAGGCGCGGATGATCCGCACGAAGTCGTCGAGGTTGTCGAGGGCGATGATGTAGCCCTCGAGGATGTGGGCGCGGTCCTCGGCCTCGCGGAGTCGGAAGCGGGTGCGCCGGGTGACCACTTCGCGGCGGTGCGCGAGGTAGCACTCGATCAGCTCCTTGATGTTCATCTGCTTCGGCCGCTTCTGGTCGAGCGCGAGCAAAATGACGCCGAAGGAGGACTCGAGGGCGGTCTTCTGGAAGAGCTGGTTGATGACGACCTTGGCCTGCTCGCCGCGCTTGAGCTCGATGACGATCCGGGTGTTCTCGTCCGACTCGTCGCGCAGGTCGCGGATGCCGTCGATTTCCTTCTCGGAGACCAGCTCGGCGATGCGGGTGACGAGGGTGGCCCGGTTGACGTTGTAGGGGATCTCGGTGATGACGACCTGCTCCATCCCGCCCTTGAGTTCCTCGGTGTGGGCCTTGCCGCGGGTGCGGACGATGCCCTTGCCGGTGCGCAGGTAGCTGAGGATGCCCTCGCGGCCGGAGATCACGCCCCCGGTGGGGAAGTCGGGGCCCTGGATGATCCCGCAGAGCTCGTCGACGGAGATGCCGGGCCGGTCGATGATGGCGCAGGCGGCGTCGATGATCTCGTCGAGGTTGTGCGGGGGGATGTTGGTCGTCATGCCCACCGCGATGCCGGTCGAGCCGTTCATCAGCAGGTTGGGGAGGGCGGCCGGGAGGACGGTGGGCTCGGTGGTGGACTCCTTGTAGTTGGGGACGAAGTCGACCGTCTCCTCCTCGATGTCGCGGAGGAGGTCCTCGGCGATCTCGCGGAGGCGGGCCTCGGTGTAGCGGTAGGCGGCGGGCGGGTCGCCGTCGACGGAGCAGAAGTTGCACTGCGGGTCGATGAGCGGGTATAGCATCACCCAGGGTTGCACGAGGCGGACGAGGGTGTCGTAGACGGAGGAGTCGCCGTGGGGGTGGTAGTTCTTGAGCACCTCGCCGACCACGCCGGCGCACTTGTCGAAGGCACGGTTGTGGAGGAGGCCCTCGCGGAGCATCGCGTAGAGGATGCGCCGCTGCACCGGCTTCAGGCCGTCGCGGGCGTCGGGGAGCGCGCGCGAGATGATGACCGACATCGAGTAATCGATGTAGGCCGTCTGCATGATGTCGGTGATGTTCGCGGCGGAGAGCTTTTCGGAGGGCTTGTCCATTCGGGGGGAGAGCTAAGCGCGAAGACGCGAAGGCGCGCCAAGGTTCGCGCAGGTGGGTCAGGTCGGGCTGACTTCGGTTTGAAAATCGAGGTTGAGGATCCGGTGCAGGCCCTCCTTGAGCAAGGGCGCGTGGAAGTTGATCAGGAGCCCGAGCGGCAGGTGGAGCAGCCGGAGATAGGTCGTGACCTGAACGCGATGGATCGGCTGGAGGGCTTCGACGGCCTTCAGTTCGAGCAGCAGTTCCCGGTCGACCAGCAGGTCGATGCGGTAGGCGCGCGGGATGGTGTGGCCGCGATACTGGATGGGAAGGAGCTGCTCGCGCGCGACCTCGTGTCCGCGGTTGGAGAGCTCGAGCTGAAGGCAATCGCGGTACGCGCTCTCGAGCAGTCCCGGGCCCAAGGCGCGGTGCACGGCCAGGGCAGCGTCGACCGCGGAGCGGGCGAGCGACTCGATGGGGGCTGGGACGACGACCTTGAGCATCACCTTGGCGAACCTTCGCGGCACTTCGCGGCTTGGCGCTTCGCTCACACGTCCAGGTACTGGACGTTCAGGGCGTTGTCCTCGATGAACTGGCGGCGGGGGGGGACCTCGTCGCCCATCAGCAGGGTGAACAGGGCGTCGGCCTTGGCCGCATCCGCGATGTCCACCTTGAGCAGGCGGCGCTTCTCCGGATCCATCGTCGTCTCGAACAGCTGCTTCGGGTTCATTTC
>JAIXQE010000064.1 GCA_027485815.1 Opitutaceae bacterium
ACTCCGGGAATGGCTGAAAGGAATGGGTAAGGCGTGCGATTTGTTGAGGGATCGGCCAGCTTCTGAACGTTTAACCCCCTAATACCACACCCATGAAATCAAAATGCTTGTTCGTCGGCCTGTGCGCGGTTGCGCTCGGCCTTTCCATCAACGGCGCCGTCGCCCACGAAGCTCACAAGAAGGAAGCGGAAAAAACCGCGACGGCAGCTGCGGGGGCGGGCATGCTGCACAAGCTGAACGAGAAGGATAAGGTTTGGGCGGCCAAGGAGCGCGCGGCTTATCCACTCACCGTCTGCCTTACGTCGGACGAAAAGCTCGGCAGCATGGGCGACAACGCGGAATTCATCTATCGCGAGAAAGGCAAAGCGGATCGCCTGCTCGTCTTCTGCTGTGCGGGGTGCGAGGATGACTTCAAGAAAGAGCCGGCGAAGTTTCTCGCGAAGCTCGACGCGGCCGCGAAGCAGAAGAAAGCGAAGTCTTGACCAATCATGAAACCAATTCGCTTTGCGATTGCCGCAGTCGCAGCCGCCACAGCGGCGATCTCGTTTGCGCCCCGTGCCGCCGCGCGCACTGAAATTCCCCGCGCCTCTCAGCCTCAGCTGACAGTGGGCTCGGAGGGTCGGGTGTGGCTGGTATATGCCCAGACCGCGGCCGCGCCTGCCGCCCCGGACCACAGCGGCCATGCGGCGCCCACCGAGGCAAAAGGCCACGACGCCAAAGGTCACGAAGCCAAGGGCCACAAGAAAGGCGGGCATGGACCGGCCGGTCGCGCGGGCGACGTATTCGTCGTGTCGTCCAAGGATGGCGGCGCCACGTTCAGCTCGCCGGTCAAGGTGGCGCATGTGCCGCAGCTCATGGTTGGGAATCGCCGCGGCCCGCGCATCGCGGCGCAGGGTGACCGCATCACCGTCACGATGATCGCGCACGAGCTAGTCGCCTTCACTTCGACGGACGGCGGCGCGTCCTGGAGCGGACCGGTCACGGTCAACGATGTGCCGAACAGCGCGCACGAAGGTCTGCACGACCTCGCCGGCTCGCGCACCGGTGAATTGTTCGTGACGTGGCTCGACCTTCGGAACGGAAAAACGGAGCTGTGGGGCGCGAGTTCCAAAGACGCCGGCCGCACGTGGGCGAAGAACGAGCTGGTCTACAAATCTCCGGACAAATCGATCTGCGAGTGCTGTCACCCGAGCGCGCTCTTCGATGCGGACGGAAATCTTGCCGTGATGTGGCGCAACTCCATCGAGGGCGCGCGGGACATGTGGCTCATGACGCGCGCGAAGGACGCGGCGCAGTTCACCGCTGCGCGCAAGCTCGGCGAGGGCACCTGGAAGATCAACGGGTGCCCGCACGACGGTGGCACGATCGTGTCTCTCGGCGGCGGAAAATTCGGCGCGGTTTGGCAGCGGGCGGGCGAGGTTTTCCTCATTCGCGCCGACGGACCGGAGGTCTTGCTCGGCAAGGGCCGGCAGCCGGCCGCAGCCGCGGGCGAAAAAGGCCCCTTCGTGATCTGGAATGAAGGCACGCATTTGGTGTCTGCCCCCGGCGTCACGAACGCGCCGTCGGGGAAGAGAATCGCTGACGGGCGTTTCCCCTCGCTGGCGGCGTTGCCCGACGGAAAAGGTGCCGTGGTTGCCTACGAGCACGGGGCAAAAGGGATCACGATCGAGCGCCTGTAATCGCGAACGACTCCGAGTTTGACGGCCAACCGCCTGCGAGCGCGGTTGGCCTTTTTTATGTCCGCTTCGGTCCGCGCGGCCCGGCAAAAAGCGCGCACTTTCTAGCAAGAGATGCGCAGGGAGTTCCGAGGGGAAAAGGCGTTCTCGGGTGTAGTGCTGATGAACAGATCAAACACTCAAAACCAGAGGTGACATATGAAAAATCGGACTCTTCTTCGGACCTCAGTCGCAATCATCGCAGGCGGCCTCTTCGCGGCTGCCGCTCTCGCCGGCCCGGGGCCGCAATACTGGAACAAGACCGCCCCGAAGCCGACGGAGAAGCCTGCGCCGGTCAAGATGGACGAACACCCGAGTGACAAATGCGGCGGCTGCAAAACGTCGCCGATTTGGGTGGTCGGTGACCGCGGACCCGCCGGCAAAGGCGTCGGTCTTCGCGTTTCCGGTTACTCGCATTCCTGCACCGCATGCTCGGGCGCCCTGACCACCGAAAACGGCAAGGCCAAGTCCGACATGAAGCACGCCGCCGGCTGCGCGAAGCTCGTGTGCTGCAAGTAAACGATACCCCCGCAACCAACTCAATGTCTCACCAACTCCCCCCATGAAAACCAATATACGTTACTCGAAACTACTCGCCGGGGTCGCCCTGGCGCTCGGAACCGGTCTCGTCGTTCCCGCCGCCATCGCCGGTCCCGGCCCTGGCTACTGGCGCAATCAAGGCGCAGCGCCGACCACCCCCGTGGTTGCACCGATGCCGCCTAGCCCCCGCACCGAAGTCGTCTGCACCGACGCTCGGGTCGTTTCCGTGACCGAAACGAAATTCGTGCAAGCGAACGGTCGTGGCCCAATGCGCACCGCCGAGGTCGGCCGGAAAATGGTCTGCACTTCCTGTGACGTCCCGCTGGTCGTCATGAAGCCCTCCGGACACAACGCGCGCGGGGCGATGGCACCGGTTGCGATCCGCGGC
Organism: Opitutaceae bacterium; assembly: GCA_027485815.1. Lineage (GTDB taxonomy): Bacteria > Verrucomicrobiota > Verrucomicrobiia > Opitutales > Opitutaceae > ER46. The sequence goes on from JAIXQE010000064.1 coordinate 2,644, forward strand.
ACGCACGACTGCGCGATGAACGGCTGCATGCCCGCCCGGATGGCGAATGCCGATTGAACCGCGCGATGTCTGCCTGGCCCCGCTGCCATGAATGAATCCCCACAGCACGAGGAAACCTGCACCGTCTGCGGCAACGAGGCCACCGGCGGTCGCAGGTTTTCACGGATTTATCAGGGCGGACGTCCGTTCGCCCTGTGTTGTCCGATGTGCGTCGACCTGTTCCAGCGCGCGCCGGCGCGTTTCGCCGGTGGCGAGCGGCCGCAGCGTGTGATCGAGGATCTGATCGCCGATTTGAAATGGAAAACTCCCGTCCGTTGGGAGTGACGAGGCGTTTGCTAAATCCGACGCGAAGAAAGGCCGCGAATCCGCCGGACGTGCATCATCTGAGCTAACAAGACCACGATTGAGGCTGTGCAGGCGTTGGCATAGGGTTGGGGTTGTCGCCCATGACTATTTCCGACGGCTTCAAAACGCTGCTCGCCCGCATTGCTCCGCTCCAGTCCGAAATCGACGCCGCCGAGCGCCACATCGCGACCATCCGCACGCGCCTCGCGGAAGCCTACACCCTGAAGGGTTTCGTCCGCGCCGGCAGTTATAGCCGCGATACCTTCATCCGCGGCAGCAGCGACGTGGATCTGTTTGCGGTCATCACCCGCGACGACGCGCGCTGGGGTCGCGGCTACATGAGTTCCGAAACCGTGCTGAATAATTTTCGCCGCGAGCTCGCCGCCCGGTTTCCTGCGACCTCCGTCTCACGTGACGTTCATGCCATTGTCGTCGGTTTTTCAGACTGCCAGGTGGATGTGGTGCCGTTCCATCTTATGCAGCCCCTGCGCGAGGATCTGCCGGAGCGCCGTGATGGTTGTGCCGTGC
>JAIXQE010000126.1 GCA_027485815.1 Opitutaceae bacterium
CCGCCCGCAGCAGACTCGCCAGCACCAGCACCAGGGGGGCAAGCCGCCGCCCGAAGGACCCGAATTTCATCCCCGACGACAGTCCCCGGCGCACCGGGTTGTCAAAGGCTTTGCCCCGAGCCTCGCCCCCGTCAGGCGGGCGGCAGCTCAAAGCGCCCGGCCACGACGCCGCGTACCGTGAGATCCTCGTCCAACTGCTCCCAGCGCAAGGCGGCCCCCCCCAGCTCGAGCGAAACCTGACGGAGGTCCTCGTCCGCCGCGGCCCGCAACCGCCGGAAACGATCGGCCGGGAAGCGGACGATCCGACCGTCATGCAGTTCGAGGAAAACGTCCCGGCCCTCCACCCAGGCCCGACGGGCGAGCACGGCCTCAGGCGGGCGGGCGGGAGCGATGGAAGTCATGATAGGACGTTAGCAACCGCAGGTGGTTTTGAAAGACAAGTCGTTGGAGAGTTCGGAGGACGTGCGGACGCAAACCGCCCCCGCTCGCCAGCCGAACGGGCCTGAGCCAGAACTTACATTCACCCTCCGGCGTGCGGACATGGATGTGCGGCGGCTCGGCACGCTCGTTGGAATAGAAATGGAACCGAAAGGCCCCGATTCGGCAGGCGGTTGGCATCCCGGACGGCTCAATCCGGTTGAGCCAAGTCCTCCGGAGCGGATCTTCCGCCATGGGAACAGGAAGGGTCGGGCATGATGGACCGAGCCCATCCGCCGTGACCGATGGCCGTCACTCCCAACGAGGCCTGGAATCATGGGCCTAGTGATTGCCCAGCCCGGAGCCCTCAGGCCGAAGTCGCCGGCGCCCCGACCCGCGAGCGGCGCGTCCAGCCGACCAAGAACAAAGTCGCGAACAACAGCGCCTCGACCACGTAGCGCAGGTAGTCGTAGGCGCGCGCCCCGTCCGCCGCCCCCGTGAAGCCCTGCCAGAGCGGTTGGAACCACGCGGAGACCGCCGCGTCGGTCAGAATCATGTCGCCCGCCACCTTGCCCAGGATCGCCGCGCCCAGGAACACCACCACCGGGTAGGTCGCCATCAGGCGGGAGATGAAGTTGCTGGCGAACACGACCAGCGGGATGCTCAGCGCCAGGCCGAACAGCAGCAGCCCGAAGTGCCCGCGCGCCGAGCCGGCCACCGCCAGCACGTTGTCCAGGGACATCGTCAGATCGGCGACCAAGATCATCCACACGGCCTGCCAGAGGCCGCCGGCGCCCGCCCCGCCCTCCTCCGCCCCCTCGCCCTGCTTCAGGAGCTTGGTCGCGATCCACAGGATCAAGAGCCCGCCCGTCAGCTGCACAAACCGCACCATCAGCAACTGCGAGGCCACGAAGGTCAGACCCACCCGGAGCAGCACCGCCGCCCCGGCCCCAAGCACGATCCCCACCATCCGCTGGCGCGCCGGCAGGTTGCGCACCGCCAGCGCGATCACGACCGCGTTGTCGCCGGCCAGGACGATGTCGATCCAGATGATGTTGGCGACCGCCAGGACCCACTCGACGAGCGTCTGGGGTCCCGCGTTCACGAGGGCGGCAAGGGGCAGCATCGGCGCGGAGTGCATTTCGCACGCCGAACCCGGTCAACGGCAAATCCGGTCCCCGCGGGCGCAGGGACCGGACGCCGGCGCGGCGCGCTCAGGCGACGGTGATCCGGCGGGGCCGGACGGCCTCCACCTTGGGCAGCGAGAGGCGCAGGACGCCATCCCGCAACTCGGCGGCGATCCGGTCGGCCGCCACGGCCTGGCCAAGGGCGACCGCGAGCGTGAAGGGCGCGTCGGTCGTTTCGCGGTGCAGCGGGGACCAGCCCGCCGGGGGCGTCCACGCGCGCCGGCCGACCACGCGCAGGACATCCTCCTCGACGGTGACATCGAGGCCGTCGCGGGCCACGCAGGGGAGTTGGACCGTGAGCCCGAAGGCGTCGGCGGTCTCGTTGAGTTCGTGCACCGGCCGCACCGCCGCGGGGGCGGACGGGCGAACGGGCGGGGTGAGCAGGGAATGCAGGAGGGTCATGGGACGAGACAGGTTGAAGGGTTGGCTTGGCTGGGGTTCAGGCGGCGCGAATCTCGATCCGGCGCGGCGGGGTGGCGGGGCGCCGGGGCAGCGTGACGGTGAGGACGCCGTCGACGTAGGTTGCGGCCACCTGGTCTTCGGCGGTGTCCTCGGGCACCGCGAGCGAGCGACGGGCGATCGGCTCCGAATGGGCGGGGGTCGCCGTGGCGGGTGCGGGATCGCCGGCGGCGGGTGCGGGCGGCATCACGGAGAGCGTGAGCTGGCCGTCGGCGAGCTCGATCCGGAGGTCCTCGCGGCGGCAGCCGGGAAGCGCGGCGCGGACGTGGGTGGCGGAGGCGTCGGCGTAGACGTCGACCGGGAAGGTCGCGGGTCCTTCGGCCGCGAGGGCGGCGGCGAAGAGGCGGTCCATCTCGGCCTCGAGGCCGGACCACGGCGAGAGCCGGGCGCCGGAGCGCGCGACGGGGAAAACGGACCGGAGGGAGGTCGGGTAGCGGAGTTGGTGCATGTTGGTTGGTACGTTGTGACCCGCCTTTCGCACGCGGCGCGCCAACCCGCCGCGACGCGCAAGTGGCCGAGCATGGGGGATTTGAGTCGCGGCGGCGAAAGCGGGTGCGACGCGGCGTCCCGGGGTGGGACGCCGCGGCCGCGTCATTGCGGCCCAGCCGGGCGCCGAACCGGCCGCGCGTTCCCTTTGACGCGGGCGGCGGGAGCGGGCAAAGCCTCGCGGGCAACGATGACGCCCGCGTTTAATTTCGACACCGTCCCGGAGCGCCGGGGGACCGATTCCCAGAAGTGGCAGCGCTACGCGGGCCGCGACGTGCTGCCGCTCTGGGTGGCGGATATGGATTTCCCGGCCCCCCCGCCGGTGATCGCCGCCCTGCACCAGCGGGTGGAGCACGGCGTGTTCGGCTACGCGCGGCCGGTGGCGAGCACCACGGAGGCGGTGGTCGAGATGCTGGAGCAGCGACACGGCTGGCGGATCCAACCCGAATGGCTCGTCTGGCTCCCCGGCCTGGTGGTCGGCCTGAACGTGACCGCCCTCGCCTGCGCGGAACTTGGCGACGAGGTGCTCACCTTGTCCCCCGTCTACCCCCCGTTCTTTTCCGCGCCGCGCAACGGCGGCCGCGTGCCGGTGGGCGTGCCGTGGGTCCGGGAGGGACACGGCTGGGGCATCGATTGGGACGCCCTCGAGGCGGCGGTCACCCCGCGGACGCGGCTCTTCCTGCTCTGCAACCCGCACAACCCCCTCGGGCGGGTGTGGCGGCGGGCGGAACTGGAGCGCTTGGCGGAATTCTGCGCCCGGCACCGCCTGATCCTCTGTTCCGACGAGATCCATTGTGACCTGATCCTCGATCCGGCCCTGCCGCACGTGCCCGCCGCGAGCTTGGGCGCGGACGTGGCGGCGCGGACCATCACCCTGCTGGCGCCGAGCAAGACCTTTAACGTGCCGGGCCTCGGGACCTCGCTCGCCATCATCCCCGACGCGGCCCTGCGCCGGCGGTTCGAGCGGGCGGCGGCCGGCATCGTGGCGGAGGTGACCTGCCTCGGCTTCACCGCCTGCGAGGCGGCGTACCGCGACGGGGAGCCGTGGCGCCAGGCCCTGCTCGATTACCTGCGGGGCAACCGTGACCTGCTGCTCGCGCGCCTCGCGCGCGACTTCCCCGGAATCGCGATCGAGGCGCCAGTTGAGGCGACCTACCTCCTCTGGATGAACGTCTCCGGCCTCGGCCTCCCCTCCCCCGCGGCCCATTTCGAGGCCCACGGCGTCGGCCTGAGCGACGGCGCACCCTTCGGTTCCCCGCCGGGCCGCCACCTGCGCCTAAACTTCGGCTGCAACCGCGCCACCCTCGAGGAGGCCCTCCGCCGGATGCGGGCCGCCGTGGCCGCCGCCTGACGCCCGTGCGGATCGGTCCTTACACGCTCGCCTCGAACCTCTGCCTCTCGCCGCTGGCGGGTTACACCAACCTGCCGATGCGGCAGACCGTCCGCGAGCTCGGCGGCCTCGGCTGGACCACCACCGACCTCATCAACGCGCGCTCCCTCCTCGAGCGCAGCCCCGCCGCCCTCCGCCTGTCGGCCTCCGCCCCCGACGACCGCCCCTTCTCCATCCAGCTCTTCGGGAGCGTCCCCGAGGAGATGCGCGACGCCGCCGTGCGCTGCCAGGAGCTCGGCGCCGACGCCGTCGACATCAACATGGGCTGCCCCGTGAAGAAGGTCGTCCAGATCGGCGGCGGCTCCGCGATGATGACCGAACTGGACCGCACCGCGGCGCTGGTGCGCGGGATGGTGGCGGCGGTGCGCATCCCCGTGACCGCGAAGATGCGGCTCGGCTGGGACGAGCACAACCTGACCGCGCCCGACCTCGCGCGCGTGCTGGAGGACGCGGGCGTGGCGGCGGTGTTCGTCCACGGCCGCACGCGCGCGCAGGGTTTCAGCGGCGTGGTGAACCTGGCCGGCATCCGGGCGGTGGCCGGGGCGGTGCGTGCGATCCCCGTGATCGGCAACGGCGACGTGACCACGCCCGAGGGCGCACGCCACATGTTGCGGGAGACGGGCTGCGCCGGGGTGAGCATCGGCCGCGGGGCGTTCTACGACCCGTGGATCTTCCGGCGGACGGAACATCTGCTGCGGACGGGGGAGCTGCTGCCGGAGCCGGACCTGGCGGAGCGCCTGCGGGTGCTGCGGCGGCACTACGACCGCGTGTGCGCGTTCCACGGGGAGGAGCACGGCACGCGCCTGTTCCGGCGCATCGCGCCGTGGTACGCGAAGCGCTTCGGTCCGGCGAAGCCCCTCAAGCGTCGCCTGCTCGCGATGGAGACGCGCGCGGACTTCGAGGCGGCGCTGGCGGAGTTCCTGGAGTGGCGGCGCCAGTTCTGCGACGACGCCGGGCAACTGCTGCCGAAGTTCGCCCCGGCGCCGCTCGTGCCGTCGTTCCTGCGCGATCCGGCGGAGGTCGTGGACGGGGAGCGCGACGCGATCCCGGTGCCGCGCGGGCCGGTGGATGTCTGGTAGGCCGGCCCGCTTGCGCCGGCCGCCATTCGTGATGCCTTGGCCCTGATGTCGCCCGTCAGCCATTTCTGGGAACTCATCCTCGGCACGATCATCGCGCTCCTGCCGGTGGTGAACCCGCTCGCCTCGGCGCCGACCTTCCTCGCCATCACCGAGGGCGATTCGCCGGCGCACCGCCTCGCCCAGCTGCGCCGCGCCTGCCTCTACATGGTGGCGATTTTGGTGAGCTTCCTGATCGGCGGGACGTTCATCATGAACTTCTTCGGCATCTCGATTCCCGGGCTGCGGATCGCGGGTGGGCTGCTCGTGGCGGGCATCGGCTCGGCGATGCTCGTCGGGAAGCCGCGGGGCCGGACGGCGGAGGATCCGGCGGAGGAGGAGGCGCGGGCCAAGCGCGACGTGTCGTTTTCGCCGCTCGCCATGCCGATGCTCAGCGGGCCGGGCTCGATCGCCGTGACCGTCGGCTTCACCTCGCTCGCGCGGGGCCTGCTGGACTACGCGGCGATCATTTTGGGCATCCTCATCGTGGCTGTCATCTCCTACGCCACCCTGCGGCTCTCGGAGCGCATCACGCAGGTCATCGGCGCCAACGGGATGAATGCCCTCTCCAAGGTGATGGGCTTCCTGATCCTCTGCATCGGCATCCAGTTCGTCGTGAACGGCGTGCTCGGGATCATCACCGACCCCGCCGTGCTGCGCGCGGTGCGGGACGCCTTCGGCTCCGCCTGACGGGGGCGGGCGCATTCAGCTTCGCCGATCAGCGGCCGACTGCGCGCGGCGCGTTCAGCGCCAGACGATGGCCACAAAAGGCTCAAGGGGCGCTGGGCGTGGACTAGGCTCCAGGTGGCGTCCATAGACGCCGCGGAGGGTTCAGGGCGAGCGCCCAGAACCGAGGGCTCTAAACCGAGGCCTCGCGGCCCACGCGGGCGGAAGCACCTCGGCTCGAACCCCGGCCTCAGCGGCTCCCCTCATTGAGCCCCGCGGCGTCTATGGACGCCACGCACGGTTCAGACCGCGGCTTCGACCCTTTGCGCCTTTTGCGGCCAACCTCCGGAGACAGCTCAATATTTCCGTACCACGGCCGCGCCGGAGGCGTCGCGGAACCGCAGGCGCCGGCCCGGCTCAAGTCCGTCGAAGCGGAGGCCGAGGCGCTCGTCGATCACCTCGCCGGCGCGCACCAGGCGGCCGTCGATCATCGCGCGGGCCGGGTCGCCCTCGAACACCCCGCTGAGGCGGAGCGCGGCGACGCGGGCGCGAAATTCTGGGCTGGCCCCGGGATCCGCGCGCTCGAGGACGGCGGGGGTGTCCGCCGTCGGACCCGGAGCGACGGGAGCGGCTGCGGCGCCGGCCGGCGGAACGTTACCCGGGACCGCGGCCGACGGGGCCGAGGCGGCATCGCGGGCCGCGCGCCGGGGACGCAGCACCTGCGTGTAAAGGAGGGCGGCGCCGACCACGCAGGCGAGCGCCCCAAGCAGCGGGGCCACCGAGGAGCGTTCCGTGGGCGGCACCGCGGGCGGCGGCGCGGGGCGTTCGGCCGCACGGAGGGTCGGACGGCCGGGCCCGGGAGCGGGCGGCGGCGGCGGCGGGAGACGAACCGCCGGGGGCTCGGGGACCGGCAGGGCCGGCGCGCGGAAGACGCGTTCCGGGGTGGGCGGCGGCGCGGCGGGGGAGGGCGACGGGGCCGGGGGCCGCTCCGTGAGGCGCAGTTTGGGCCGGGAAGGTTCTTCTGCCATCGCCCCGCCAGCGTGGTGCGGATCGGTACCGGGGCAAAACAAAGCGCCCGCGCGCGAAAGTTTCCTCGCGGTCGGACCCCGCGGCGCTAGAACCCCTTCTCCTGCCGCGAACATGAAGCACCTTTTCCTCTCCGCCGCCCTGGCCGTCCTGGCCGTCGCCGCCTCCGGCTGCTCCCTCTTCCGCAAGTCGCAGAAGCCCCGGGAGAGCACGGCGATCTCCAGCGAGGTCGAGGCCACCTTCCGGCAGCGCTGGATGGACAAGCGCCTCGCGGAGCTGAAGGCGCAGGGCGTGGCCGACGCGGCCGCCCAGACGCAGGCCACGCAGGAGTTCGAGGCCCGTTACCAGTTCGACCGCAAGCTCGCGCGGTGAGCGCCGGCCGGGCACCCGCACGCCGGTGAGCGCACCTGCGACCCCCAGCGGCCCCGAGATCCGCGCGGGCGCGCTGGCCGCGGCCGGGGCCTATTTCCTCTGGGGACTCGTCCCGCTGTACTGGAAACAGCTGGGCGGCATCGATGCGGTTGAGCTCATCGCCCACCGCCTCGTCTGGTCGCTCTTCGTGCTGCTGGCCCTGACCGCGTGGCAAGGCCACCTGGGCGTCGTGTGGGCCGCCTTAAGGACCGGACGCGCGCTCGGGCCGCACCTGCTCTCGGCGGTCCTCCTGACCGGTAACTGGCTGGTGTACGTCTGGGGCGTGAACACCGGCCACGTGATCGAGACGAGCCTCGGCTACTTCCTGGTGCCGCTGGTGAACGTGGCGGCGGGGCGGTTCATCCTGCAGGAGCGGCTCCGGCGGGCGCAGTGGGTGGCGATCGCCAGCGCGGCGGCCGGGGTGGCGGTGATGATGGCGCAGGTGGGCCGGCCGCCGTGGATCGCCCTCGCCCTGGCAGCGACCTGGGGCGGCTACGGCCTGCTGCGGAAGCAGTCCCCGCTGGACGCCCTGCCGGCGCTCACGCTGGAAACGCTGCTCTTCCTCCCCTTGGCGGCGGCGGTCCTCGGGTGGGGATGGGTGGCCGGGCACGGGGCGCTGGGCCGGGTCGACGGCGCGACGCACCTGCTGCTGCTGAGCGCCGGGGTGATCACCACCATCCCCCTGCTGTTGTTCGGCTACGGGGCGCGCCGGATCCGGCTCTCGACGCTGGGCCTGCTGCAATATCTGGCGCCCTCGGTGCAGCTGGTGATCGGCGTCTGGGTCTACCGGGAGCCGTTCGCGCGCGAACGGGCGCTGGGGTTTGGCTTCATCTGGGCCGCGCTCGCCCTGTACACGGCGGACAACCTGCTCGCCGCCCGCCGGGCGCGGGCCTGATCACCGCGCGGACGCCGGCCGGCGGAAGACCAGCAAGTGCTGGCGCGGCAGCACGCCGAGGTTCTCGACGAATTCCAGCGGGTGCACCGCCATCTCCCGCCGCACCTGCGCAACGGTCATCTTGTGCAGCGGCTTGATCGGCACCTCCGGATCCTCCCCGCGGTACTCGACCAGCACCAGCCGGCCGCCCGGCTTGAGCGCCCGCGCCAGCGCCGCCGTGACCTCGAACGGGAATTCCAATTCGTGATAGACGTCCACCAGCAGGATCAGGTCGAGCGCACCCTCCGGCAGCCCGGGATCGCGCGCGGTGCCGAGCACCGGCAGCACGCGCTCGGCGACCCCGCGCCGCGCGACGTTGGCCTGGAGCAATTCCAGCATCAGCGGCTGGACCTCGACCGCGTGGACGCGCCCGCCGGGCCCGACGCGCTGCGCCATCCGCCAGGTGAAGTACCCGCTGCCGGCGCCGAAGTCCGCCACCACGTCGCCCGGCCGCAGGCGCAGCGCCTCGAGCAGCAGGTCGGTGCGCTCCTCCTCCTCGCGCTCGGACCGCTCGAGCCAGCCGGCCCCGAGGTGGCCCATCACCTGGGAGATTTCGCGGCCGAAGTAATACTTGCCGATCCCGTCGCGGGTGCGGGGACCCGCCTCGTAACGGGCGGCGGCCGGCGCCACCGCGCCCGGGGCCTCGGGGGTGCCCGGCGGCGTGGCGGCGGACAGCGCGGCGGCGAGGGAGAGCAGGACGGGGAGGAGCCGGGCGGAGGGCATGGGGAGGGCCTTCAGACGTCGATCACCCGCGGGTCGGCGCCGCGGCGCGGGGCGAGGCCCCACGCGGAGGCGGGATGATCGGTGCCGCAATGCGGGCACGGGATGACGCTGCGGGGCGTCCGGCAATGCGGGCAGACACCGCCGGTGGAGAACGGATCGAAGCCCTGGTGGCAGCCGGCGCAGCGCCACAGCGGCCCGCCGGGCGGCGACATCCGGCACTCGGGGCAGGTGAAACCCGGGTGGCGCGGCAGGCGTTCGAGCGCCTGCAACTGGCGGGAATGGCGGAAGCCGCTCAGGCAATGCGACCCAAGGAAACCGGTGATGAGCAGCGTGAAGAGCCAGCGCTGCGGCTGCAGCACGAGCAGCGTGGCGGCGAGCGCGACGACGCCGACCGCGCCGGAGATCGCGGCGATGCGGAGGCTGCGCGCCCGGCCGACGAAGAACCAGAGGATCGACCGCAGGATCTGCCCGCCGTCGAGCGGGTACACGGGCACGAGGTTGAACGCCAGCAGGCCCGCGTTGATCCAGAACAGCGCGCTGAGGAAGCGCCGGTAATCGGGGCTGTCCAACCCCCAGCCAAACTCCCCCCGCGCCCACGAGAACCCGAGGATCACCGGGACCAGGAGCACGTTGACCAAGGGGCCGGCCGCGATGCTCCAGAGCTCAGCCGCCGGCCGCGGGGGCGGTTGCACGAACGCCACCCCGCCCAGCGGCCAGAGGATGATCTCGTCTGCCTTGCCCCCGGTCTGCCGGCACGCGAGGGCGTGGCCGAACTCGTGCAGCAGCACGATGCCGAAGAGCGACAGGTACTCGGCCACGTTCCACGCAAACGACGTGTACGCGCGGGTCCGCACGCTCAGATCGATCGCGGCGAACAGGAACCACCACCAGTGGAGGTAGACGCGGACGCCCGCGAACCGGAAGAGCGGGAACGAACCCGAGCGTGAAGGCAGCATCAGCCGGAAAGGGAGGCGCAACCGGCCGCGCGCAAGGGAAGGGAAGGCGACACGGCGGGACTCACTTGCCCTTCAGGATCGTGAAGTGGTCGAGCCGCTCGCCCTTTTCCGTGAGGAAGGCCGCGTCCAGCCGGTTGCCGTCGACGTCCAGCACCAGCGAACCCAGCCGGTAAAGGGAGAGGAACATCGCGGGGTGGTCGAGGAAGCCGCGCGCCGCCGTCTTCTCGGTCTTGCCCGTGATCTTCCCGGAGCTGCCCGCCACGATGTACACCGCGCCCTCGTGCACGCCCTTCCCGAAGGTCGCCTTGCGGTAGGGCCCGGTCCCGTCCGGCCGGCCGTCGCCGCCGTCCACCTTCATCTTCGCCTGGAAGGAGTCCTGCTTGCCGTAATGCCGGTCGATCAGGAACGAGCGCTCGTAGGAATGGCTGTGGCCGGTAAGGCAGAGGTCGACGCCGCCCGCCTCGAGGATCGGCAGCGCGTTCTGCCGCATCTCGACCAGCTGCGACTCCACGTTCGAATCGTGCGAGCCCTTGGTGTACGGCGGGCGGTGGAAGTAGGCGATGATCCAGTCCTGCTTCGTCGCCGCCAGGTCATGCCGCAGCCAGGTGAGCATCGCCCCGTCCGGGGAGCGGTCGGAGTCGTGCGAGTCGAGGCAGACGAAATGGATGTTGCCGTAGTCGAAGGAGTAGTACGCCTCGGTGCCCGACATCAGCCCGCCCGCCTGTGCGCGGGTCGGCAGGGTGAAGAGATCGAAGTAGACGCCGGACTGGGTGATGGAAGTGGCGGAGCCCGCGTCGTGGTTGCCCAGGGTCGGCCAGGTGACGGTGCGGCGGAGGATGTCGCGGTAGACGTCGAAGACCGCGACCTGGTGCTCGGCGTCGGTGCCGGTGTTGTAGGCGTTGTCGCCCAGCTGGAGGAAGACGTCGGTGTGGCGCTCGCCGGTGAACTTCAGGTAGGCGTCGCGCACGGCGGCCTGCTGGCCCTCGTAACCCTTGGAACCGGCGGTGCCGGCGTCGCCGACGACCCAGGTGCGGATCGGCCGGCGCGTGCCGGGCGGCGGCGAGGTCACGACGGTCCCGGCGCCCTCGGGCAGGACGCCCGCCGCGTGGCCGACGGCGTAGTGGTACCGCGTGGCCGGCTGGAGGCCGCCGACGTGGACGATGTGCTCGGTGGTCTTGCCCTTGGGCTGGACGGTGCGGTCGAGGCGCGCCGGATCGGCGCCGACGCGGACCACGCTCTCGGTGGGCACGTCCGTGCGCCAGCGCACGACCACGCTGTCCGGGGTGCCGAGCTGGAGGTACGGGCCGCGGACGATGCGCTGCGCCGACAGGGCGGTCGGCAGCGCGAGGCACGCGAGGGCGAGCGGGAGGAAGGCGGTTTTCATCGGGGGCCAGGGGGGTTCAGCCGAGGAGATCGCGGGCCTGGTGGGCCAAGGGGGAACGGGCGAGCGGGGCGAGAGGCGCGTCGGCAAGGCCGAGTTGCCGGGCGCGCGCGCGCAGGGTGAGGTAGGCGAGCGAGGCGCCCTCGCTGCCGGGGGCGCGGGCGGCGGCGGCGGCCAGGTCGGCGGCGACGGGCGCGAGGCAGGAGGGCGGCAACACGGCCTTCTCGGCCAGGAACAGCCCGAGCGAGGCACCCAGGGTGTCGAGCCAGGCGCGCGGCTGCGCCGGCACGACGTAGGCGTAGGCCGCACTCGCGGGCGACCATTCCAGGTAGGCGCGCACGTCGGCGTGCAGGCGCGCGAGGACCGCGTCCGCCGTGGCGGGGGTCCAGCGCGCCGGGAACACCTTGCGCTCGCGCAGGCCCTTCACCTCCCACACGCGCAGCACGACCTCGTGGTCGCCGGCGCTGACGCGCAGCGAGCCGGTGACGATGTAATCGAGTTCCTCGCCGTGGGTCTCGACCAGTTGGCGCAGGTTCTCGGGCGTCCACTCGGTGGAGAACACCACGGGGTGGTTGCCCGCGGGCCCCTCCGCGCCGGCCTGAAAGGCCACGGCCGCGACGGCCTGGTAGAGGGCGGCGAAGGAGAACGTCTCCGCGAACCAGAGCGGCAGGGCGCGGCTCAGCCGGGCCGCCTCGTCCTCCGGGCCGCGCAACGCCTCGGCGGACGGGGTGACGCCGGGCTGGGCGAGCTGGGTGAAGGCGAGGCGGCGGAGCCGGCCCCCCTTGGGCGGGAGCAGCTGGGCGGCCATCGGCTCGAGCCCGTAGAACCACACCGGCTTGCTCACGGTGATGAGGCCGATCTTGGGCGCCCCCTCCGCCCCGGCGGGACCCGCGGCCGCCGCCGACTCGGGGGCGGCGAGCAGTTCCGCGATGGCGTTGGAGAAGCCATGAAGCCGGTCCTCCAGCTCCGGCCGGTTGAGGGCGAACAGGATATCCAGCACGTGCTGGGCGGCGTCCGCGTTCCCGAGGGCCAGGTAGGCCTGGATCAGGTTGAGGCCGGTGGCCGGGCCGTGCCGGTCGGCATCGTACCGCGGGGCGACCAGCTCAACGATCGGCGCCAGGTGGCCGGACGCGCCGAGATCGCCGGAGATGGTGACGAGCACGTCGGCGCGGTCGCCGGCCGGGCCGGCGAGGACCTCCTCGTAGATCGAGAGGGCACCGGGCAGGTCACGTGCCTCGAGGCGTTCGCGGGCCGCGAGCAGCCGGGCCTGGACGTTCCCGGCGGGACCGGCGGGCGCGGGCGCCGGCTCCCCGGCGGCGGCCGGGGACGACGCGGGACCGGGAGCCGGCTTCCGGGCGGCGAAGCGGTCGAAGAAACCCATCCCGCGAGCAAAAAGGGCGGCCGCCCGCGCTGGCGAACACAAACGCCCGCGCCCGCGCTCGGTGGCGGGCTCCCTGGCGGCAGGCTTCCTCGGACCAGGCTTCCTTCGGCAGTCTCCCTTCGACAGGCTCAGGGCTTGAGGGCGGCGAGCGCGGCGGCCTTGAGGGTCACGCCCGGGACCGGGGCGAACGCCGGCGCGTCTGGGCCGAAATACTGGCTCGCCTGGCGGGCCGACCAGTCGCTGGTCGCGAGGCGGTAGCGGCGGCCCGGCTCGATCGCCCCGGCGGACGCAAACACGAGGTTCTCGCCCCCGCGTTCGGCCAGCGGGGTCTCCGGCCCCTGGTTGCAACGCGCCTGCAGGCGGAGCAGCCAGGCCCCGTCAACCTCGGCGGCGAAAAGGGGGCCGTCGAACCGCACGCAGGCGTCGAAGGCGTGCCGCGGGACGTCGCCCGCGGGCAGGCCGGCGCCGAAGGTCGTCGCGCCGATCATCGCCGCGTCGGCCCCGGCAGCCCGGCGGGCGGCCTCCACCACGAACCGCGCCGCCTCGGCGGGCGACCGCTCCCGCGCTCCCCGGCCGACGATGGCGGCGTCCTCGGGCGTCAGGTGGCGCGCGTGCACCGCCTCGATCCGGCGCGCGAGTTCGGGATCCGCGGGCGCGGCGGGGACGTCCTCGAGCGTGACCCGCCACCGCAGGCCGGCGGCGTCGCGTTCGAGGCGGGCGATCGCGACGGTCTCCAGCCAGCTCCCCGCGTGGAAGTAGGTGGTGCGGCCGGCCTCGTGGGTGAAGCGCAGGTGGTCGTGGGCACCGGCCACGAGGGTGCCGTCCGGCACGAGCGGGAGCAGCTGGCGGTCCGCGGCCAGGCCCGCGTGGGTGAGGAGCACGAGCGGTCCGTCGGCGGGAAGGAGACCGGGCAGGGCGGCGCGCGCCCAGCCCACGGGTTCCGCGAGGTCGAGCTGGGGCCGCACCGCCGCCCGGAACGTCGCGAGCCGGTCGGTGGTGACCCCGATGAACCGCACGCGATGGCGGCCCAGCGGAACGTCCACGCTCGCATCCACGTAGGGTTGGCCCGTCGCGGGATCGCGGACGTTGCCCGCCACCAGCTGCGCCCCGGTCGCGCGGAGCCGGCGGAGGGTTTCCGGCACGTCGTGGAAGTCCGGTTCGTGGTTGCCCAGATTGAGGACCAGCGGCCCGCGCCGGGCGAGGGCCGCGAGGAGCGCGTAATCCACCTCGCCCTCGCTCCGCCGCGCGACCGCGTTGCCGAGCTCGAAGGTGTCGCCGTTGATCGCCACCGCGAGGGGCGTCCCGGGATGCCGGGCCCGCACGGCGTCGACCAGCGCCACGAATTGCGCGGTGCGCTCGTACGCGGAGTGCAGGTCGCCGGCGAGGACGACCACCGCCTCGGGGGCGGGCGCGGCGGCGGCGAGGGGGCCGGGAACGGCGAGGAGCACGGGGAGGACGAGTTCAGGGAACCTCATAAACTTCGACGAGGGCGACGCCGGTGGTACCCCCCACGCCGCTGACCTGCGCCGTGTACGCGCCGGGCGGCAGGGTCGCGAGCAGGGCGGCGTCCCGCGAACCCGCCGGCAGGGCGAAGGCGCCGACCCGCGCGAACGCCGCGGCCAGCGCGGCGCCGCCACCCCAGTTGTCGTTCGCCTCGATCCGGCGCTCGCCCGCGAACAGCCGCAGCTCGGGATCCGCCACCACCCCGGGGACCCCGAACGGCGCCGCCCCCAGCGTCGGGCCCACCGCGCGCACCAGCAACGTCCGCGGCGCGGAACCGCCCACGACGAAGCCCGCGACCAAGCCGGTGCCGAGGTGCTTGAGCACGGAGACGTTCACCAGCCGGGGCGTCGTCGCGGTGAACTGGCCGTTGGGCGTCGCGTCGTAGAGTTCCGCGATGACCGTGCCGGCCCCGGTGCCCGCGATCCGCGCCGAGTGGGCGCCCGCGGCGAGGGCCGGCAGCAGCAGCGCGGCGTCGCGCGAGCCCGCGGACGCGTACGCGAAGGCGCCCACCTGCGCGAAGGCCGCGGCCAGCGCCGATCCCCCGCCCCAGTTGTCGTTGCCGCCGACCGCCGTCTGGCCGGTGAAGAGCTCCAGGCGCGGGTCCTGCAGGACCGACGCCGGGTCGAGGCCGAGCGGGATCAGCGAGGGCCCGGCCGCGCGCAGCAGCAACGGCTTCGCGCCGGCGGTGCCCGCGCCGCCCACCACCACGCCGAAAGTGAAGGCGTCGTCCGCGTCGGCCAGGGCGGTGAGGATGGAAAGGTTCACGAGCCGGCCGGGGTCGGTCGCCGCGGCGACGGACAACGCGGCCGGCGCGCTGCGCGTGGTGCCGCTCCGCGAGGTGATCGCCACGACGTAACCGCCCGCATCCGCCGCCCGGAACGCCGCCAGCTCCAGCACCGGGGTGTTCGCCCCCGCCAAGGCCACGCCGTCCCGATACCACTGGTAGACGGCCCCCTCCGCGTTCCGCGCCGCGACGCTCAGGCGCACCGGCGCCCCGGGCACCACGGACTGGGCCACCGGCGGCGTGCGGATCTCCGGCGCGGGGCGCGAGTCGCGCTGCTCGTAGGTGAGCGACACCCCCTGGTCGCCCACGGCGACGATCGCGCCCGCCCCGGCGGCCAGACCGCGGAGGATCCGGTTCACCGGCAGGGCGCTCACGGACCAATCCGCGGCATCGGGGGAAACCAGCAGCGCGCCATTGCTCCCCGCGGAGGCGACGTACCCGAGGGGCGTGCGCGCCACCGCGTGGATCGGATCGGAGATCCCCGTCTCAACCGGCGCCCACTCCAACCCGTCGCGCGAGGCCAGCATCGCGCCGCCGTCGCCCACCGCGAGGAAGCCGGGACCGTCGAAGTAGGCGACCTGGTGCAGCACCCCGGTGACGCCGCTGGTCGCGGCGGTCCACGCGGCGCCGTCCGTCGAATGCACGATGCGGCCGGCCGCGCCGACGAGCACGAAGCGGCCCGCGCCGTAGGCGGCCGCGTTGAGGGCGGTCGCCACGCCGGAAGTGCCGGCGGCCCACGCCACGCCGTCCGCCGAGGTGAGCACGGTGCCGCCGCCGCCCGCCGCGACGAACCGCTCCGGCCCGGCCGCGATCGCCAGCAGTTGCGCGGTCGACCCGGACGTGCGCGCGGTCCACGTGGCCGCGTCGAGCGAGGTGAGGATCCGTCCACCGTCGCCCACGGCGACGTACTGGCCCTGGCCGAAGGCGACCTCGTTGAGGTTGGTGAAGGCGGCGTTCGGCGCGGCCCGGGTCCAGGTGACGCCATCCGTGGAGAATTGAATCGGCACCACGGGGGCGCGGGAAACGGGATCGGTGTTCTGCCCGACGGTGACGAAGCGCCCACCGGCGTGGAGGACGCCGAGGAGGGAGGCCGCCTCGCCGCGGCCGAGACGTCGCCATTGCGCGGGGGAAGCGTCGGCGGCGAAGGCCTCGCCCGCGCGGCCGAGGAGCAGGCCCCCGCCGCCGCCGGCGGCGACCGCGAGGCCATTCAGCGCCAGCCCGCCGGTGGAGGCAGGGTCCCAGTTCACGCCGTCGGCCGAGACGAACGGGCCACCGGTCTCCGCAGCCGCGACCCAGGCTCCGAGCACGCGCGCGATCCCGTTGAGGTTGGCCGTCGTACCGGAGGTGCGGCGGGTCCACTCCTGGCCGTCGGGCGACGTCAGGATCACGCCGCCGGCACCGACCGCGACGAACAGGTCCCCGGCGAAGGCGACCCCGTGGAGGTTACCGGTGACGCCGCTGGTGCGGGTGGTCCAGGCCGCGCCGTCGGGCGAGGTGACGATGCGGCCGCCGTTGCCCACCACGACCCAGGTGCCGGCGCCGTGGGCGGCGGCGCGGAGGGAGACGGAGACGCCGGAGTTGCGGCGGGTCCAGCTCAGCGCGTCGGCCGAGGTGAGGAGGAGGCCGCCGGAGCTACCGAGGAGCCAGGTCCCGGCAGCGTGCGCGGCGAAGTTGAGGCTGAAGTTGTCGAGTGGGCCGGAGAACTGGACGGCCCAGCGGAAGCCGTCGGTCGAGGTCCAGAGGGAGCCGATCTCCTCGCGGGAAGCGGCGTCGACGTAGGGGCCGGTGACGACCCAGCGGCCGTTGGCGTGGGCGATGCCGGTAAGGTGCTGCGTGGTGGGGAAGTCGACCGGCGTGAACTCGCCCTGGTCGTCGAGCGTGAGCACCGTGCCGGCGGCGCCCACGATCCACCAGCGGTCGCCGATGCGGGTGGCGGCATTGAGGTCGGCGCCGGTGGGCGAGCGGCCGTTCCAGCGCCAGCCGGTGAGGCCGGCGATCGCGGGCACCGCGGCGGAGACCGCACCCGCGCCGGCGGCGTCGACGCCGCGCACCTGGAGCGAGTACGTGCCGAGGGCCGCGGGCGTCCAGGCCAGCGCGCCGCCGGCGCCGGCAACCTCGCTGACCTTCACGCCGTTGGCATAGAGCTCGAGGCGGGAGTAACCTGCCCCGGCGGCGGCGAGCGGGTTCGGTTTTCCGACCGCCACCTTGAGGGCGTCGGCCTCGAGGCGCAGCGTGGGCACCGGCAGCGCGGGTTCGCCCGCCGCGGGCAACCCGGTGGAGAAGAGCAACCCGTCGCTGCCGACGGCGACCACCCGGTCCCCGCCGGCGGCAAAGGCGCGGATCGAGCGCGTGGAACTTTCCGGCACGATGCCCTCCCACCCCGCGGGGTCCTCCGCCAGCTGCAGGCGCCCGCCGGCGAGGCCCGCGAGCAACACGCCGTTCACCGACAGCATCCGGTAGGTGGCCGCATTGGTCGCCGAGGGCGCGGTCACGCGCGTCCACGCCGCGCCATCCACCGAGCTGAAGATCGTGGTGAAGGAGCGGACCACCCAGCGCCCCGCGTGGCGCGCGACGCCGGTGAAGGAGTTCGTCACGGGCAGGGAGCGATTGGTCCAGGTGAGGCCGTCGGGCGAGGTGAGCACGCGCCCGGAGTCGCCGGTGGCGACGAACAGGCCGTCGGCGTACGCCACGGAGCGCAACACGTTGGTGATGCCGGAGGCCGCGGCCGCCCAGTTGGCGCCGTCCGCGGACGTGTAGATGGCGCCGGCGTCACCCACCATCACGAGGCGGCCCGCGCCGTGGGCGAGGCCCCAGAACTGCACGGTGCCGGCGTCGATATTCACCGTGGTCCAGCGGACGCCGTCCTCCGAGAGCCCGACGAGGCCCTTCTGGGTGGCGTTGCTGAAGCGGTAGCCGGAGGCGACGAAGCGGGTGCCGTCGTGGACGATGCCGGTCAGGCTGTTGCCCCCGGGGAACGTGCGCCGCGTCCAGGTCTCCCCGTCGGGCGAGGTGAGCACGGTCTGGTTGATCCCCACGGCGACGAACTGGCCCCGTGCGTGGGTGACGTCGTACAGGAGCTGCGCGGCCGTAGGCGGGTTGGCCTCCGCGCGCCGGGTCCAGGTGTCGAGGGTGTCCTCGACGTCGACGGTGAAGCTCCGGCGGGCGACGCCCCCGCGGCCGTCGTGGGCGGAGACGCGGAGCGTATAGACGCCACCAGTGAGAAAACGGCGGGTGAGCGTGTCGAGGGTGGGCTGCAGGGTGGCGTCCCCGAAGTCCCAGCGGAAGTAGAGCGGGTCGCGGTCCGGGTCGGTCGCGGTGGCGCGGAAGGTGAGGTTGGTGCGGGCGAGGAGGCGGCCGGCGGGCAGGGCGACCTCGAGCGTGGGCTCGCCGTTGCCGTCGAAGGCGCCGAAGGCGACCTGCACGTCGAGGTACTCCGCCGGGGCCTCGCCGCCGACGGCGAGGGGTTTCACGGTGATGCCGGCGTCGGGGTCGACGAAGGTCTCCCCGATCCGGAGCGTGGCGTCATCGGCCCCGCCCGCCGATCCGGGGGTGGCATCGAGCAGGTAACTGCCGGAGCCGGAGGTGAAGCGCGGGGCGCGGCCCGGCCCCCAGTGCAGTTGAACGCCCTGGCGCACGCGGTCGACCTGGGCGGGGGCGAAGGCGGTGGGCGCGAAGCGGCGGTGTTCAACCCAGAGGTCATAACCGAGGCCGGCGGGCGAGAAGCGCAGGGCGCGCAGGCCGGAGGCGTCGGCGTGGTCGTGGCGGTGGAGCCGGTAGGTGCCGGAGGCGGTGACGGCCGCGATCGCCTCCGGCGGCAGGTAGCCGAGCCGGGACTTCTGGCTGACGTTGAAGTGGTTGTTGGGGCTGCTGCTGGAACGGCCCATCGCGTCGAACGGGTCGCCGTACTCGAGGTGCGTGCCCGGGCCGGTCGCAACGGGGCCGGCCGGGATCCAGTAATGGGCGTGGGACAAGCCCTGCGTATGGCCGAGCTCGTGGTAGGTCGTGCCGGGGGAGATCGTGCCGTTCATCCGCACCTGGGGTCCGGTCAGCTGCGCCTGACCCCCGAAGGCGTAGGCGGGCATCCGTTTGAAGAGGACGATCCAACGGTCGTACTTGTCGGGGTCGAAGGCGCCGGTGCCGCCGTTGGCCGCGTCGTAGGCCTTGGCCAGCACGGCGGCATCCGTCTGCAGCTGGCCCGAGGAGTTGGCGGAGGCATTGTAGAACGCCTTGTCCCGCGTCATCCGCAGCACGCCCGGGAGGATGGAGAAGGAGAAGGTGGTGCGCCCGTGGGAGGTGGCGGCGAGGAACGCGGCGACCTGGGCGTTGGTGGCCTCGATCTCGGCGGCGGAGGCGACCGCGCCCGGGTCGTCCGCGAAATCCACCTGCACCCAGAGCACGCGCTTGGGGCCGAGGATCCACGGCGTGTTGGCGGCGGTCGGCGGCGTGCCGGGGCCGGGCACGTACGGGCCCTCCAGCGCCTCCGCGGCCAGCAGCGCCTCCCGCCGGGCCGCGAAGGCGGCGGGCTCCGCGAACGCCTCCACCTCGCCCCCCACGCTCACCGCGAGCGCGTCCGCCGCGAGCCCGCGGGCCGCCTTCTCGTCGTCGTCGAGCGCGCGCCACGGCTCCGGCGCGAAGGCGGTGAGGTCGTCGAGGGCGAGGCCGTGCAGCGGCACCCCGAACTTGGTAGCCAGGGCAAGGCGGCGGCCGTGGGTGTGCGCGGTGAACCGGCGGCCACCCAGGACCGCCGTGCGCTGCAGGCCGGCCGCCGGGGCCGGGCAGGAGAAGGTCACCTCCCAATCGCCGCGGGCGTCGACCAGTTCCTCCAATTCCGCGGCGACGGCCGGCGGCAAGCCCACGCGGAGGCCGGCGGGGACGGCGGCGGCGAGGGCCGCGGCGGGGTCGCGCACGATGAGGTCGCGCAACTCGGCCCGGCGCGCCTGCGC
>JAIXQE010000092.1 GCA_027485815.1 Opitutaceae bacterium
ATGGAGGACGGCCATCCGCTCGCGGAAAAGCTCAAGCTGCTGGAGTTCGGCACCAGCACGGGACGCCAGCGGATGGTCGGCTGGTTCGACGCCGTGGAGAAGGGCGATGCCCTGCGCTACGGCGGCTTCCACGACCTGATGATCAACAAGTCCGACGCGCTCAGCCACGCGGGCGAATGGCGCGGCGAGCTGCTGATCTGCACCGCCTACGAGGACGCGCACGGCCGCCGACACGCACACGTGCCCCGCAACGAGGCGGTCCGCCGCGCGCTCCGTCCCGTCTACTCGCGCCACGAGGGCTGGTCGGGGGACCTTTCCGGGATCCGCCGCTTCAGCGATCTCCCCGCCGCCGCTCGCCGCTACGTGGCGGCGATGATGGGCTCGATCCTCGACACCGCCTACGCCGGCGGCGCCCGCCCGGCGGACGCCCGCTTGCCGAACCTGCGCTACCTCGGGGTCGGCCCGGAACCGGCCCAGATCATCAAGGACGTGCCGGCGACAGCGGAGCTGCTGCGGATCCGCTGACGTCAGCGCGGCGCCATCGCCGCCGCCGCCTGCCGCGCGATGTCCGCAATGTCCCCGGCCGGCAGGACCACGGTGCCCGTGGGGCGCCCGTTGGCGAAGTGCTGCAGGGAGATGCCGAGCAGCCGGCCGCCCGCGTCGAACATCGGGCTCCCCGCCGCCTGCTCCGAGAGCAGGTAGAGGCGCCGGGGTTTCTCCACGACGCCCATCACCTCGCTGGAGCGCACGAGCGGCACGCGCTGCAGCGCCTTGGAGGCCCGCGCGACGTAGAAAAAGGTACCGAGCAGATCACCCGGAACCGCGTCCGCGAGCGCGACGTGCGGGAACTTGCGCCCGGCGGCCGGTTCCTCGGGTGCCATGAACGCGAGGTCGAGGTCCGCGTCCTTGAGCACGAAGCGCGCCGGCAGTTCCTGGCCATCGGCGAGGCGCAGCTTCACCTCCTTGAAATCCGCCCCCACCAACTCGGCCCCCCGCGAACCCATCCCGGCCGCGCGCATCGCGTCGAACTGCACCTGGGGATCGACACCGGCGAGGCTGGTCACCGTCAGGCCCTCCGGGGTCACCACGGTGCCGTTGACCTCGATGCGCTGCTCGCGCGGCGGCATCTCGCGGTCACCCATCTTCATCTTCACCGTCACGACGAGTTCCACCCCCACGATCGCGTCCGCGTAGCGCCGGACGAGCTCGGCGGCGACTCCGGGCGCCGCGGAGGCGGGGACCGGCGCGAGGAGAGCGGCAACAAGGCAGAGGGCGGCGCGGGGAATCATCGGGGGGAAAGGGCGGGTTTGAGGCTGATCTCGACCAGCAGGGTCTGGCCGCGGCGGCGCACGCGGAGGACCCACCACTCGCGGCGGGCCTCCACCGCGGCCGTCCGGGAGGCGCGGAGGTCCGCCAGGGAGGTGACGGGCCGGCCGTCGGCCGCCTCGATCAGGTCGTCGGCGCGCAGGCCGGCGAGGGCCGCCCAACCGGCCGGGATCGCGCTCTCCACGAGGGCGCCGGTCTGCCCGGTCGCCAGCTGCAGCCGGATCCGATCATCAAAGGCGAGTTCGCGCGCCGAGAATTCCAGTTGCACCTCCTCCCACCACGCCATCTCGGCGGCGGGAATCGGCTGCTCCTCCAACACCACGGTGAGCTCGCGCGGCGCCCCCTCCCGCCACAGGGAAACCTTCACGGGCGTGCCCGCCCGATATTGCCGCACCTGCCGGGCCAGGACGTCCGTGTCCTCCGGGCGGCGGGCCGCGACGGGGGTCCCATCGAGCGCCAGCAGCACGTCACCCACCTGCAGTCCGCCGGCCTCCGCCTGCGTGCCCGGGTAGACGCGGGTGAGCCGGGCGCCGCCCTCCGCCTTGATGCCGAGACGGGCCGAAAGCTTGGGGGTCAGAGGCTGCGAGGAAACGCCCAGCCAGGCCTTCCGGGCCTGGGGCGGGAAATTGCGTTCGCTGGCGGTGCGCAACTCGACCACCGAGCTGAGCCGGGCGCCGTCGCGCCGGACCTCTGCCAGCACCGTCCGCACCCCCTTGGGTGCGTCGCGCAGCAGGTCCTCCGTGATTCGCCGTAGCTCCGCTACGCCCTCGACGGAGCGGCCCTCCACCGCGATGAGCACGTCCCCGCGCCGCAACACAGGCTCGGCCTGCCCGGCCGGGCCGGCGGGACGCACGTTCTCCAACCAGACCCCCCGGGAGTCCGGCAGGCGTTCAAGGCGCGAGATCCGCTGGGTGAGGTCGCGCATCACCGCCCCCCACGTGCGGAACTCGACGTCGTCGGCACGGGCGGCCTCCCGGGCAACCAAGCGGATGCGCCGCGTGGACTCCACGCCTTCCCGCACGAGCCGGACATCCAGTTCCTCGCCCGGCAACCGACTCGCCTCCAGGCGATGAAAGTGGGCCACCGCCTTTTCCTCGGCCCCCTCGATGGCCTGACCGTCGCAGGCGAGGATCAGGTCGCCCGGCAGAAAGCCGGCCGCGGCGGCGGGAGAGCCCTCCGCCACGTCCCCGACCACCACGCCCGAACCCTTCCCCGAGGCCTCCAGGCGCCGCTGCACCGTCAGGCCGCTCCACCCGCGCACCACCTTGCCGGTCGCCATCAGCTGGCGCGCGACCTCCCGGGCAAGGTTGCTCGGGATCGCCCCGCTGAGCCCGACCACTCCGATCTCGTTGATGCCCACGACTTCGCCCCGGGTGTTCACGAGCGGACCGCCGCTGTTGCCCCCGAAGATCCGCGCGTCGTGCAGCACCCACCGCACGAACTGTCCCACATCCTCACCCCGCAGCATCATCTTGCCGACGGTCTGCTCCGGGAGCACCAGCGACGGGTTGGATACGACGCCCTGCGTCACCGACTGCGCGAGGAATCCGGGACTGCCGAGGGCAAAGACCTCCTCCCCCACCCGCAGGGCCGCGGAATCGCCGAACCGCGCCACCGGCAATGGCGGCGCTCCGGCTGCCCGCTGCGCGAGGTTGAGCCGGATCACCGCCAGGTCCGTCAGCGGATCCTGCCCCACAAGCACGGCCTCCACCTGGGACCCGTCGTGCAGATAGCCCCGGAAGAAATCGCCATCCTCGGTCACGTGGCAGTTGGTGAGCACGTGCCCCTCCGCCGAGATCACGACCCCGCTGCCGCCGGACCATTCCTTCGTCAGGCGGCCGTCGGTCGGACGCAGCCGGATGGCCTCGATCCGCACGATCGACGGAAACACGCGGGCCAGCATCGGATCGCGTTCCTCCGGGGCGGCGGCGCGCAACGGCGCGAGCGGCGGAAGCAGGAAGGCCAGCAGGGCCAGCGCCATCCAGAGGCGAAACCGGGGGGCGCGGCCGGGGGAGAAGCGGAGCGTCATGGCGCGGGTGAGCGCAGAAGGACGACGAACGCGCCCGGTGACGCAAGCGGCAAGTCCCCTTTCAGTCCGGGCGGCGCGCGGAGGCGACGAATCCGTCGATGATCCCGTCAAAGCTGCCGTTGGTGAAGAAGACGACGACGTCGCCGCGCGCAGGGTCCGGCCGGACGATCGCAATCAACCGGGCCAGCAGCTCCGCGTTGGTCGGGGCGGTCACCCCCGCGCGGCCCCGGGCGACGAGGTCCGCGACCACCTCCTCGGGCGCGAAGCGTTCGGCGGCCGGGACCCGTTCCGCCCGGCTGACCGGACCGATGAACGCGGCGTCCGCCTTCGCCAGCGCCGCCGTGAACGCGGGCTGCATTTGCTTCAGGCGCGCCGTGTTGCTGCGGGCCTCGAACACGGCGGTGAGCCGCGCACCCGGGTGCCGCGCCCGCAGGGAATCAAGGGTGGCGCCGAGCGCGGTCGGATGATGCCCGAAATCCTCGATCACCGTGAGGACCGCGGTGGCGAGGCGGACCTCCTGGCGGCGGCGGACCCCGCGGAAGGTGGCGAGCGCGCGGAGATCGAGGCCGGCTGGATCCTCCGGCCGGAGCGTCAGCGCGGCGGCCGTCGCGGCCATCGCCGCGTTGCGGGCGTTGAATTCCCCGCTCAGGCCCCATTCCACCCGCGCCCAAGGACGCCCGCGCCAGGCGAGGCGGAAGGAGGCCCCGGACGGCGTTTCCGCGAAGTCGGCCAGCAGCACGTCGTTGCCCGGGCCGCAGCCCACCCGCACCTGCCGTGTCCACGGCGTCGGCCCCAGCGCGGCGAGGTTAGGGTCATCCCCGTTCAGGACGATCCAGCCATTGCGCGGGACGAGGCGCGTGAGGTGCATGAACGAGCGCTGGATGTCGGCGAGGTCGCGGAAGATGTCGGCGTGGTCGAACTCCAGGTTGTTCAGCACGGCCACGTGCGGCGCGTAGTGGATGAACTTGCTCCGCTTGTCGAAGAAGGCGCTGTCGTACTCGTCGCCCTCAATCACGAACGGCGCCGCGGGTTGCCCGAGGTGGCTGCCGGTGGGCGGATCCTGCGGCACCCCACCGATCAGGAACCCGGGGTCGGCGCCCGCGGCGCGGAGCAGGAAGGCGCAGAGGGCGGTCGTGGTGGTCTTCCCATGCGTCCCGCAGACCACCACGTTGCGCCGGAGCCGCAGGACGGTATCGTGGAGCAGCGCCGGCAGCGACGTGAACGGCAGGGCGCGCGCCTCAAGCAGCCATTCCACCTCGGGATTGCCGCGCGACATCGCGTTTCCGACCACCACGAGATCGGGGGCCAGCCGCGCGAGCCGGTCGGCATCGTAGCCGGCGTGGACCGTGATGCCGGCCTCCGCCAGCACGGTGCTCATCGGCGGGTAGACGCCGGTGTCGGCGCCGGACACCTCGTGGCCGGCCGCGCGGGCCAGCAGGGCGGCGTTGCCCATCGCGGTGCCGCAGATGCCTAGGAAATAGATCTTCATCGGAGGCGGGAGGGAGGAAGCGCCAACGGGCGCCGCCGGGGAGATGGCGCCGCGGCCGGCGGGACACAACACCGGACTCGGCGCGCGAGCCGGTCAACCGAGGCTCACCGGGTCGACGTCGAGGACCTGCGTGATGTCGTCCGCCCAGGCGAAGGCGGAGCGGAGGCGTTCCAGCTCCGGCACCACCCGGGACACCGCGCTGGTGAAGTACCACAACTGCCAGCGATACTCGTCCTTGATCTTCTCGATCGGAGCCGCGGACGGGCCACGCAGCTCCACGCGGTCGCCCAATTCCCGCTCCACCAAACGCGCCCATTGTTCGGCGTAAAAACGGAGCTTGTCGGCGTTGGGCCCCCGGAACAGGTGCTGGATCAGGTGGCGGTACGGCGGGTAGCGGAAATCCCGGCGGAGCTTCAGCTCGGCGGCGGCGAAGCCCGCGAAGTCCGCGCGGCGTGAAAACTGGATGGCCTCCGACTGTGGCGTGAAGGTCTGGACGATCACCTCGCCCGCCCGGTCGCCCCGCCCCGCCCGCCCGGCGACCTGAACCAGCAACTGGAACGTCCGCTCGTTGGCGCGGAAGTCCGGCACGTGCATGGAAATGTCGGCGTCCACCAGCCCGACCAAGGTGACGTTGGGAAAATCGAGCCCCTTCCCGATCATCTGCGTGCCGATGAGGATGTCGATCCGCCCGGCCCGGAACTCGGCCAGCACCTCGCGGAACCGGTTCTTCCGCACCATCGTGTCGGTGTCCATCCGCTCGACGCGCGCCCGTGGGGCGACGCGCCGCACCGCCTCCTCGACGCGCTGGGTGCCGAGCCCGCGCCAGCGGATGTCGGGGGCGCGGCACTGGGGGCAGGCCGCGGGGGCGGCGCGCTGATGGCCGCAGAGGTGGCAGCGCAGCGTGTCATCCGTGCGGTGAAACGTCATCGCGATGCTGCAGTGCGGGCAGCCCTCGACGTGGCCGCACTGCCGGCAGAGCAGGGACGAGGAGTAGCCGCGGCGGTTGATGAAGAGAATGGTCTGCTCGCGGCGCTCCAGCCGCGCGTGCAGCGCGCGCACCAGCTTGCCGGAAAGCGCGGGTTGGCCCCGCTGCTTCGCGGCCTCGATCCGCAGGTCCACGACGTCGATGTACGGCAGCTGGCGCGCATCCACCCGCTGCGTGAGCTGGAGCAGGCGGTACTTGCCGGCCTCCACGTTGGTGAAGCTCTCGAGGGACGGCGTGGCGGACCCGAGCAGGCATAGCGCGCCCGCCAGCTTCGCCCGCATGACGGCGACGTCGCGTCCGTGGTAGCGCGGGGTCTCGTCCTGCTTGTACGCCGGCTCGTGCTCCTCGTCGACGACCACCAGGCGCAGGTTGCGCACCGGCGCGAACACCGCCGAGCGGGCCCCGACCACCACCCGCGCCTCGCCGGTGGCCAGGGCGAGCCAGCCATCGAGGCGCTCCCCCTCGCTGAGGTGACTGTGCCACACGACGCAACGCTCTCCGCCGGCGATTGCCTCCAGCCGCGAGCGCAGCCGCGCCACGGTCTGGGGGGTCAGCGCGACCTCGGGCACGAGGAAAACCACCCCGCCGCCCGCCCGCAGCGCCTCGTCGATCGCCCGCAGGTAGACCTCCGTCTTGCCCGACCCGGTCACGCCCAGCAGGAGCGAGACGCTGAAGGCGCCCGCGCCGAGGTCCTTGGACAACTGATCGACGGCCGACTGCTGTTCCGGGTTGAGCGCGTGCGGCTGGGCCGCGACCAGTTCCCCGCCCGCGTGGCCATCCGCGTAGGCGATCCGCTCGACGCGGACCGACTCCTCGCGCAGGACGCCGTCCCGCAGGAGCGCGGCCACCGACGAGGGCCCGACGCGGAGCCGGCGCAGGACCAGCCCCTTCGGTTGCGGCCGCATCTGTTCCGCCAGGAAGCGGTAGAGCCGGGCCTGCTGCGGGGCGCGCGCCGCGAGGCGCTCAACGTCCGCCTCCGGCAGGGGGCGGGCGACGGCAAGGAGTCGCTCCTGCTTGACCGCCGCCCCCCGGCGCACCGCGGCCGGGATCATCGTCTCGATGATGGCGTCGACGCCGCACGCGTAATACCGGGCCATCCAGCGGGCGAGCTGCAGCAGTTCAGGCGTGAGGGCCGGGAACGGATAGACGACGTCCGTCAACGCCTTGAGGCGCTCCACGGGAAAGTCCGCTGGCGGCCCCAGTTCCCCCACCAGGCCCAGCCGTACGCCCCCGAGGATGGGCATCCGCACCAGGGATCCGACCTCCACCGCCCCGGCGAGCGCCGGCGGCACGCGGTAGTGGAGGACCTTGTCGAAGCCCGCGAGCGGGTGGACGCCGACGATCATCGCGGGCGGGCGGCGGCCCGGCTCAGCGGCCGGCGCCGAAGACCGCGGGCAGGCCCCGCTTGGGCTCCACGAAGCGGATGTCGGTGATCACGCCCGCCGCGTCCAGGGTGAGGACGGTGAGTTGGTCCTCCTGGGTCGGGTAGCGCGCGAGGAAGTCCTTGCCGTCGGCGATCAGGATGCGGTGCGGGTACTTCCGCATCTTCGGCATCGCGAAGGCCCGGGCGATGCCGGGCATACCGTGGATGTTCGAGAGGAAGATCGTCTCGTGGCGCGCCAGGAAGTCGGCGGGCTGCTGCTCGAAGAAGGCGTTGGCCGCCTTACCCGAGCCCATCTCGAACGCGACGATCACCCGCTTGGCTCCCCCCTCGTAAGTGAAGGCCCGGTCGTGTTGGTCCTTGGTGCTGAAGGCCTCGAAGCGGTCGCCCGGGCGGTAGGACTGGGCCGCCAGCGCGGCGGCCAGGAGCAGGAAGGTGGCGAGTAAGCGCATCCCCGGAACTTGGCCGGCCGATCCGGGCTGGCAACCCCGGAGGCGGCGCGCTCAGGCCGCGGCCGCCCGCGCCTCCCCGACCGCCGCCGCCACGCGCGCCTCCGCCTCGGCGAGGGGCAACTTGACCACGTCCTTCGCGTGGCGCCACTTGAGCTCGATCACCCCCTCCTTCAGGCCCTTGCCGCCGATGGTGAGGCGCAGCGGAATCCCGATCAGGTCGGCGTCCTTGAACTTCACGCCCGGACGCTCGGCGCGATCGTCGATCAGCACGTCCGCCCCGGCCCGCTCCGCCGCGGTGCCGAGCCGCTCCGCCAGCTCCATCGCCTCGGGCAGCTGGGGATCGAGGACGCAGACGAGCACCTGGAAGGGGGCGCAGTTCCACGGCCAACGGATGCCATCGGCGTCGTGGCTCTGCTCGATCACCGCCTGCAGGGCGCGGCTGATCCCGATGCCGTAGCAGCCCATCACCATCGGGTGCGTCTGCTTCTGGTCGTCGGTGAAGACGGCGCCGAACTTCTCGGAGTACTTCGTGCCCAGCTTGAAAATGTGACCGACCTCGATGCCGCGGCGGACCTGCAGCGGCTGGCCGGAACGCGGGTCGGGCTCGCCCGGCCGCACCCGCCGAAAGTCGCCGAAGCGGGTGATCGCGAGGTCGCGCG
Source organism: Opitutaceae bacterium (assembly GCA_027485815.1). Classification (GTDB taxonomy): domain Bacteria; phylum Verrucomicrobiota; class Verrucomicrobiia; order Opitutales; family Opitutaceae; genus ER46. The sequence continues at coordinate 8,322 of JAIXQE010000092.1, forward strand.
CGACGTTCACGTGGCGCAGGTGGAAGCCGTCCTCGTTGGCGCCGGTCGTGCCGTTGCCGATCAGCCGGATCGCATGGTCGGCGAAGACCCCCGCCAGCGCCGACGGGTCGCGCAGGGTTCCCTTGACGGCGCCGAGGCTACCCGGCCGGGCGCCCAGCACGGGCACGATCTCCTCCGGGGTGGCCGGCCGGAACAGCGTGAAGCCGAGCGCGCCCAGCTTCGCCTCCTCCAGCTCGTCGCAACCGCGGAGCAGCACCAAAAACGGGCGCCCATCGCCAATGTAGACGAGCGTCTTGAACTGCTGCTCCGCCGGCACCCCGTGGGGCTCCGCCGCCAGCTGGGCGATGGTCGTCACTCCGGGAGTGGCGAACTTCTCCACCGCCCCCGCGGGGGCCGCGTCCGCGAGGTCCGCCGGGACGAGCGCGCTCGTCGCCTTCTCGCGGTTGGCCGCGTAGCCGCTGGCCTCGTTGTAGATGACGTCGTCGTCGCCGATCTCGGCCGGGACCATGAACTCGTGGGAGAAACTCCCGCCCATCACGCCCGTGTCCGCCTCGACCGCGATCGCCTGCACCCCGAGGCGGCGGAAGAAGCGCGCGTACGCCTCCTTCATCGCGAAGTAGCTCTTCACCGCCCCCTCGTCGCCGGTATCGAAGGAGTAAGCGTCCATCATGATGAACTCCCGCGCGCGCATCAGCCCGTAGCGGGGACGGATCTCGTTCCGGAACTTGGTGGCGATCTGGTAGAAGTTCTTCGGCAGGTCCCGGTAGCTGGAGATCTCCGCCTTCACCAGCGGGGTGATGATCTCCTCGTGGGTGGGGCCGAGGACGACCTCCGGCTCGCGCCCCGGCCGGCGGCCGTCGCCCGCGCTGTCGGCGCGAAACATGATCTCGCGGGCGGCGGCCCAGCGGGGCCCCTGCGCCCAGAGCTCGGCCGGATGCAGGTGCGGCATCCACAGCTCGATCGCGCCGGCGCCATCCATCTCCTCCCGGCAAAGCTGGGTGATCTTGTGCACCGCGCGCAGGCCCAGCGGGAGGTACGTGTACAACCCGCCGCCCAGCCGGCGCACCAGCCCGGCCCGCACCAGCAGGCGATGCGAGGCGATTTCCGCGTCGGCGGGGCTTTCCTTGAGGGTCGGGATGAAGAACTGGGACCAGCGTTTCATGTGGGGCCGGACCGAATCAGCGCCCGGCGGCCGGGGCAACGGTTTTCCCCTCCCCGGCGGCTTGCCGCCGGCGCGCCGGGCCGCTTCGCTCCCGCACCCCGATGAAGGTCCTGCACGTCCACGCCCACTTCGACGACTATGAGTTCACCGCGGCCGGTTCGTTCGAGCTCTGGCGGCGCCAGCTCGGCCCCTCGTTTCGGTCCCGGGTGATCGTCTGCACGGATGGCCAGGCCGGACACCATCAGCTTACCCGGGCCGAGACGGCGCGGACCCGACTCGCCGAGCAACTGGCCTCCGCGCGGCTGGGGCAGTACGAGTTCGAACACCTGCGCCTGCCGGACGGCACCGTACCCCGCGAGGCCTGCCTCCAGGTGACCCCGCCGCTGCTCGCGGCCCTGTGGCACGCGATCCGGGACTTCGAACCCGACTACCTGTTCTGCCCTCCCCTCGCCAGCGACCCGCTCGCCGGCATCCATAACGACCATGAGACGATCGCCGAGGCCATCCGCCGCGTCGCCTACATGCTCAACGTGCCCCACGCCTTCACCCCGGAGTATCCGGTGGACGAGACGCATTCCCGTCCGGTGAAGGTCCCGGTCATCCTGAACGTCTACGACAGCTACATGGGCGGGGCGAACGCCTTTGATTTCGCGGTGAACGTCGAGGACGCGTTCCCCCTGCTGACGGAGATGACCTGGAGCCACGCCTCCCAGATCCGCGAGTGGTTGCCCTGGGTCGGACGGCATCAGATGGCCCCGCCTGCCAGCATGGCCGACTGGAGGGCGACGCTCCGCCAGCGGTTTGACCGCAAAAACCGGGAACTCGAACTCCCGGGACCCCACGCACACGAAGTGTTCCGCGTGACGGCTTGGGGCGAAGTCCCGACTTGGGAGCAACTGCGGACTGACCTCGCCGGGCTCCGGGCGTCCGCGGCTCAGGAACGGGCACTGGTGGAGCGGCTCACCCGCTGGCGGGCCGCCTGAGCCCTTATTCCACGACCACCTTGGCTTCCTCGACGAGGAGCGCGTAGCGGTAGCCCGAGCCGAAGTCCTTGTCCACGGCGAGCCGCCCGGTGACGAGGACCAGATCCCCCACCTTGGCCGCGCCCGCGGACGTCACCGTCAAGTTGTTGCTGCCCTCCACCCCGGAGCCGTCCCGGATGTGCAGCCAGTTACGACCCATGATATTGCCATTGAACTTAACGACGCGCCCGCGGACCGAGACTTGCTTCCCGGACAACGCGGCCCGGCCGGAGTGGACCTCCGCGACGGTCTGGCCGCCGGGGGCACGCGCAATTTTGGACAGATCGACCGCCAATCCGGGGAGGCTGCGGGCCGGGGCATCAGCTGTTTTGCCCGCCACCGCCGCCGCGCCGTTCACCGTGGCGCGCCCGCTGAAGTAGACGACCTCGAACGTGCGGTTCAGCGTCTTGCTGTGGTAGTTCGGCATCGGCATGGCGTCCCCCAGCGTCACCGTATCCCCCGGCTTGACCGCAAACTGCCCCGCCGCGGCCCACACCTTGGCCGAACCGGTATCGATCTGGACGTATGTGTAGGTGGCGGCGTCAATCGCCTCGATGACCTTGCCGCGGATTTCCGTTGGCGAACCGGGACTGGCCGCGGCGAGCAGGGGCGAGACGAACAGGGCGAGGCGAGCGAGGAGGTGCGAGCGGGGCATGGCGGACGCAAGCACGCGCCGGCGAGGAGCGCAAGGGCGGGGATGGCGGCCACGGTGCATCCCGGAACCCGCGTGGACCGTACCCTTGAGCATCGACCCATGAAACGACGCGCCCAGATCAATCCCGCAGCCGGTCGAATCCCGGTCTGCTTTCGGTTTTGACGGTCGCCTCCCCTCCCCTACACCGATCCCATGCTTTCCGAACTGCTCCAAGACCGGGCCGCGCTTTACGTCGCAGGTGCCTTGGACGCCGATCAACGCGAGGCCTTCGAACTCATCCTCGAGTTTCAGCCGGAACTCCGCGCCCTCGTTGCCCGGCTGCAGGACGTCGGGGCTGCCGTGACGCTCGCCTCGCTCCGCCGAGATTCCGCGCCCCCCCCCACGTTGCGTGCCCGGGTGCTCGGAGCCGTCGCGGGCCGACCCCGTTCCGAACCGGAACCGATGGTCGTCACCTGCCCGCTGGGTCGGGTCGAGTGGGTCAACCCGCAGTTCATCGCGATGTGCGGCCACGGCTTTGAGGAGATCCGGGGACGCAAGCCCGGCGAGTTCCTGCAGGGTCCCGACACCGACGCGGGGGTGGTGCGGCGGATCCGCGACGCCATCCGCGAGCGGCGAAAGTGCCGTGAGAAGCTCTTCAACTACCATCGCAGCGGTACCCGCTACGCCGTGGAACTCGCCCTGACCCCGGTGCTCGATGACGACGGGCAGCCGCTGTGGTTCGTGGCGAAGGAGCGCAAGCTGGCGGACGTCGCCTGAGCGGCGCGTCCACCCTCAACCGACCGGGGTCGCACGCCAGTCGGAGAGCACCAATTGGAGCAGCCGCCGCTGGTTGAAGTGGTTCCACTTCAGTTCCACGGCGAGGTCAAGCGGGCGACCGACCGGCGGGAGGCGGTCCGCCATCTTCCACGCGACGCCGTGCAGCGGGCGACCCCGCGCGTCCTCCAACCGGAAACGGAAGTGCTGTTCCTTGAAGACCTCGGGGGCCTGCCGCAGCACCACCCCGCGCAGCCCGAAGACGGGCTCCGGATTGCCCTGACCGAACGGGTGTAGTCCCTCCAGTTCGTCCATCAGGCGCTCGTGCACCTGTTCGGGCAAGAGCCACGCCGCCAGCTCCAGCCGCGGTTCAGCCGCCTCACTGGAGACCTGCGCGCGGATCGCCTCGGCGAACCGCGCGCGGAACGCCTCCACGCGCCCCTTGGCCAGCGCGACCCCGACCGCCATCGGGTGCCCGCCCCAGCTCGTCAGGTCGCCCGCACACACCCCGAGCACCTCGACCAGATTGACGCCCTCGATGCTGCGGCCCGAGCCCTTCGCCAGCTCGCCCTCGTTGCCGAGGACCACGCAGGGGCGGTGGTATTTCCGGGTGACCCGGCCCGCCACGACCCCGACCACGCCCGGGTGCCAATTTTCGGCGAACAAAACCACGCCGGCGTGGCCGGCGTAACGCTCCTCGATCGCGGCCTCGGCCTCCTCGGTGATCTGGCGCTCGATCTCCTGCCGTTCCCGGTTGAAGGCGTCCAACTGCTGGGCCGTCTCCGCGCAGAACGCCGGATCGTCGCTGAGGAGCAGTTCCACCGAGAGCGCAGCATCGGCCAGCCGGCCGCTGGCGTTGATGCGGGGACCGAGGCGGAACGAGACGTCGGTGGGGACCAGATCCTGCTCCGGACGCACGCCCGCGACGTCCATCAGCGCCCGCAGGCCGGGCCGCTGGGTCTCGCGCAGGATGCGCAGGCCGTGGCGGGCCAAAATGCGGTTCTCGCCCTGCAGCGGCACGAGGTCGGCGATCGTGCCCAGGGCGACCAGATCCAGGTGATCCCGGAGCCGGATCCGGAAGGCGACCGGGTGGTTCTCCCCGCGCAGCTGCTTGAGCAGGCCGTGGCAGAGCTTAAAGACCAGCCCCACGGTACACAGGTGCCGCCACGCCTCGCCGGCGGCGTCCGTCAGCCCGTACACGTGCGGGTTGATCAGCAGGCAATCCGCGTTTTCCCCGACGGTCGAACGGTGATGGTCGATCACCAGCACCTCTATCCCCTGCGCTCGCAGGTAAGCCGTCTCCTCCCGCGAGTTGGTGCCACAGTCGAGCGCGATAAAGAGGTCCGGGCGCCCGGCCTCCAACGCGCGGTCGATCGCGCTGCGCGTGAGGCCATAGCCGTCGGCGGCGCGGCGCGGCACCACAAACCGGGGATTGAGCCCGAAGCGACGCAACACCGAGACCAGCAACGTGGTGCTGGTGACGCCGTCGACGTCGTAGTCGCCCAGGACCACGATCTGCTCGCGAGAAGCGATCGCGCGGCGTAGCCGGTCAGCCGCGGCCGGGAGGTTGGGGAGCCGGAGCGGATCGTCCAGTTGGGACAGACTCGGCTGCAGAAACTCAGCCGCGGCGGCGGGATCCGGCCGGCCGGCCCGGAGCAACAGCTCGGCGAGCACGCGGCTTACGCCCGCGCGTTTGCTGAACGCCTCGACCTCGGAGGCAGGCTGCGGCTGGTGGATCCAGCGCATCGTGGCGAAGGAGTGCCGGCGAGCCGGGCCTGGCTCCGGGACGCGCAGCGTCCCGGAAACCCGCCCGACGGCCGGCGGCCCCTTACTCGGCCGCCTTGCTCGTGCCCTGCCACTCGTACTTCGGCGCGACGTCGTGGTGCGCCTCGACGTGCTTCCGGTCACCCTTATGCCACCAGTAGAAGACGGGGGTCGCGATGAAGAGCGAGGAGAAGGTGCCCGTGAGCACGCCGATCAGCAGCGTGAAGGCGATGTCGTTGACCTCGCCGGAGGTCGTGAGCAGGAGCGTCACCGAGGTGAGCAGGGTGGTGCCGCCGGTGATGATCGTGCGCGACAGGGTGAGGTTGAGGGAGCGGTTGATGATCTCGCGCAGCGTGCCCGTCGGGTTCAGCTTGAGCTCCTCGCGGATGCGGTCGAACACGACGATAGTGTCGTTGATCGAGTAGCCGATGATCAGCAGGATCGCGGCGACCATCGGGGCGTTGAACTGACGGTCGAAGAGCACGAACAGGCCGATGGTGAGGATGAGGTCGTGCACGGTGGCGACCACCGCGCCGATGCCGTAGCCCATTTCAAAGCGGAAGGCCACGTAAACCAGGATGCCGGCCAGCGCGGCCACGACCGAGAGCAGCGCGTTCCACTGGATCTCCTGGCCCACCGAGGCGCCGATGCGGGACTCGCCGGCGAGTTCGAGCTTGGCCTGCGGGAAGGCGGCCTGCAGCTGGCGCACCAGCGGCCGCCCTTGGTCGAACGGGGCCGTGATCCGGAGCACTTCGCGGCTGCCGCCGACGGGCTGCTGGTAGGAGAAGGCGACTTCCTTCTGCCCCGCCCGTTCCGCCGCCCGGCGCAACTCACCCACCTCGACCCGCTGGCCGAAGTTCAGCGTGATCATGTCTCCGCCCACGAAGTCGATGCCGTAGATTTCCTTCCCCTTGTACACCACGGCGCCGATGCCAACCACGAGCACCGCCACGGTGGCGATGACCGCCGCCTTGGTGTACTTCAGGAAGTCGTAGGCCGTGTTCTGCAGCACCGAGAACATCGGCAAACGGCCGGTGACCCCGCCCAGGATGAGGGCGTCAAGCAGCAGGCGGCTGATCACGACCGCGGCGAACATCGTCGTGAAGATGCCGATCGCGAGCGTCACGCCGAAGCCCTTCACCGGACCGGTGCCCAGGCCCACCATGACGAGGGCGACGAGCAGCGTGGTGACGTTCGAGTCCAAGATCGCGGACCACGCCTTGTCGAAGCCCGCCTCGAGCGCGGTGCCGAGCGACTTGCCCAGCTTGAGCTCCTCGCGCATCCGCTCGAAGATCAGAATATTCGCGTCGACGGACATCGCGAGCGTCAGCACGATACCGGCGATACCGGGCATCGTGAGCGTGGCGCCGATGCTGGCCATCACCCCGAGGGTGACCAGCACGTTGACGCCCATCCCGAAGGCGGCGACGAACCCGCCGATCGTGTAGAAGACGACCATGAAGCCGATCGTGAGGAGCGTGCTGAAGATGAAGGCATTCCGGGCGCTGATGACGGCGTCCGCCGCCAGCGTGGGTCCGACCTCGTACTGCTCGATGATGCGCAATTCGACGTCGAGGGGGTTGTTGAGGACGTTGGCGAGGTTGATCGCCTCGCGGTCGGTGAAGCTGCCCGTAATCTGCGCGGAGGGACTGTTGATCTCCTCCCGGACGGTGGGGGCGGAGTAGAGTTTCCCGTCGAGCACGATGGCCAGGCGGCCGAGGGGGCCGCCACGCTGACCGATCTCGGCGATGCTGCGGGTGACCTCGGCGAAGCGCTTCTTGCCGGCGTCGGTGAACTCCAAAATGACCTCCGGCTTGCCGTAGAGGTCGGGCCGGGCGAACGAGTTGGAGATCATCTCGCCGGTCATCTCGGGGATGCGCTTGACGAAGAGCTCCTCCACGCCGGTCTCGCCGCGGCGGCTTTCCCAGTCGAGGGTCTTGACCTCGTAGCCGGCCGGGGTGTCCACGCCGGGGCCAGGCACCAGGGAGGGGTGCACCATCCGGAAATCGAGGCGGGCCGGGGCCTTCACCTGATCCACCACGTCGGGGTTATCCTTGGTGCTGACGCCCGGGAGCTGGATCTCAATGCGGTTCTCGCCGATGGGCCGCAGGACCGGCTCGGCGACGCCCAGGCCGTTGATGCGGGCGCCGATGATCTCGATCGACTTCTGCAGCTTCTCCTGGCGCTGGAGGCTATCGAGGTTCTCGCCGGGGGTCTCGACCGCCTCGAGCGTGAAGGCGACACCGCCCTTGAGGTCCAGGCCCAGCTGCAGGCGGCCGCGCGAAAGGCGCAGCAGTTCCGCCAGCAGGATGTCGTTGCGCTTCTCGATGTTCTTCAGCGACTCCTCGAGGCGGATGTGGGGGAAGAACTGGGAGAGGTCCAGCCGGCGCTCGCGGCCGAGCTGCTTGAGGGCGACGAACTCGCTGGGCGCCTGCAGCGCCTTCTTCCGGGCGGCCGCCTCCTCGAGCAGTTTGCCGAACTCGGCGGACTTGGCGGAGGCGTGCGTCCGGACGTAGTCGACGAAGGCCTCGTCCTGCAGGGGCAGGAGCTGGGAGCCCGACCAGGCCAGCACGGCCACGGACAGGATCAGCTTCCACAGATTGCGTTTGAGCATGGTGCGTTTGGGTTAAAAAAGGGGACGTACCCCGCCGGCCGGGCGGGGCTTAGCGGACCCGGGCGCGCGCCCGGGTCGGTCACTTGACCTCGGCGCCGGCCTTGCGGGTGACCGTCTGGACGAAGCCCTTGCCGATCTCGATCTTGGTGTTCTCGGCGATGCGGACGACGAAGCGGTCCTCCTTCACGTTGGTGATGACGCCGAAGATGCCGCCGCTGGTGACGATCTCGTCGCCGCTCTGCAGTTCCTTGAGCATCTTCTCGTGTTCCTTCTGCTTCTTGCGCTGGGGGGCGATGAGGAAGAAGTACATCGCGCCGAAAAGCAGCACCATCGGCAGGATCTGCACGAGGAAGGAGGGCTGCTGGGCGGGCGCGGGGGTCTGGGCGAGGAAAGCGGGGAGGATCGTCAGCGGATGCATTTTCGGAATTGCTAGCGGGCAGGATTTGAAACCAGAAAAGACGCATCTAACGAATCCGCTGAAGCCAAAAGCAAGCCATAACTCCCCACCCCGCACCGCGTTGAAAAGCAAATCCTCGACCGCCTGGTCGGCCGCCAAGTCCGAAGAGCATTACGGTTTCAAGCGCTGGGGCTCCGGCCACATCTCAGTGGATGAAGCCGGGTGCGTGAACGTGCAACCGCTGCTGGACGGCCGCGGCATCCGCGTGCTCGACGTGGTGCAGGAGGCGGTCGGGATGGGCCTCAAGGCCCCGCTGGTGATCCGCTTCCAGGACCTGCTCCGGCACCAGGTGGTCCGGCTCAACTCGCTCTTCGCCAAGGCGATCAAGGACGAGGGCTACAAGGGCGCCTACCGCGGCGTGTTCCCGATCAAGGTGAACCAGCTGCGCGAAGTCGTCGACGAGATCGTCGCGGCGGGCAAGGAGTTCAACTACGGCCTCGAGGCCGGCTCCAAGCCGGAGCTGATGATCGCGCTCGCGATGCACGAGGGCGCCCAGCGGCTCATCATCTGCAACGGCTACAAGGACCACGACTACATCCGGCTCGCCCTCCTCGGCCGCAAGCTCGGCAAGCGCATCATCCTGGTGGTCGAGCAGCTGGCGGAGCTCGACGACATCATCCGCATCTCCGAGGAGACCGGGGTGAAGCCGCTGATCGGCTTCCGCGCCAAGCTGCAGACCCGCGGCGAGGGCAAGTGGGCGATGTCCACCGGCGACAACGCCAAGTTCGGCCTTAACACCGCCGAGATCCTGTTCGCGTGCGAGAAGCTGCGCGCCGCCCGCCTCCAGCAGGCCCTGCGGCTGGTGCATTTCCACATCGGCTCCCAGGTCCCCAACATCCTCACGATCAAGAACGCCGTGGTGGAGGCCTCGCGCTTCTACTGCCAGCTCGCGCGGCTCGGGTTCCCGATGGGCTACCTCGACGTCGGCGGCGGGCTGGGCATCGACTACGACGGCTCCCGCACCAACTTCGAGTCGTCGATGAACTACTCGATGGAGGAGTACGCCCGCGACGTGGTCTCCAACATCCGCGAGATCTGCAACGCCTCCGGCGTGCCCGAGCCCGACATCGTCAGCGAGTCCGGCCGCGCCATCGTCGCCCCGCACTCCCTGCTGGTGGTGGAGGTCTTCGAGCGCATCAACAAGCGCGAGTCACTCGGCCAGCAGCACCAGCCCAAGCAGAAGCACAAGGTGGTGCAGGACCTGGAGGCGATGCTGCGCAACCGCACCCGGCTCGGGCGGCTGGAACGCTTCCACGACGCCCTGCAGAAGAAGGAGGAGGCCTTCTCGCTGTTCAACCTCGGCTACCTCGACCTCGAGAACCGCGCCGCCGCCGAGTCCCTCTTCTGGCAGATCTGCGAGCAGATCGCCAAGGAGGGCCGCCAGTCCGGCTACCAGCCCGAGGAACTGCACGACCTCAACCGCCTCCTCGCCGACCAGTACGTCTGCAACTTCTCCGTCTTCCAGTCCCTGCTCGACCACTGGGCCCTCAAGCAGCTCTTCCCGGTCGCGCCGCTCCATCGCCTGAACGAGCGCCCCACGGTGAACGCCATCTTGGTCGACATCACCTGCGACTCCGACGGCAAGATCTCGTCGTTCATCGACCTGCAGGATGTGAAGGACTACATCACCCTGCACCCGCTCAACCAGAAGCCCTACTACCTCGGCGTCTTCCTCACGGGCGCCTACCAGGACATCATGGGCGACCTGCACAACCTCTTCGGCCGCGTGAACGAGGTGCACGTGTTCCTCGAGGACGACGAGCCGAACGGGTTCTACATCGAGGAGGCGCTCAGCGGCAGCCGCATCGCCGACGTGATCGAGGGCGTGCAGTACCAGCAGGAGGACCTCTGCCGCCGGATGAAGGCGCAGATCGACGCCGCCACCCGCAAGGACCAGGTGAAGCCCCGCGAGGGCGTCCGCCTGCTCGAGCTCTACGAGAGCCAGATGCTCAACAAGACCTACCTGAACATCGAGCCGCGCCGCCCGGCCCGGCGGCGGCCTCGCGCCTGACCGCCCCGCGCGCGCTTCGGCATTGCTTTCCGGCGGCCCTAGTGTCCACTTGGACACTATGAACGACCAGCTCACCGGGCGCCAGCAGCAGGTCCTCGGCTTCATCCAGTCCCACCACCGCGAGCACGGCGTGGCCCCCTCGCTGCGCGAAATCCAGGCCCACTTCGGCCTCGCCAGCCCCTTCGGCATCAAGCGGCACGTCGACGCGCTGATCGGCAAGGGCGCGCTCCGCCGCCTCGAGGGCAAGGCCCGCGGACTGCTCCCCCCCACCCCGCCCGCCCCCGCCGGCATCCCCCTCTACGGCACGATCCCCGCCGGCCTGCCCGCGGCGCAGGAGCAGGAACCGGACGCCTTCGTGCCCCTCGACCCCGCGACGCTGGGCATCCACGCGGCCGCCCCGCTCTTCGCCCTCCGGGTGCGCGGGGACTCGATGACCGGCGCCGGCATCCTCGACCGGGACGTGGTGTTCCTCACGCCGCGCCAACCCCGCCCGCGCGAGATCGTCGCCGCGCTGATCGACGGGGAGTCCACGCTCAAGCGCTACCTGCTCCAGCGCGGGCGCCCGTTCCTGCGCGCCGAGAACCCCCGCTACCCGGACCTGCTGCCCGCCGAGGAGCTGGTGATTCAAGGGGTGATGGTCGGCCTCCTGCGCGCCGGCCCGGGCGCCCCCGGCTGAAACGCCATCCCGCGTGACGGCCGCCGCCGCGCCCCTCCCCCAGGGCGGGATGCGGCGCGCCGGCGCACCGCGTCCCGATGCCTGCCCTTCCCTCCCGTTCCGATCGTCCCCGGATGACGCCAGACGCGCTGCGCGCGCTGCTGGCGGGGCGCTTCCCGAGCTGCGCCGACCGGCCCGGGGCCGTGGATCCCGACGGGCTGCGAACCGGATTGCCGGAACTCGACGGCGGCGGCGGTCTACCCCGGGGGGCGATCACGGAGCTCACCTGCCCGGGATCCGGCGGCGGCGCCTCGCTGCTCCTCGGCGGACTGCTCGCGGCCAGCCGCGCCGGCGGCGGCCGGGCGGCGCTGGTCGACGCGCACGATGCCTTCGACCCCGACTCCTTTCCGCCGGCCCTGCTGCGCCACCTCGTGTGGGTGCGCTGCCCCCACCCGGACCAGGCACTCGCGGCGGCCGACCTGCTGGTGCGGGACGCGAATTTCCGCCTGGTGGTGCTGGACCTGCGGCGCCTGCCGGAGCCGGCGTTGCGCCGCGTGCCGGCGGCCCACTGGCACCGGCTGCGCCTTGCGGCCGAAACCGGCGGGACCACGCTCCTCGTGCAAACCGCGGTGCCGGCGGTGCCCAGCGCCCGGCTCCGCCTCGTGCTGGCCCCCTCCCTGCCGTTGGCCGCGCTGGAGGAGGAACGCCTCCACCTGCTGGCCGCCCTGACCCCGGTGCGCACGCGGCACCAACTGGCCGCCGCCGTCTGAGGCCGCGGAGTTCCGCCGTGTTCGCCGTGCTCCAGCTGGAAGCGTTTGCCCTGCAGGCCGCCCTGCGGACCGGAGCGCCCGTGCCCGGGACGCAGCCGGCGGGCCTGCTCACGGGCCTGGACCGCCAGACCGGACTGGGCGAGTGCAACCGCGCCGCCCGCGCCGCGGGCCTCAACGCGGGGATGTCCGTCGCCCAAGCCCTGGCCCGCTGCCCCGGGCTGCTGCTCCGCGCCGCGGATCCCGCGGCGGAGGCAGAGGCCACGGCCGTGCTGCTGGCCGCGGCGCTCACCCTTTCGCCGACGGTGGAGGCCACGGCGGGGGGGTGCTGCACGATCGACCTCCGGGGCACCGATCCGGCCGGGCGCCGGTCCGCGGCGGAGGCGGCGGTGCGGGCGCTCGCGGCGACCAGACTGGAGGCCAGCGCGGGCGTCGCCCGCACGCCGCAGCTGGCGGCTTACGCGGCTCGCTGGGCCGGGGAAAACGCCCTGCCGGGCGGATTCCTCGCGGTGGAGGAGGAGGCTGCCTTCCTCGCCCGCCTGCCCCTCGATTATGCGGACCCCTCGCCGGCGCAGGCCGCCCGGCTCGCCGGCTGGGGCATCCACACCTTGGGCGAGCTGACCTCGCTCACGGCCGCCGGCCTGACCCGCCGCCTCGGCCGCGAAGGCCGCGAACTCTGGGACCGCGCCCGGGGCGGGGACCCCCGGCCGCTGCGGCGCCACGAGCCGCCCGGCTGCTTCCGCGCGGACCTGGACCTCGAGCTGGGCGTCGAGACCCTGCCGGCCCTGCTGCCGCCGCTGGAGCGTCACGTGGCCCGCCTCGCCCTCGAACTGCAGGCGGCCGGCCTCGCCGCGGGCGGACTGGACCTGGAACTGCGGCTGGAGGACGGCCCCACCCAGCGCGCCCAGCTCCGCCTGCCGGTGCCGACGGCCGCGCCCGCACCGCTCCAGCGGGCCCTCGAGACCCATCTGTCCGGGCTCCGGACCGCGGCGCCCGTGCGGGGCTGGAGCCTGCGCGTGGAGGCGGTGCGAGCGCCCGTCCGCCAGCAGGATTTCCTGTCCGGCGGGCTGCGGGATCCGCACGCCTTCACGGAAACCCTCGCCCGGGTGGCGGCCCTCGTCGGCGCGGACCGCGTCGGCACCCCCGTGCCCGCCGACACCCACCGCCCCGATGCGGCGGTGCTCGTCCCGCCGCCCAGGCTGCTGGAGGACGCCCCCGTGGCGCCGGCCGGCGCCATCGGCCTGCCGCTGCGCCGATTTCGCCCGCCGTTGCCGGCGCGCCTGAGCTTCGCGCCGGCCTCCGGACGCCCCGCCCACGTGTGGACGGAACGGTTCTCCGGCCCGGTGACCGAGGCGCGGGGACCGTGGTGCGCGAGCGGCGACTGGTGGGAACCGGCCCGCGCCTGGGCGCGGGTCGAATGGGACGTCGCGCTGACCGGGGGCGGCCTCTACCGGCTCATCGGGGAACGCGAGGCCTGGTTCGTCGAGGGCGAATACGACTGAGCCGCGCGATGGCCGCCTATTGCGAGCTGCACTGCCGCAGCGCCTTCAGCTTCCTGCGGGGCGCATCGAGCCCGGAGGCGCTGGTGGCGGAGGCCGCCCGCCGGAACCTGCCGGCGGTGGCGGTGCTCGACCGCGACAACCTCTGCGCAGCCCCCCGCGTCTACGGGGCCGCGCGGGAAGCCGGCCTGCGCGCCCGGGTCGGCGCCGAGGTGACGCTCGCGGACGGCAGCGTGCTGCCCCTGCTGGTGGCCAGCCGCACCGGTTACCGCAACCTCTGCCGCCTCATCTCCGAGGCCAAGCTCACGCCCCGGCCGAACGACATCGTGCTGGCGGCTTCGCCGGCGCCCGGAGGGGCGGAACCCGACGAGGCCGCGGATCCGGGCGCGCCCAAGCGCCCCTGCCTGGCGACCTGGGAGGAGCTCGCGCGCCACGCCGAGGGGCTGGTGGCGCTCACCGGGGACGCGACGGGGCCGGTGCGGCGGGCGTGGCGGCGGGAGGGTCCCACGGCGGCGGCCGCCGCCCTCGCGCGGCTCGAGTCCATCTACGGGCCGGACCGCCTGCACGTGGAACTGCAACGGGAGCGCCGCCGCGGGGAGGAGCGGGAGCTCGCCGCGCTCCGCGACCTCGCCGCCGCGCGGGGTCTACCCGTCCTCGCGACGGGTGGCGCGGACTACGCGACCCCGGAGGGGCGACCCGTCGCGGATGTCTTCACGTGCCTGCGGCACCACACCACGCTGGACGCCGCGGGCCGCCGGCTCGCGCTCAACGCCGAGCGTCACCTGCGCGACGGCGCGGCGATGGCGGCGCGGTTCGCGGATCTGCCCTCGGCGGTGGAGGCGGCCGGCCGGCTCGAGGCCACGCTGGACTTCACGCTGCGCGACCTCGGTTACCGGTTCCCGGATTTCCCGGTGGCGCCGGGTGAGACGATGCCCGGCCTGCTCCGCGCGCGGACCTACGCCGGCGCCCGCGAACGGTACGGCGAGCCCGGGCCGCGCGTCCGCGCCCAGCTCGACCGCGAGCTCGCCCTGATCGAGCGCCTGGGCTTCTGCGGCTACTTCCTCATCGTGTGGGACCTCTGCCGCCACGCGCGGAGCGAGGGCATTCTGGTGCAGGGCCGGGGCAGCGCCGCCAACAGCGCCGTCTGCTACGTGCTCGGCATCACCGCGGTCGACCCGATCCGGCACGGCCTGCTCTTCGAGCGCTTCCTGAGCGAGGGCCGCGTCGGCCACGACGGCCACCCCTCCTGGCCTGACATCGACCTGGATCTCCCCAGCGGGGAGCCGCGCGAGCGCCTGATCCGCAAGCTCTACGCCGATCACGCCCCGCGGGGCGCGGCAATGACCGCGAACTTCATCACCTACCGCGGCCGGGGGGCGATGCGAGAGCTCGGCAAGGTGTTGGGCTTCGGGGACGACCTGCTCGACCGGTTCTCGGCGCTGCAGTCACCGGGGGACTTCCCCGACCCGCTGGAACTGCGGCAGCGACTGAAGCTGGCCGGGCTGGCGCCGGATCACCCCCGCGCCGCGGCGCTCGCGGGCCTGCTCGGCCAACTGCGGGGGCTACCGCGCCACCTCGGGCAGCACAGCGGCGGGATGGTGGTGTGCGGCGGGCGGCTCGACGAGGTCGTCCCGCTGGAGCCCGCTTCGATGCCGGGGCGCGTGATCGTGCAATGGGACAAGGCTTCGTGCGAGGACCTGGGCATCGTGAAGATCGACCTGCTCGGCCTGGGGATGATGGCCGTGCTGCAGGAGACCTTCGCCCGCTGCACGGAGCGGGGGGCGCCGCTGGCGCTGCACACCCTGCCGCCGGACGACCCGGCGACCTACGCGGCGATGCAGCGGGCCGACACCATCGGCGTCTTCCAGATCGAGAGCCGCGCGCAGATGGCCACCCTGCCACGGCTGCGCCCGGCCTGCCTCTACGACGTCGCGATGCAGGTGGCGATCGTGCGGCCGGGCCCGATCGTCGGCCAGCTGGCGCACCCGCTGATCCGCCGCCGCAACGGACTCGAGCCCGTGACCTACCTCGATCCCAGCGTCGACGACATCGCGCGGCCGATCCTCGCCCGCACCCTCGGGGTGATCCTATTTCAGGAGCAGATGCTGGAACTGGCGATGCGGCTGGCCGGCCTCGGTGGCGGGGAGGCCGAGGAGCTCCGGCGCGCGATGGGCTTCACCCAGGACACGGCGCGGCTGCGGCGCGCGCTGGGCCGCCTGGGCGACGCCCTGCGCGCCCACGGGCGCAACGAGGAGGTGGTGCGCCGGCTCGGCGAGGCGGCGCTCTCGTTCGCCGCCTACGGGTTCCCCGAGTCCCACGCGCTGAGCTTCGCGCTCCTCGCCTACGCCAGCACCTGGCTGAAGGTGCACCGGCCCGCCGAGTTCACCGCCAGCCTGCTCAACCACCAGCCGATGGGGTTCTACGGCCCGGCGACGCTGGTCCAGGACGCGCGCCACCACGGGCTGCGCGTCCTGCCGGTCTGCGTGACGCGTTCCCACTGGGACTGCACCGTGGCGGCCGACGACGCTGTCCGGATCGGTCTGCGCCACGTCCGCGGGCTGCGCGAGGAGGCCGCCCGCGCCCTCGAGCGGGAACGGGAACGCGCGCCCTTCGCCTCGCTCGCCGACTGCCTGCGGCGGACGCCCCTCCACGCGGCCGAGCGCCGAGCCCTCGCCGCCACCGGCGCCTTCCACGCGCTCGCCCCCCACCGGCGCGCCGCGCTCTGGCAGGTGGAGGCCGCGTGGTCCGCGGAAGAACCGCTGCTGCAGGACGGGGACGAGGCCCCGGACACGCCGGACGCGCTGCGGCCGATGACGCCGGGGGAACGCCTCGCGGCCGACTTCACCGGGCTTGGCCTGACCGGCGGCGCCCACCCGTTGACGCTGCTCCGCGACCAGCTGCCGGACGTCTGGCGGGCGGCGGATCTTCCGCTCGGCCGCGACGGCGAGGCGGTGTGCATCGCCGGGCCCGTCATCTGCCGGCAGCGGCCGGGCACCGCCAAGGGTTTCCTATTCCTGAGCCTCGAGGACGAGACCGGCATCGCGAACGCCGTGGTCCACCCGGACCTGTTCGCGGCCAACCGTTTGGTCATCACACAGGAACCGGCCCTGCGCATCACCGGACGGCTGGAGCACCGCTCCGGCGTGATCCACATCCGCGCGGAGCGCATCGAGCCGCTCACGCTGCCGGGCCTCCCGACCCAGACGGCGCACTCCTTCCGTTGAAATCCGCGGCCGCCGGGCTCAGGCGCGCAGGAAGCGGGCCGCGAGCTCGCCGATCACCAGGCAAGTGGCGTGCGTCTGCACGCTCAGCAGCGTCGGCATGATCGAGGCATCCGCCACCCGCAGGCCTTCCAGCCCGCGCACCCGCAGCGCGGGATCCACCACCGCGTCCGGCCCGCGGCCCATCCGGCAGGTGCCGGCCGGGTGATAGATCGTGCCGGAGGTCCGCCGGATGAACTCGCGCAGGCGGGCCGGCGAATCCTCCCCTTCCCCGGGTTCGGCCGCGGCGCCCCGCAACGCATCGAAGGCGCGCGCCCGTCCGATCGCCAGCCCCAGCCGCACCCCCTCGACCGCGACGTCGAGGTCACGCTCCTCGGTGAAGTAATTCGCGCGGATCACCGGCGGCGCGAGCGGATCCGCGGACCGCAGGCTGATCGAGCCGCGGCTCTGGACGCGCGTCACGATCACCGAGTAGGCCAGCGCCGGATCCGGGGCGCTGAGGCCGCGGCCGACGGCGAACTGGAGGTCCGGCGGCCCCCCGGCCGGACCGAGCCCGGAAAAGGCGAGCAGCCCACCGGAGACCGAGGAGCCAGGAAGCGGGGCGCGGCCGGCCCAGCGCAGGCCGATGCGGGGATGATCCTGCAGGTTGGCGCCGACGCCCGGCAGATCGTGGCGCACGGGCACGCCGGCCGCGCGCAGCGCGGCGGCGGGACCGATCCCCGAGAGCAGCAGGAGCCGTGGTGAATCGATGGCCCCCGCGCACAACACCACCTCCCGCGCGGCGCGGACCGTGCGGGGGACCGGCGCGGCGCCGGGGCTGCCGTCGAGGTACTCGAGGCCGACGACGCGGGTGCCCTCGAGGAGGAGGCGGCGCACGTGGGCCTGCGGGCGCGCGGCGAGGTTCGCGCGGCCGAGCACCGGGGTCAGGAAGGCCGCCGCCGCGGACTGGCGGCGGCCGGCGCGAAGGTGCTTCTGGTAGAAGCCCGCCCCGTTCTCGGGCTGCTCGGAATTGAAGTCCCAGCGCGGATCCGCCGCGAACCCGAGCCCACGGCAGGCCTCCAGAAAGGCCAGATGGCCGGCATGGGGATCATCCGTGTCGCTCACCGCGACCGGCCCGCCCACCCCGCGCAGCGCGGAGGCGCCGCGACTGTTGTCCTCCAGCGCCCGGAAGATCGGCCGGACCGACGCGTACGACCAGTCGGGGCCGGCCTCCTGCGCCCAGGCGGCAAAGTCGAGCGGGTGGCCGCGCACGTAGGCCGCCGCACTGATCGCGCTGGAGCCGCCGAAGCCGCGGCCGCGGGGCCATTTGACCGAGCGACCGCCGAGCGCCGGTTCCGGCTCGGTGGCATAATTCCAATCCGCCGCGGTCCCCAGCAGGGAGGTCCAGCGCCCGATGTCGCCGATCAGGGGGTCGTCCCCCCGCCCTCCGGCCTCCAGGAGCAGCACGCGGATCCCGGGGTCCGCGGAGAGCCGGTTGGCGACGACGCAGCCGCTGGAGCCGGCGCCGACGACGACGTAATCAAACTCCTCCGGGGCGCCAGTGGCGCGGGCGCCCGGCCGCACGGCGGCCGAGGTCCCCGCGGCCAGCGAGGCGCCGAGGAAGCGACGGCGGGACAGCGTGGCGGGATGCATCGCGTTCATTCCGGGGCTTTCCTGCCACCCTTGCGCGCCGGAGCCGGCAGGGCCGGGGCGGCGTTGAGTTTCGCCTCCTGCGCCTTCAGCCACGTGTCGTACGCCTTGTTCCCGGCCCCGCCGACGTAGGCGTAGGCCTCCAACTCGGCCGCCCGGCCCAAGATCCGCGGGTCCTCGTCCTGCCGCAGCAACGTCACGAGCCGCTGGCGCAACTCGGCCACCGTCGTGGCGTGAGCCAGGTCGTGGGCCAGGTTGTTCACCCCGTGCGGGTCGCGGCGCAGGTCATACAATTCCTCCGCCGGGCGTTTGCCGAACGACAGGTCATAGAAGTGGCCGCCGAGGGCCTTGATCACCTCCTTGGTCGGGCCCGGGTCACAGTTGCCGAAGTCCGTCTCGGGGTTGCCCGCGGGCCAACGCTCGGGATGGAAGTTGCGGACGTAGAGGAAGTCCCGATTGCGCAGGGCGCGCACCGGATAGCCCGCGTTGCCGGGCCGGCCGAGGTCGTGGCGCTCCTTGCCGACGAGCATCTCGTCGCGGCCCTCGAGCCAGCCCGAACCGGGCGCCCGCAGCAGCGCGGCGAGGCTGCGGCCCGTCATCTGCGGATGCGGGGGCAGGCCAGCGACCTCGAGGAAGGTCGGCGCGAAGTCGCGCACGTTAACGAAGTCCTCGACCACGCGGCCCGGACGGATCGCGGCGCCCCAGCGCATCGCGAGGGGCAGGTGGAAGCCATCCTCGTGGATCTGCCCTTTCACGTAGGGGAAGGGCATGCCGTGGTCCGACGTGACGACGACCAGGGTGTTCTCCAGTTCCCCCGCCGCCTCGAGCGCGGCCAGCACGCGGCCGAGATGCGCATCGGCCCATTCCACCTCCACCGCGTAGTCCGCGAGGTCGTCCCGCACGGGGTTCACGTCCGGGAAGTACGGCGGCACCGGCACCGCGGCGAGGTCCTTCCCGAGGCGGCGGCCCGAGCCCGGCTCGTAGGCGCGGTGCGGCTCGTGGAAGCCCAGCCAGAAGCAGAACGGAGCGCCGCGCGGCCGCCGGGCGAGGAACGTCTCGAAGTTCTTCGCGTAGTCCTTCCGGTTGATGCCCGTGGCCGGGACGGTCATCGTATGCTCCTCGATGACGGGGCCGGCGGGATTGCGCGTGCGCCCGGCGACGGTCTTGAAGTCGCCCGGCCCCCAGCCCTTGCCGGTCAGGCCCACGTGGTAGCCGGCCTGTTCGAGCAGGTCCGGGTACACGGCGAAATCCGCGGGGAACATCCCGTTGTGCGAGACCGCCTCGCGCAGTTGCCAGGTATTGCGCCCGGTCAGGATGCTGGCGCGACAGGGGCTGCACTTCGGATTCGAGGTGAAGGCGTTCCGGAACAGCACGCCCTCCCGCGCGACGCGGTCGAAGCCCGGCGTCCGCAGCCACGTCGCGCCATACGCGCCCGCATCGCGCCAGCCCCAGTCATCAAAGATGACGAAGAGGACATTGGGACGTGCGGCGGGGGTCGCGGCCGCGGCGGCGAGCGGGAGCAGGACCGGGAGCAGGAAAAGGCGAAGGAGCGGGAGCATCGGGGAAAGATTGGTCGGCGGGAAAGGCCGCGGCGGGGGCATCGACCTCCGGTGTCCAGTCAGGCCGGCCCTCGCCGCCAGTCGAGCCGCAACTGCCCGCGCCCGCTTGCCCACCGACGCGCGGACCGCAAGCTCGCGCCATGACCCCCGCTTACCTGCCCGCCCGCCGCAAGCGATTGGAAGCCGCGCTGGCCCCCGCCGACGCCCTCCTCGTCATCGGGGCCGGGGACCCGGTGCCGCTGCCCGAGGGCAGCGATCAGACGTATCCTTACCGCGCCCATGCCGAGTACGTCTTCGCCGCCGGTTTGGAGTGCCCCGGCGGGGTGGTCGCCTACGACCCGCGCGAGGGCGCGGCCGGCTGGCGCAGCTTCGTGCCGCCGGTGACCGAGGCGGAGCGGGTCTGGTGCGGTGCCCACCCGCGCGAGGGTGAGGACGTGGCCGGTTTGGCCGCCTGGCTGGGCGCGCGGAAAGGCCGCAAGATCGCCGTCCTCGGCGCCGCCGTGTCCGGCGCGACCGCCGACGCAGCCGCGACAGAAGCCGCCCGCCTCGCCTACGCCGAGGTCCGGCGCCCGAAGGACGCCCACGAACTGGACCTGCTCGGGCGGGCCGTCGCCGCCACCGCCGCGGGCTTCGCGCGGCTGCCGGAACTCATCCGTCCGGGCGTCACCGAGCGCACGCTGCAGATCGAGGTCGAGGCCACCTTCCAGCGCGCGGGCGCGGATCGGACGGGCTACGGGACGATCGTCGGCGCCGGCCCGAACGCGGCGGTGCTCCACTTCGAGCCGTCCGCGCGCGCCGTGGCCCCCGGTGATTTCGTGCTGGTGGACGCCGGCGCCGAGGTGCAGCGGTACGTGGCGGACGTCACCCGCACCCACGTCGCGGGAACACCCACCGGCTTCCAGCGGGACCTGCACGCCGCCGTGCAGCACGCGCAGGAACGGGCCATCGCCCGTTGCGTGCCGGGCGCGGAATGGAAGCAGATCCATCTCGCCGCCGCGGTGGACCTGACCGCCGGGCTCGTCGCGATGGGCGTCCTCCGCGGGCAGCCGGAGTCCCTGGTGGAGCAGGAGGCTCATGCGCTCTTCTTCCCTCACGGTCTCGGCCACCTGGTCGGGCTCGGCGTGCGCGACGCGAGTGGGCTGGCACGCGGCCGGACCCGCGACCCGAGGCCGAGCCTGCGTTCGCTGCGGATGGACCTGCCCCTCGCGGAGGGGTTCGTCGTGACCGTGGAGCCTGGCCTCTACTTCATCCCCGCGCTCCTGCAGGACCCGTCCCGGCGGGAACGCCACCGGGACGCCGTCAACTGGACCCTGGTGGACGCGCACCTGGAACTCGGCGGGGTGCGCCTCGAGGACGACGTGCTGGTCCGCGCCGGCGGGCCCGAGGTGCTCACCGCCGGGATTCCCAAGTCGTTGGCCTGAGCCGGCGGCGATTCCCTCGAAGGCCGGGACTTAGCCGGACGGCAGGAACCAGAGATTCGCGGCCGGGAGCGCGACCGCCACCTCCGCGCCAACCGCGAAATCCGCCGTGTCCCCGTCCCCGCCGGGCTGGACCGCGGTCAGCGTCAGCCCGCCGCCGTCGCCCAACGCGATCTGCAGGAGCTCGCGGTCGCCGCGGAATTCCGCGGCGGTGACGCGCCCCCGCAGGGCGTCCGGCGCCGCGCCGCGCCAGGGGCGGAGCACCACCTGTTCCGGGCGGACGACCGCGCGCGTGGCCGACCGACCCGCGGGCCAGCGCTCCGCGGGCAGGTCGAGCTCCAGCGTCCCGGCGAGCCGCACGGTCGCTCGGTCCGCCGTCCCGCTGGTCCGCTCCACCGGGATCAGGTTCGCGTGTCCGACGAATTCGGCGACGAAGGCCGTGGCCGGCCGGTGGTAGATTTCGCGGGGGGAACCGACCTGCTCGAGCGCGCCGGCATTCACCACCGCGATCCGGTCGCTCAGCGCGAGGGCCTCGTCCTGGTCGTGGGTCACGAGCACGAAGGTCATCCCGAGGCGCCGCTGCAGAGCCTGCAGCTCGGCGCGCATCGATTGCCGCAACTTGGCGTCGAGCGCGGAGAAGGGCTCGTCCAGCAGGAGCACTTGCGGCCGGCACACCACCGCGCGGGCGACCGCGACCCGCTGGCGCTGGCCCCCGGAGAGTTCGTGCGGGAAACGTTCCCCGAGGCCTTGGAGCGCGACGAGCGCGAGGGCCTCGTCCACCCGCTGGCCGATTTCCGCTTGGCCGACACCCCGCATCCGCAGGCCGAACGCGACGTTGCCGCGCACGGACAGATGCGGGAAGAGGGCGTAGCCCTGGAAGACCTGATTCACGGGCCGGCGATGGGGCGGGACCCCGGTAATATCCTCCCCGCCCAGCCGGATCCGCCCGGCCGTCGGCGCCTCGAAGCCCGCGATCATCCGCAGGAGGGTCGTCTTTCCACAGCCCGAGGGGCCGAGGAGCGTCAGGAACTCCCCCCCGGCGATGGTCAGGTGGACCTCGCGGACGGCGGTGACCGCACCGTAGCGCTTGCCCACGCCCTCGAGCTCGATCCGGGCGCTCATCCGCGGAGGGCGCCGCGCGGCCGGAGGGCCCGCAGCAGCATTTGGGAAACGAGGAAGAGCCCGAGCAGCGCCACTCCGAGGGCGGCCCCAAAAGGCCAGTCCCGGGCCTGCAGGAACTGGTTCTGGATGACGTTGCCGATGAGCGGAACGCGCGCGCCGCCGAGCAGGTCAGTGACGGCGAACATCGCCACGGCGGGCACGAAGACCAGCGTGACCCCGGCGGCGATGCCCGGGAGCGTGAGCGGCAGGATCACCGCGGGGAACACCCGCCAGGGTCCGGCGCCGAGGTCGTGCGCCGCCTCGATCAGGGCACCGTCCAGTTTCTCGACGCTCGCGTACACCGGCAAAATCAGGAAAGGCAGGTACGAGTAGACCAGCCCCGTCACCACGGCCGCGGGCGTGTAGAGCAGCCCGAGCGGGGCCCAGGCCGGCTGGAGCCAGGCCACCAGCGCGTTCAGCAGGCCCTCCTCGCGGAGGATCGCCATCCAGGCGTACGTGCGCACGAGGAAGCTGGTCCAGAAGGGGACCAGCACGAGCAGGAGCAGCAGTTCCCGCACGCGCGGCGCGGCGCGCGCGAGGTGGTACGCGACCGGGTACCCGATCAGCAGGCAGAGCACCGTCGTCAGCGCGGCGAAGCCGAGCGAGCGCAGGAAGATCCGCAGGTAGACGGGATCAAGGAGTCGCGCGTAGTTTTCCAAGGAGAAGCCCCAGAGCACCTGCCCAAACTCGTCGCGTTCCCCGAAGCTGCAGCCCAGCAGCAGCAGGGCCGGCACCACCACGAAGAGCGCGAGCCATACGAGCAGCGGCGCGAGCAGCAGCCAGGCGAAGGCGCCGGGACGGGCGCCGGGCTCGCGCGCGACGGGGAACGGGGTCAAGGGCGGGCGCGCCTCACTTGGCGCTCTTGAGGTCGGTCACCAGTCGGTCGATGTCCGCCGCGGCGCGACCGATGTCGCGGAAACTCTCCAACTTGCCCCCCTGGGGATAGCTGGCGGGGTTCGCCAGTTCGTCGGGCGTGAGGAGGCGGCGGGCGGCGAGGTTCGGGTTGGTGTAAGGAAATGCCGCCGAAATCTGGCGCGAGACCTCGGGCCGGAGGATGTAGTCGATGAACCGGTGCGCCTCGGTGACGTTCCGGGCCCCGGTCGGAATGGCGAGGACGTCGACGAACTGATGCGCCCCTTCGGCGGGCAGGATGTACTGGAACTTGCGGTGCTCGCGCCAGAGCAGCGCGGCCTCGCCGCTCCAGACGACCCCGAGGTCCACGTCGCCGTTGAGCAGCGCGGTCTTGGGGCTGTCGGAGTCGAACACCTTCACCAGCTTGATCCACTCGGCGAGCAGGGGACGGACGCGGGCGAGGCTGGCGGCATCGATCGTATTGATCGGCTGTCCGAGCGCGTAGAGCGCCCACGAGACCAGCTCCCGGCTGTCGTTGACCACCACGATGCGGTTCCGGTGGGCGGCCTGGAAGACGTCGCGGTAGCCGCGCACCGGGGTCTTCACCTTCTCCGTGTTCACCACGATCCCCACGCTGCCGCTCATGTACGGGACGGTGTAGCGCCCCTCGGGGTCGTGCGCGCGGCCGGTGAACTCGGGCGCCAGGTTGCCGAGGCCGGTCAGGCGGGCGCGATCGAGTGGCTGCAGTAGCTTGCGGCGAATCATCGCCTCGGCGGTGTAATCGCTGGGCTGGACGAGGTCGTAACGGCCGCCGCCGGCCACCAGCTTGGCGAGCATCTCCTCATTCGAGGAGTAGGTCTCGAAGTTGACCTTGATGCCGGTCTCGCGGGTAAACCCCTCGAGCACGGGCTGCGGGACGTACTCGGACCAGCCGAACAGGTTGAGTTCGCCGGCGCCGCGGGTGGCGACCGGAAGGAGCGCGAGCAACAGGGCGGCAAGCCGCCCCGGGAAGGAGGGGATCTTGAATTGCATGGCGGGAAAGGGGATGGGTCAGCGCGGGGCCCGGCGGAGATACGCCGAGAACGCGACGCCGGCGAGCGTGACCAGCAGGAAAAGTGCCGAAAGGGCGTTGAGCACGGGGTTGAGGCCCACCTTGGCCAGCCCGAACACCTTGAGCGGCAGGGTGGCGGCGGCGGCGGAGGCGGTGAAATAGGTCACGATCAATTCGTCCCACGACAGCAGGAAGGCCATCAGCCCGCCGGCGAGGAGCGCCGGCCGCAACGCCGGCAGGATTACGAGGCGGAACGCACCCCACGGGGTGGCCCCAAGGTCCCGCGCCGCCTCCTCCAGGGCCGGATCCAGGCCCTGCAGCCGGGCGCGGACCGCGACCAGCACGAACGGGAAGCTGAAGGTGACGTGGCCGATGATCACGGTGGTGAACCCGAGCTCGACCCCGGCCAGCGCGAAGAGGACGAGCAGGCTGATGCCGAGCAGGATCTCCGGCATCACCATCGGCAGGTTGATCAACGACTCGAGGAGGTCGCGCCCCGGGAAGCGATGGCGGTGCAGGAGCCAAGCCCCCAGCGTCCCCAGCACCACCGAGAGGAGCGTCGTGGCCGTGGCAATCACGAGACTGTTGAGGGCCGCCCGCTGCAGCGGCGTCTGGCGCAGGAGCTCCGCGTACCAGCGGCCGCTGAAGCCCTCCCAGCCGACCCCCAGCCGCGCCGCGTTGAAGGAGTATACCACCAGCACCAGCACGGGAAGGTAGAGGAACAGCAGCACCAGCGCCGTCCAGCCCCGCAGGCCCGCCGCCAGCAGGCGGGGACCGGCAGCCGGGGAAAACAACGGGGGGCGGGAGGCAGCCATGCCGGGGCGAAGCAAGATTCGCGCCGCGGGCCGGACGCAAGCGCGAAGCCGCCCGCAATTTCAGGCGTGAAATTCCCGGCCGCCGCCCCGAGTCTCGACGAGCACTCCCACCCTCCCCCAATGAAAATCCTCCGCCTGCTCCCCCTCCTCTGCCTCGCCGCCCTGCCCCTGCCCGCCGCCGACGGCTGGGTGAACCTCTTCAACGGCCGCGACCTCGACGGCTGGGAGCAGCACAGCGGCACCGCCAAGTACCGCGTCGAGGACGGGACCATCGTCGGCACCACCGTGCTCAACACCGGCAACAGCTTCCTCTGCACGAAGCGGACCTACGGGGATTTCGTCCTCGAGCTCGAGTTCAAGGTGGCCCGCAACATGAACTCCGGGATCCAGTTCCGCAGCGAGTTCTACCCCCGGGAGACCGAGAAGGAGATCAACGGCAAGAAGCGCAAATTCCCCGCCGACCGGGTCTTCGGCTACCAGTACGAGATCGACCCCTCCGAGCGCGCGTGGACCGGCGGCGTCTACGACGAGGCCCGCCGCGGCTGGCTGGCTGACCTGAAGGACAAGCCCGCCGCCCAGAAGGCCTTCCGCCAGGGAGAGTGGAACAAGGTGCGGATCGAGTGCCGGGGCGACCGCATCCAGACCTGGATCAACGATGTCCCCGCCACCGATTTCCGCGACGCGATGACCCCGCGCGGCATCATCGCCCTGCAGGTCCACGGCATCGGCGACGGCAAGAAGAACAAGCCCGGCGAGGAGATCCGCTGGCGCAACGTGCGCTTGAAGGAACTGTGAGCCGCCTCGCGCCGCTCCTGCTCCTGGCCTCGGTCGCCGTCGGCGCCCCGCCGGCCCGCACGCTGGACGTCTGGCCCGGTCCCCCGCCCGGCGAGACCCGCACGCTGCCGCCCGAAGCGGATCAGACGCGTCCGACCGACCGCCTCGTCGCCGGACAGCAGGTCATCCGGCTGGGCAACGTCAGCACCCCGCAACTGGCGGTCTTCCGCCCGGACCCGCGGCTCGATACCGGCGCCGCGGTCATCATCTGCCCGGGCGGCGGCTTCAACATCCTGGCCTACGACCTCGAGGGCACGGAGGTGGCCGCTTGGCTCAATGGCCTCGGTATTACCGGCATCGTGCTGAAGTACCGCGTCCCCGCCCGCGACCCGGCGCGCCGCTGGCTTGCGGCGGTGCAGGACGCGCAGCGCGCGATGAGCCTGGTGCGGTCCAAGGCCGGGGAATGGGGCCTGCGGGCCGACCGCCTCGGCATCCTCGGTTTCAGCGCCGGGGGCGCCACCGCCGCCTACACCGCCCTCGCCACCGAGCGCCTCTATCCGGCCGTCGATGCGGCCGACACCGTCCCCTGGCGGCCGGACTTCGCCCTGCTGATTTATACCGGCGGGTTCGTGGAGCGGGGGCAGACCACGCTTTCCGGCGTGATGCCGGTCGGGCCGGGCGCCCCGCCGATGTTCCTCGTCCACGCCTTCGACGACGCCGTCCCCGTGCAGAACACCCTCTTGCTGGCCGCCGAGCTGCGCCGTGCGGGGGGCAGCGCGGAAGTGCACGTCTACGACGCCGGCGGGCACGGCTACGGCCTGCGTCCGGATCCCGCCCTGCCGGTCACCTCGTGGCCCGAGCGCGCCGCCGCCTGGCTGCGCCGCCGCGGCCTGTTGGAATCGACCGGCCGTTGACCTCCCGACTAGGGCTTGCCGCTGCCACGGCGCTCTGGTTCGGTCCCGACCTCTCTCCATGCCCTCCACCCCGGACTCCACCCGCAAGTATTCCTCCGTCGTCGTCGACGGTCCCGCCCGCGCCGGCGCGCGCTCGATGCTGCGCCCCGTCGGTTTCACCGACGCGGACTTCCAGAAGCCGGTCATCGGCATCGCCTCCCTTTGGAGCATGGTGACGCCGTGCAACATGCACATCGACAAGCTCGCCCTCGAATCCGAGGCCGGGACCAACGCCGCGGGCGGCAAGGGCGTCATCTTCGGCACCATCACCGTGTCCGACGGCATCAGCATGGGCACGCCCGGGATGCGCTACTCCCTGGTTTCGCGCGAAATCATCGCGGACTCGATCGAGGCGGTGGCGGCCGGTGAGGGCTTCGACGGCGTGGTGACCATCGGCGGCTGCGACAAGAACATGCCCGGCTGCATCATGGCGATGGCCCGGCTCAACCGCCCCGGCGTCTTCGTCTACGGCGGCACCATCTTGCCGGGCATCCATCCCGACACCCGCAAGGAGTGCGACATCGTGTCCGTCTACGAGGCGATCGGCCAGCACGCCGCCGGCAAGGTCGACGACGAGGGCCTGCGCAAGATCGAGGCCTGCTCCATCCCCGGCGCCGGCTCCTGCGGCGGGATGTACACCGCCAACACGATGGCCTCCGCCATCGAGGCCCTCGGGATGAGCCTCCCCAACAGCTCCGCCCAGATCGCCATCAGCGAGGAGAAGAAGCAGGACTGCCGCCGCGCCGGCGAGGCCACCCTCGCGCTGCTCAAGGCGGACCTGAAACCCCGCGACATCATGACGCGGAAGGCGTTCGAGAACGCCATCACCGTCACGATCGCCCTCGGCGGCTCCACCAACGCCGTGCTGCACCTCCTGGCCATCGCCCACACCTGCGGGGTGAAGCTGAAGCTCGACGACTTCACCCGCATCGGGAAGCGCGTGCCCGTGCTCGCCGATCTGAAGCCCTCCGGCAAGTACGGGATGGTCCACCTCACCCGCATCGGCGGCCTCCCCCCGCTGATGAAGGTGCTGCTCGACGCCGGCCTCCTGCACGGCGACTGCCTGACCGTGACCGGCAAGACCGTCGCCGAGAACCTCCGCGACGTGAAGCCCTACCCGGCCGGGCAGGACGTCGTCCGTCCGCTCTCGAACCCGATCAAGGCCGACAGCCACCTGCGCGTCCTCTACGGCAACCTCGCCCCCGCCGGCGCGATGGCCAAGATCACCGGCAAGGAGGGGCTCTCGTTCAGCGGCAAGGCCATCGTCTTCGAAGGGGAGGAAAAGGCGCTCGACGCGATCCTCGCCGGCCGCGTCAAACCCGGCCACGTCGTCGTCATCCGCAATGAGGGGCCGGTCGGCGGTCCCGGCATGCGCGAGATGCTCAGCCCCACCAGCGCCATCATGGGCCGCGGTCTCGGCAAGGACGTCGCCCTGATCACGGACGGCCGCTTCTCCGGCGGCAGCCACGGCTTCGTCGTCGGCCACCTCACCCCCGAGGCGGCCGTCGGCGGCCCGATCGGCGTGGTCCGCAACGGTGACCCGATCACCATCGACGCCGTCCGCAACGAGCTGACCCTCGGCATTCCCGCCCGCGAGCTGCAGGCGCGCCTCCGCACCTGGAAGCCGCGCCGCGCCAAGGAAACCCGCGGCGTCCTCGCCAAGTACGCCCACACCGTGACGAGCGCCTCGGAGGGCGCGGTGACCGACAAGCTCACCTGAGGCGCGCGCGATGAGCTGGGCGCATTTTCAGGAGCACTTCCACCACTACCCTGCCCTGGGGTTCAGCCTGGACCTCTCGCGGCTCCCCTTGCCCGCGGAGTTCACCACGGCGATGGAGGGGCCGATGCAGGAGGCGTTCGCCGCGATGCGCGCCCTCGAGGCCGGCGCCATCGCGAATCCCGACGAGGGCCGCCGGGTCGGCCACTACTGGCTGCGCACGCCCGCGCTCGCGCCCACCCCGGAGATCCGCACGGAGATCGAGGACACCCTGCGCTCGATCCGCGCCTTCGCCGCGAACGTCCACGCCGGCACCATCGCCGGCCCGCGCGGCCGCTTCCGCGAACTGCTGGTGATCGGCATCGGCGGCTCCGCCCTCGGGCCGCAGCTGGTGGCCCACGCGCTCGGCCAGCCCCGCCGCGACAAGCTGGCGATCCACTTCCTCGACAACACGGACCCGGACGGGATCGACCTCGTCTTCGGGCAGCTCCGGGGACGACTGGCCCGCACCCTCGTGCTCGTGATTTCCAAGTCGGGCGGCACCGCGGAGACCCGCAACGGGATGCTCGAGGCCCAGGCCGCCTTCCGCGCCGCCGGCCTCGATCCCGCGCGGCACTTCGTCGCCGTCACGGGCGCCGGCTCCCGGCTCGACCAGGAGGCGCGCGACGCCGGCTGGCTGGCGCGCTTCGCGATGTGGGACTGGGTGGGCGGCCGCACCAGCCAGCTCAGCGCCGTGGGCCTGCTACCCGCCGCGCTGCAGGGCTTGGACATCGATGGGCTGCTCGAGGGGGCCGCCGCGATGGACGAACTCACGCGCCGGCCCGAGACCCGCGCGAACCCCGCGGCGCTCCTCGCGCTGGCCTGGCACCACGCCACGGATGGACGCGGCCGGAAGGACATGGTGGTGCTGCCGTACAAGGACCGGCTGCTCCTGTTTTCGCGTTACCTCCAGCAGCTGGTGATGGAATCCCTCGGCAAGGAGCGCGACCTCGCGGGCAACGTCGTCCACCAAGGCATCGCAGTCTACGGCAACAAGGGTTCGACCGACCAGCACGCCTACGTCCAGCAGCTGCGGGAGGGCGTGGACAACTTCTTCGTGACGTTCATCGAGGTGCTCCGGGACCGCCCCGGCCGCCACGCGCTGGCGGTGGAGCCGGGGGTGACCGCCGGGGACTACCTGCAGGGTTTCCTGCTCGGGACCCGCGACGCCCTCAGCGAGAAGGGGCGCGGCTCGATCACCCTGACCGTGCCGGACGTCTCGCCGCGGACGCTCGGGATGTTGATCGCCCTGTACGAGCGCGTCACCGGCCTCTACGCCTCGCTCGTCGGGATCAACGCCTACCACCAGCCCGGCGTCGAGGCGGGCAAGAAGGCGGCGGGCGCGGTGCTCACGCTCCAGCGGGCCGTGGTCGCCGCGCTGGCGGCGGAGCGGGGCCGCGCCTTCACTGCGCCCGAGCTGGCCGCGCGCGCGGGCGCGCCGGAGGCGGCGGAGACGGCCTTCAAAGTCCTGGAACACCTCAGCGCAAATCCCGCGACCGGGGTGCGTCGCCGCGCCGGGAAGACCGCGACGGCCGCGACTTACCGCCTCGCCTGAGGCCGCGCCGTGCACCGCCTGCCGCTCCTGCTCTGCCTGATCGCGCTGGCCGGCGCCGGGGGCTCGGCCTTCCTCGCGCTGCGCATCGGAAATTCGAAGCAGGTGCTGGAGGTGCGCTTGGCCGAGAGCCAGTCGCGCGCCACCCGGCTGGAAACGGAGCTCGGCGGCGCGCGCGCCGAGGCGGACGCGCGGCAGCAGCGCGCCACCGGCCTCGAGGTCGAGCTCGCCCGCACCAGCGAGCGGCTCGCCGGGGTGGAGGCGCGCGGCCGGGAGACGGAGCGCGCCCTCGCGGATACCCGCACGGTGCTCGCGCTGTACGAATCGACCGCCCGGGCGCTGGAGGACGAGGTCGCGGCCCTGCGCCGGGATCTCGATGCGACCCGCGCGTCGCACGCCTCCCCCGAGGCGGTGCAGGCCTACCGGCAGACGATCGCGGACCTCGAGCGCCAGCTCGCCTCCGCCCGCCACGGGACCGCGGCGCCCGCCACCCCGGGCGCCTCCACCGCGGTGTTCACCAACCGCGCCGGCCGCGCGACCATCCTCAACGTCGGGCCCGGCAACGCCTTCGTCGTGCTCAACTTCGGCACCGCCCGCGGCGCGCGCCCCGGCCAGCGGCTGCAGGTTTCCCAGGGCGGCCGGCTGCTCGCGACCGTCCAGATCAGCGACGCCCGCACCCAGTTCTCGGTGGCCCAGGTCGAGCCGGACTCCCTGCGAGGGGTCTTGCAGAAGGGGGATGAGGCGGTTTTGGTACGGGAACCATGACTCCGCTCGCGCGTCGCCTCCTCGCCCTCGCCATGCTTGCCGCCGGCGCCCTTGCGGGTGGCTGCAGCACCAACGCCCCGAAGCAGACCTCGATCCCCTGGAGTCGTCCCGCCGGCTGGGAAGGCCAGATCCCTGGGATGGGCCAGCCGCAGGGCCGCTGAGCCGGCCCTGATCCGACGGCTTCCCGCCGCCCCTCCGCGAGGCGGAGGCCGTCCGGCGCGATGGAAAACGCCTCCCTCCGGCCCCTCCCGGGCCACCTGTACGTCGTCGCCACCCCGATCGGCAACCTCGCGGACCTCACCGAGCGCGCCCGGACGCTGCTCGGCACCGTCGACCTGGTGGCCTGCGAGGACACCCGCACGACCGGCGCGCTCCTCACCCGGCTCGGACTGCGCCGCGAACTGTTTCCCTACCACGAGCACAACGAGCGTGAGGCCGCCGCGGAACTTGCGCGCCGCCTCGCCGCCGGGGCTTCGGTCGCGCTGGTCAGCGACGCCGGCACTCCAGGCCTGAGCGATCCCGGCTTCCGCGTCGTCCGCGCCTGCCGGCAGGCGGGCCTGCCGGTCGTTCCGGTTCCGGGCCCGAACGCGCTCCTCGCCGCCCTCTGCGCCAGCGGGCTCCCCACCAACGGGTTCCTGTACCTCGGCTTCCTTCCGCCGAAGAGCGCCGCCCGGATCGCCTGCTTCACGCGTCACCGCGAGCTGGAGTACACCCTCGCGCTGTTTGAGAGCTGCCACCGCATCGGCAAGGCCGTCGAGGAACTCGTCACGGTGCTGGGCCCCGACCGGGTCATCGCGGTCGCGAAGGAACTGACCAAGGTGCACGAGACCTTTCTCGTCGGACCCGCCGGCGAGGTCCGCGATCGCCTCAGCCGCCTCAGCCTGAAAGGTGAATTCGTGCTCCTGATCGCTCCCGCCGGGTTCGTGCTCTGACGCCGATGCCCCCTTCCCCCGCGCCCCGGACGGTCGCCGTCATCGACGTCGGCAGCAACACGATCAAGCTCCTCGTCGCGCGCCGGTCGCCGGCGGGCATGGAACGCATCCACGCGCGGACGCTGGAGGCCCGGCTGGGCGCGGGACTCGGCCGGGATCGGCCGCGGCTGGCGCCCGGCAGCCTCGCGCGCGGGATCGACGCCGTCCGCAGCCTCGCCGCCGAGGGTCGCGCCCACGGGGCGGACACCACGGCCGTGGTCGCGACCAGTGCGGTGCGCGACGCGGAGAACGGGCCGGAATTCGCGGCCGCGGTGCGGGGAACCACCGGACTCGCGCTGCGCATCCTCTCCGGCCCCGAGGAGGCCCGGCTGATCGGACTCGGCCTGCGCTGCGATCCCGCGTTGGCGGCGGCGGGCGACCTCGCGCTGTTCGACCTCGGCGGCGGCAGCCTGGAGGTGCTCGAATTCCGCGGGCCGGAGGTCCGGTGCGCGCTGAGCCTGCCGCTCGGCTGCGTCCGGCTCACCGAACGCTTCGTCGCGGACTCCACCCTGCCCCTGCCGGAGTCCGTCCGCGCGGTGATTGCCCGGCACGTCACCGCCGTCGCCGCGGAGGCGGGCCTCGCGCGGCATGGATTCCGCGGCCTGCCCGTGGCCGCCGCCGGCGGCACCGTGAGCACCGCCCGGGCGATGCGCGCCGCCGCGGCGGGGATCGATCTGGACGACAGCGCCCCGGAAATTCCCGTCGCCTTCCTGCGCGAACTGCTGGCCCGCGTCGGCCCGCTGACCCTCGGGGAGCGGCAGGCCCTCGCCGGCCTCAGCGCGGCGCGGGCGGACGTGTTTCCGGCGGCGCTCGCCACCCTGATCGCGATGGCGGAGCTGACCGGTTGCGACACCTTTCGTCATTCCTGGTGCAGCCTGCGCCACGGCGTGGCGGCGGAGCTGCTCGCGGCGCGCGAAGGCTGAGCCTCCTGGCGGGCTCAGTCGCGGGCGCGGGCCTCGCGGCGGGCGGCGGTCCCGAGGGCCTTCCGGACGGCGGCGAAGTCGGCCGGGATGGGCGCCCGCAGGTCGAGTTCCCGGCCCGTGACCGGATGCGTCAGCAGGAGGTGCTCCGCGTGGAGCATCACCCGCGCGGGCACGACCGTGAGCCGCGGGTCCGGTTTCCAGCCGTAGAGCGCATCGCCGAGGATGGGGTGGCCGAGGGACTTCAGGTGCACGCGGATCTGGTGGGTGCGCCCCGTGAAGATGCGGCACCGGAGCAGGGCCCCGAGGTTGCCGTGGGCCTCCACCCGTTCCCAGGCGGTGCGGGCGGGCTTGCCCCCCTCGCCCACCGTCATCCGGTGGCGGTGGGTGGGATGGCGCGAAATGGCCCGGTCGATGATCCCGCTGAGGAGGGGCGGCACCCCGGCGACCAGCGCGACGTATTCCTTGGTGAGGGTGCGCTGCGCGAACTGGTCCGCCAGCGCGCGGTGCGCCGCATCGGTCTTGGCCACGACCATCACCCCGGTCGTGTCCTTGTCCAAGCGGTGCACGATGCCTGGGCGCTGGACGCCGCCGATGCCGCTGAGGGTGTCCGCGCAGTGGGCCAGCAGGGCGTGCACGAGCGTGTCCTCGCCGGTGGCCGCACCGGGGTGCACGATCATCCCGGCGGCCTTGTTGACCGCGAGCAGGTGGCGGTCCTCGAAAAGGATGTCGAGGGGCAGGTCCACCGCGCGCAGCTCGGCGGGCCGCACCTCCGGGAGGGAAAACTCCAGCCGGTCGCCCGCGTGCACCGAGGCATCGCGGCCAAGGGAGACCCCGTCGCGGAGGACGAGTCCCGCGTCGAACGCGCGCTGCAGCGCGGTGCGGCTGTGCGCGGGAAAGGCGGCGGCCAGTTCCTTGTCGGCGCGGCGCGGTGGCCCGGCGGGCACCACGTGGATCTCGGCTCCGGGGACGGTCATGCGGCGGCGGCCAGGCGGTCGATGGTGGCGAGCATCGCGGTGCGGGTGGCAGCCGGGACGTCCGCGACCTCCCATCCGGCGCGGGCGAGACCCGCGAGTTCCCGGCGGCCGAACCCGAGTTCTCCGGCCAGGGCCGCGTATTCCTCGGTGAGCGTGTTGGCGAAGCAGAGGGGATCGTCCGTGCTCACCGTGCACCGCACGCCGGCGGCGAGCAGGCGCGGCAACGGGTGGTCACGCAGCGAAGGCACCACCCGCAGGCCGACGTTGCTCAGCGGGCAGACATCGAAGGTGACCCCGCGTTCGGCGGCGAGGCGGACGACCGCGGGATCCTCCACCGCGCGGACGCCGTGCTGGATGCGCGTCACGCCCAGGACCTCGATCGCCTCCCGCACCCGGGCCGGGCCGTCGAACTCGCCCGCGTGGCATTTGGTGACCTTGCCGGCGGCACGGAGGCGCGCCCAGACGCCCGCGGCATCCGGCGGCGTGGGCATCACCTCGTGGCCGTGGAGGTCGACGCCGGCGAGGTGTTCCCAGGTGTGGAGCGTGTCGATCACCGGGCGCAGGTCCCCGGCGAAGTCCGACCGGAGCATCCCGGCGAACACCCGCACCTCGAGCCCCGGCGGGGCCGCGCTGCGGATGGCGGCGATGATCTCCGGTCCGGGCACGCCGATGTGCCGGCTCACGGGCAGGTGGAAGCTGGTCTCCACGTAGCGGACGTTCTGCGCGGCGTGCTGCGCGAACATCCGCCGCGCGGCCTCATGGTACCGCTCCGCCGAGGTGAACCACGGCAGCGCGTGCTCGAGCAGGATCCGCTCGAAGTCCGGGAACGAGGCGTAGCGGTAGGAGCGAGCCCGGAACGCCGGGTCCGGCGGCCAGCGCGCCGGATCGAGGGTGAACAGCAGCTCGTACGGCAGGGCGCCCTCGACGTGGAGATGCGTCTCCGTCTTGGGCAGCGCCTGGATGAAGTCCCTCATCGGCCCCCGAGCAGGTACGCGGGGTTCAACTTCTGCAGCGCCTTGGGCACGAACAGCCCGTCCTTGCGGATCAGCTTGCCGTCGAACCAGATCTCGCCGCCGCCGTACTCCGGCCGCTGGATGCACACGAGGTCCCAGTGGACCTGCGACTTGTTGCCGTTGCCGACGCCCTCGTAGGCCTGGCCCGGGGTGAAGTGGAACGAGCCGGCGATCTTTTCGTCGAAGAGGATGTCCCGCATCGGCTCCAGGATATGCGGGTTGAAGCCGATCGCGAACTCGCCGATGTAGCGGGCGCCCGCGTCGCTATCGAGGATCTCGTTGAGCCGCCGCGTGTGGTTCGCGGTCGCCTCGGTGATTCGCCCCTTGCGGAAGGCGAGCCGCACCTGGTCGAACGACTGGCCGAGGTAAACCGTCGGCGCGTTGTACTGGATGTGGCCCTCGACGCTGTCCTTCACCGGGCAGGAGAACACCTCGCCGTCCGGGATGTTGCGCTTGCCCCGGCAGGGCCGCGCGCCGATGCCCTTGATGGAAAACCGCAGGTCGGTGCCGGGCCCCTTGATGTGCACGCGGTCCGTGCGGCGCATCAGGTCCTCGAGGGCCTTCATCCCGGGCTCCATCCGCGAGTAATCCAGGGTGCAGACCCGGAAGTAGAAGTCCTCGAAGGCCTCCGTGCTCATCCCCGCCTGCTGCGCCATCGAGGGCGTGGGCCAGCGGAGCACCACCCACTTGGTGCGGCCCACGCGGTGGTCCAGCACGGGCTTCATCAGGCGCGAGACGAGCTGCACCTGGGCGGAGGGGACGTCCGACGATTCGAAGATGTTCTCGGAGCCGCGGATCGCGATGTACGCGTCCATCCGCTGCATTCGCGCCAGTTCGACCTCGGCGTGGGCGGAGAACTGGGCCTCCGCGGCGCCGAGGGCGAGCTCGCGGGTGATGCGGGCACGGTGCAGCTGCACGTAGGGATGGGCGCCGCGGGCGCGGGCGGCCCGGACGAGCGCGACCACCATCGCGTCGGGGATGTCGAAGGCGTCGATCAGCACCCGCTCGCCGCGGGCGAGCTCGGTGGAGAAGCCGGCGAGGCCGGCGGCCAGTTTCTCGAAGCGGGGATCCAGCAGCATGATCGGGGCAGACTAACGGCCGGGCGCACCGGCGCCGCAAGGGCAAACCGGGGCCGCGACGCGGTCAGCCGCCCGCCGTCCGGGGCCCGGAGGCGGGAAAGCAGATCCGGCCCACCGCCTCGTCGAAGTCGGCCGCCCCGCGCAGGATCTCGATCTCCAGCCGCAGGTAATACAGCGGCAGCGGGCACGGCAGGTCGTCCCGGATGCGGACCGCGTCCTTTTCCGTGGTGACGAGGCACTCGGCGCCGTCGCGGGCGGCCTGCGCGAAAAGCTGCCCGAGGTCCTCCTCGCCGAAGCGGTAGTGGTCGAGGAATCGCTCGCGGCCGGCCAGCACCGCCCCGAGGTCGCGGAGGAACTTCTCGAAGCTCTCCGGCGTGGCGATGCCGCTGAAGGCGAACACGCGCCGGCCCTGCAGGAAGGCGAGCGGCTCCCGCCCGCCCGGCGCCTCCTCGGGACGCCCGAACCGGCGGAGGTGCCGCGGCCGGTGGGCGCATTCGATGACGTCCGCCGCGGGGTTGTGGCTGGCGATCACCCGCTCCAGCTCCGGGTCCCTCCGGCCGTCGGACTTGGTGAGGAAGACGTAGTGGGCGCGCCGGAGGTGCTTCACCGGCTCGCGCAGGATGCCGCGGGGCAGGAGGTGCCCGTTGCCGAAGGGGTTGGTCTTGTCGATCAGCAGCAGGTTCAGGCTGCCCTTCAGCGGCAGGTACTGGAACCCGTCGTCGAGCACGAGCGTGTCGCAGCCGAAGCGCCGCACCGCGTAACGGCCGGCCTGGACGCGGTTCTTGTCCACGAGGACAACCACGCCGGGCAGGTTCCGCGCGAGCATCCAGGGCTCGTCGCCGGCCTCGTCGCTGCCGAGGAGCAGCCGTTCCCCGTCGCTCACGATGCGGGGCGGGGGCGGCTCGGCGTGGGTGAGCCGCCACCACGCACGGCGCCAGAGGGGGGCCCCGCGGCTCTTGTAACCGCGGCTGAGGATCGCGACGCGGCGGCCGCGGTCGCGGAGGGCGCGCGCGAACTTCTCCACCACCGGCGTCTTGCCCGTGCCCCCGACCGTGAGGTTGCCGACCACGACCACGAGGCAACCGAGCGGCTGGTCATGCAGGATGCGCTGCCGGTAGAGCCAGGCGCGCGACTGCGCCGCCGCGCTGAACAGCCAGGACAGGCCCTGGAGGAAGCCGCCGTAGATCGCCGTGCCCGCGCCCGCGCGCCGCCCATAGATCACGTCCACGGTGAAAAGCTCGAGGGCGTTGAGCTGCTTCTTGAACCAGGAGGAGGACATCGGCGAGGGGGCGAAACCTAAGGTTGACGCCTCCGGCGGCGTAAACAGTTTTCGCTCGCCCGGCATCCCGCCGGCGACCCTCCGCCCTATGAGCTACAAACTTTTCATTCCCGGCCCGATCGCCGTCTCCGAGAAGACCCTCCGCGCGATGGCCCGCCCGATGATCGGCCACCGCACCACCGAGTTCGTCGCGCTCTACCAGGCGATCCAGCCCGAGCTGCAGGCCCTGGCCGGCACCCGCGACCCGGTCTACCTGTCCACCAGCAGCGCCTGGGGCGTCATGGAGGGAGCCCTGCGCAGCGTCACCCGGCGCAAGGTGCTGAACTGCATGAACGGGGCGTTCTCGGACAAGTGGTACGACGTCTCCCTGCGGGCCGGGAAGGCCGCCACCGCCCTCCGCTTCGACTGGGGCAAGCCCGTCGATCCCGACGCCGTGCGCCGCGAGCTCGCCACCGGCGGCTACGACGCGATCACGCTCATCCACAACGAGACCTCGTGCGGCTGCATGAGCGACCTGCCGGCCCTGATGCGCGTGATCCGCGAGTTCCCCGACGTCATCTCGATCGTCGACACGGTCAGCTCCTTCAGCGCGATGCCCCTGCCGAAGGACGAGCTGGGCATCGACATCCTCATCACCGGCTCGCAGAAGGCGCTCGCGCTGCCGCCGGGCCTCGCCCTGGTCTCGGCCTCCGCCCGCGCCCTCGAGCGCGCCGCGGGCACCGAGGGCCGCGGGTACTACTTCGACCTGGTCGAGTTCCAGAAGAACCACGAGCAGGGGATGACCCCGAGCACGCCCGCGATCTCCCTGATCTACGCGCTGCAGTCCAAGCTCGAGGACATCCGCGCCGAGGGGATCGCCAACCGCCACGCGCGCCACGCCCGGCTCAACCGCACGGTGCGCGAACACGTCCTCGCCAAGGGCTTCACGATGTTCCCGCCGCCGGGCTTCGGCTCGGTGACGCTGAACTGCTTCGCGAACAACCTCGGCTACGACCTCGGCGCCCTGAACAAGACGCTCAAGTCCAAGCACGGCCTCGTGATCGACGGCGGCTACGGCAAGCTGAAGGGGAAGACCTTCCGCATCTCGAACATGGGCGACGAAACCGACGAGACGATCGCCGCGCTGCTCCGCGCCTTCGACGCGGCACTCGCCGAGACGCCGCGCGTCCCCGCGGCCTGAGCCGCCGGCGGCGCCGTTCGCGCGCGCGAAAAAAACTAGGTCTTGCACTTCACGGGCGCGCCGGTAGCGGGTCGCGTCCCATGAAGTCACTCGTCATCGCCGAGAAGCCGTCCGTCGCCGCGGACCTCGCGCGCGCCCTCGGCAAGATCCCCAAGAAGGGGGACCACTACGAGAACGACGAGTACGTCATCTCCTACGCCGTCGGCCACGTGGTCGAGCTGGAGATGCCGGAGGACATCGACAAGAAGAAGTACGGATTCTGGCGGCTCGAGACGCTGCCGATCATCCCGGAGAAGTTCGGCCTGAAGCCGATCGAGGACGCGAAGGAGCGGTTCACCGCGGTGAAGAAGCTGCTCGGCCGCAAGGACGTCGACCAGGTCATCAACGCCTGCGACGCCGGGCGCGAGGGCGAGCTGATCTTCGCCTACCTCTACCAGCTCGCGAAATGCCGCCTCCCGGTGAAGCGCGCGTGGATGCAGACGATGACCACGGAGGGCATCCGCGAGGCCTTCCGCAACCTGCGGGACGGCGAGCGGATGGCCGGCCTCGAGCAGGCCGCCCGCTGCCGCAGCGAGAGCGACTGGCTCATCGGCATCAATGGGACCCGCGCGCTCACGAAGCGGATGTTCGGCTCCCGCGCCGGCAACGTCGCCTCCGTCGGCCGCGTCCAGACCCCCACCCTCGCGATGGTCTACGCCCGCGAGCTGGAGATCCGCCACTTCCGACCCCGCGATTACTGGCGCGTCACCGCCACCTTCGCCGTCCGCCAGGGCACGTACGAGGGCGTCTACCAGCGCCCAAGCTTCCGCCGCGCCGAGGGCGACGAGCACGATCGCATCGACCGGATCTGGGACCGCGCGGCCGCCGAGGCCGTGCACGCCGCCTGTCAGGGCCGGCCCCCGGCGAAGGTCACGGAGGAGCGCAAGGGCAGCACGCAGGCGGCCCCGCGCCTGTACGACCTGACCACGCTCCAGCGCGAGGCCAACAACCGCTTCGGCCTCCCGGCGCGCCGCACACTCCAAATCGCCCAGGCCCTCTACGAGCGCCACAAGGTCATCACCTACCCCCGCACCGACTCCCGGGCCCTGCCGGAGGATTACCAGCCGACGGTCCGGGATACCCTCCGCGCCCTCGGCGGGCCCCTCGCGCCGTTCGCCGCCCAGGTGCTGGAGGCCGGCTGGGTCCGGCCGAACAAGCGCATCTTCAACAACGCGCAGATCTCCGACCACTTCGCGATCATCCCCACCGTCAACGAGGCTCGCGGGCTCGAGGACCTCGAGGCGAAGATCTTCGACATGATCGCGCGCCGCTTCGTCGCCGCCTTCTTCCCGGCCGCCGAATTCGACGTCACCACCCGCATCAGCACCGTCGCCCCGGGCCACGACTTCAAGACCGAGGGCAAGGTGCTCACCTCCGCCGGCTGGCTGGCGGTGTACGGCCGCGCGACGGTCGACGAGGACTCAGCCGACGGGCGCTCGTTGCCGCCGCTCGATCCGGCCGACGGCACCCCGCCGGCCGCGGTCACGACCGAGGCGACCCTGCACGCCGAGGCGACCAAGCCGCCCCCCCGCTACACCGAAGCGACGCTGCTCTCCGCGATGGAGGGCGCGGGCAAGCTGGTGGACGACGAGGAGCTGGCGGAGGCGATGAAGGAGCGCGGCCTGGGCACCCCGGCGACCCGTGCGGACACGATAGACGGGCTGATCAACCAGAAGTACATCGACCGCCCCCAGCGGGAGCTGATCCCGACCGCCAAGGCGGAGCAGCTGATTCAGTTCCTCGCCGCCGTGAAGGCGGAGGAGCTCACCAAGCCGGACCTGACCGGCGAATGGGAGTTCAAGCTCCGGCAAATGGAGCAGAACCGGTTTCCGCGGGAAAAATTCATGGCGGA
The DNA here is from genome assembly GCA_027485815.1 of Opitutaceae bacterium. Classification (GTDB taxonomy): domain Bacteria; phylum Verrucomicrobiota; class Verrucomicrobiia; order Opitutales; family Opitutaceae; genus ER46. Next base: position 48,497 of record JAIXQE010000092.1, read on the forward strand.
GATCGTGGCCACCACCCGCGGCATCGTGGAGCGGGTGAAGGGCTTCGAGGAGGACGACTCGGTGGCCCGTGTCACCGACATCCTCTCGCCCACCGACGGCAAGCCCCTCCGCGAGACCCTGCGCGGGTACAAGTCGCAGGACGGCGAGCTGATGATCTACAAGGTCATCGGCGGCCGCCGGATGGAGGAGCCCGAGGTCAAGGAGCTCGTGGAGAAGCGCGTCGTCGGCCCCCTCGACGGCTTCATCTCCGCCAAGACCCGTGCACGCTTCGCCGCGACCCTGCGCCTCGCGCGGGACGAGGAGAAGGGGAAGTGGCAGGCCTCGTACGACTTCGGCGACAAGCAGGACCTGGGGACGCTGGAACCGTTCTGGACCGACCCCGCGAACGGCGCCGAGCTGTGCGAGTCGGGCAACAGCTACGTGCTCCGCACCCGGGAAGGCGAAGGCTGGACCCAGGCCTTCCGCGTCGGCCGGCTGATGTGCCAGAAGTCGATCCCGCGCGAGGCCGCGATCCAGCTGGTGACCACCGGCAAGACCGACCTCATCCAGGGCTTCATCTCGAAGAAAGGCCGCCCCTTCGACGCGTTCCTGAAGCGCGAGGCCGGCCGCATCGCGTGGGAGTTCCCGCCCCGCAAGCCGAAGGTCGACAAGGACGGCAACCCGATCGTGCGCAAGGCCAAGGCGCCGGTCGACCTCTCGGCCGCGCAGGTCCTCGGGCCCAGCGCCCGCCACAAGGGCGGGGAGCTTGTCGCCACGGCGGAAGCCTTCTACGTCCGCCGGCCCGAGCAGGACAACCGGGTCGTCTTCACGCTGAAGCGCCAGCTGTGCGGCCGCGACATTCCTGAGGAGGAGGTCCAGCGCCTCTGCGCGGAGGGCAAGACCGGCCTGATCCCCGGCTTCATGTCCAAGCGGGGCCAGGCCTTCGCCGCCTACCTCGTGCTCTCGCCGACCGGCGCGAAGGCGGAGTTTGAGTTCCCGCCGCGCTGATTCCGGCCGCGCGGGAAATTACCCTTGCCCCGGGCGGCGCGCATCCGGACGCTCCTCGTGAACCTTTTCCGTCCATGATCGTCACCACCGCGCAGCTGTTCCAGCACGCCTACGGCAAGTACGCCGTCGGCGCCTACAACATCAACAACGCCGAGCAGGCGATGGGCCTCTTCCGGGGCTGCATCGAGTCGCAGGCCCCCTTCATCATCCAGATCTCGAAGGGCGCGCGGAAGTACACCGACAAGCGGATGCTGGAGGCCATCATCCGCGCCGCCGGCGACATCTTCCCGGAGGCGATCTTCGCCGTCCATCTGGACCACGGCGACGAGGAGACCTGCTACGACTGCATCAACTCCGGCTTCTTCAGCTCGGTGATGATCGACGCCTCCCATGACCCCTTCGACCAGAACGTGGCCATCACCCGCCGCGTGGTCGAGAAGGCTCACGCGAAGGGCATCTCGGTCGAGGCGGAGCTGGGGATGCTCGGCGGCGTCGAGGAGGACATCAAGGTCGAGGAAGGGCACGCCTGCCTCACCGACCCCGAGGAAGCCAAGGAGTTCGTGGCGCGCACGGGCTGCGATTCGCTCGCCTGCGCCATCGGCACCTCGCACGGCGCCTTCAAGTTCAAGGGCAAGCAGTCTCTCCACTTCGACGTGCTGCAGAAGATCAAGGACCGTCTCCCCGGCTTCCCGCTCGTGATGCACGGCAGCTCCAGCGTGCCGAAGGACGAGGTCGACCGCATCAACCGCGCGGGCGGCCAGATCAAGGACTCGATGGGCGTGGACCCCAACGAATACCTGCCGGCGGCGCGCCTCGGCGTGACCAAGGTCAACATCGACACCGATGGTCGCCTGGTCTGGACCCGCGTGCACCGCGAGTTCTTCCGCGACAAGCCGGCGGAGTTCGATTTCCGCCCGCCCGGCAAGGTCTTCATCGACGAATACGCCAAGTTCATCGGCAGCCGGAACCAGCTGCTCGGCAGCGCCGGCCAGCTCGCGAGCCTGCGCGCCAGCCTCGGCCGCTGACGCGGTGGGCCGCTCGCCGGCTCTTTCCCCGGATATGATCCCGACGCTCCCTCCTTGGCCGGTGGGAGCGTTTTTGTTCCTGGCGCTCGCCGCCTTGCCGCCCGCACCGGTCCGGGCGGCGGACTGGCCGCATTGGCATGGCCCGCAACGGGACAGCGTCTGGCGGGAGACCGGCGTATTGGCCGCTTTCCCGGCCGGCGGTCCGCCCGTGCGCTGGCGCACTCCCGTCGCGGCCGGCTACAGCAGCCCGGTCGTCGCCGGCGGGCGCGTCTTCCTGCTCGACCGGCCGCGGTCGCAGACCCGCGGCAACACCGGCGGCGCCCTCAAGCGGATGGCCGAGCCCGGCATCGAGCGGGTGGTCTGCCTCGACGAGCGCTCCGGCCGCGTCCTCTGGACGCACGAGTACGACTGTCCTTACGACCTGAGCTACCCTTCCGGCCCGCGCGCGGCGCCGGAGGTGGACGGCGACCGCGTGTACACCCTGGGCGCGGAGGGCCACCTGCATTGCCTCGAGGTGGCGACCGGCCGCGTGCTCTGGTCCCGGCACTACCCGCGCGACTTCGCCGCCCGCACCCCGCTCTGGGGCTTCGCCTCCGCCCCCGTGGTGGAGGGAGACCTGCTGGTGTGCCTGACGGGCGGGGAGGCCCACACCGTACACGCGCTGGACAAGCGCACCGGCGAGGTCCGCTGGCGGGCCCTGCCCCCGCGGGAGCCGGGTTACTCCACCCCGGTGGTGGTGACGGCCGGCGGCACCCGGCAACTGCTCGCGTGGGACGCGGAGGCCATCTCCGGGCTTCGGCCGGCCACGGGAGAGGTCCTGTGGAGCGTGCCGTTCAAGACGAAGCTCGCCCACGCCATCGGTTCGCCGCGCCTCGTCGGCGACCGGCTGTTGCTTTCGACCTTTTTCGACGGCTCCAAGCTGCTGCGGCTGGCCGCGGATCGCCCTGCCGCGGAGGAGGTCTGGAGCATCCGCGGCCCGAGCGAGACGAGGACGGAGGGGCTGCACAGCCTGATGAGCACCCCGTTCATCGCCGACGGCCACATCTACGGCGTCTGCGCCTTCGGCCAATTGCGGTGCCTCCGGCTCGACACCGGCGAACGCATCTGGGAGACGCTCGCGCCGACGACCGCCGGCGGCAAGCCGGCCCGCCACGTCACCGCCTTCCTGGTCCGTCACGAGGACCGTTTCTTCCTCTACAACGAGCTGGGGCAGTTGCTGCTCCTGCGGCTCACGCCGGCCGGCTGCGAGGAACTGGGCCGCGCCCAACTGGTGAAGCCCACCAACCGGGCCGGCGTCCGGGAAGTCCACTGGTCCCATCCCGCCTTCGCCAACCGCTCGGTCCTCGTGCGCAACGACGAGGAGATCGCCTCCTTCGACCTGAGCGCGCGCTAGGGCGAGCGGCCGCGGACGACTTCAGACCGGCGGCCGCGTCCCCTGCGCGATGCTCTGGGCCCGCAGGCGCTCCACCGTCAGGCGAAAATGCTCCTCCTCCTCCGCGCGGCGGCGCGCGCCGCGGTACTCCATTTCACCGACGATGAAGACGAAGAGGAACAACAGGATCGCGAGCGGCTGATGGAAGTAGGCCGCCACCGCGCCCGCGACCGCCACGACCTTGCCGACCGTGGCCGCCCAGAACGTGGCGCGCACGTAGTCCATCCGTCCCGCCAGCACCGCCCGCAGCACCCGCCCCCCGTCCATCGGGAAGGCCGGCACCAGGTTGAACGTCCCCATCAGCAGGTTCCACGAGAGCAGGAAATCCAGCGATCCGGCCAAACCCGGCAGGCCCCCGGGCGCGTCCTCCCCGGCCACCGGCAGGACGCGCAGCACGAGCCAGAGCAACGCGGCCAGCACGAAGTTGACGGCCGGTCCGGCCAGGCTGATCACCACCTCGCGCCCGGGCTCCCGGGGAATGCCGTCAAACTCGGCCACGCCGCCGATCGGGAGCAGGAGGATCCGCGAGACCCCGATCCCGTAGCGCCGGGCGGCGAAGCAATGCCCGAGCTCATGGAGGACCACGCAGATGAAGAAGGCGATCAGGACCCCGCTGTGCCACCACATCCCGGTCCAGCCCGCCTCCCGCCATCCCTGCCACGCGTTGAAGCCGAGCAGCAGGTAGAACGAGAAGTGCAGCGAAAGCTGGATCCCCGCCACGCGGAAAAGGTTCGTTGACCAGCCGAGCATCGCCGGCGAAAGAATCCCCCGAGCGCCACGATGGCGAGCGCGCAGTGCGGCCCCGGCCCGCCGCGCCCGCCGCGAGCGCCCGCCCGCCATGTCCGAAGCACCGACCCGCCCGCCCACCCTGCTCGTCATCGACGATGACGCGGAGATCCGCTATTCGCTCGCGCGCGTGCTTTCCTCCCGGGGCTACCAGGTCGCCGAGGCCGCCAGCGGCGAGGAGGGCGTCGCGCTCGTGCGCCAGGGTCCGCCCCCCGACCTGATCTTCCTCGACGTCCGGATGGGCGGGATGAGCGGGATCGAGGCGCTGCAGCACATCCGCGCCGCGAGCCCGCGACAGCTGGTCATTTTGATGACCGCCTTCGGCACGGCCCAGACCGCGATCGAGGCGATGAAGTTCGGGGCGTTCGATTACGTGATGAAGCCCTTCGACCCCGCGAAGGTCCTCGGCCTCGCCCAGAACGCCCTCAAGGCCCACGCGGACCTGCGGGCGGTCGGGGATTACCGGCCCACCATCAACGCGGACGACTACCGCGAGGGCATCGTCGGCAGCTCCCCGGTGATGCAGGAAGTCTTCAAGGTCATCGGCCAGGTCACCGCAAGCGACGTCACCGTGATGATCACGGGCGAGAGCGGCACCGGCAAGGAACTGGTCGCCCGCTCGATCTGGAAGCACAGCCACCGCGCCGCGCGGCCGTTCATCGCCGTCAACTGCGCCGCCATCCCCGACAACCTGATCGAGAGCGAGCTGTTCGGGCACGAGAAGGGATCCTTCACCGGCGCCACCGGCCAGCGCCTCGGGAAATTCGAGCTCTGCGACGGCGGCACCATCTTCCTCGACGAGATCGGCGACATGGCGCTCGCCACCCAGACGAAGATCCTGCGCGTGCTCCAGCAGGGGGAGATTCAGCGCGTCGGCGGCACGGAGATGATCCGCGTCGACGTCCGGATCCTCGCCGCGACGAACAAGGACCTCGAGGCGATGGTCCGCGACAAGACCTTCCGCGAGGACCTGTATTACCGGCTCAACGTGGTCCGCATCCGGATGCCCGCCCTGCGGGAACGCGGGGAAGACATCCCCCAGATCGTGGACTTCTGCCTCCAGAACCTCGCGCGCCAGCGCAAGACCCGGGTGACCAAGGTCTCCCCCGAGGCCCTAGCGCTGCTGCTCCGGCACGCCTGGCCCGGCAACGTGCGGGAACTGGAGAACACGATCTACCGCAGCGCGGTCGTCGCCCAGGGGGACGCGATCCTCGTGAAGGACCTGCCGGCAGAGCTGGGCGGGGGACACTCCAGCGCGCCCTTTCCCCTGCCCCCCGCGGCCCCCGCCCCCGCGCCCAACCCGGAGCCGACCCCACCACCAGCCGCCGAGCCCGCCCCCGCCCCGGAACCCCGCCCGCTGGCCGAACTGCTCGACGAGCTCTACGCCCGCCTCGCGGCGACGGGGGAACCCTTGCTGCCGTTCCTCGAACGGGAGATGAACGCCCGCGCGCGGCAGGCGGGGCACGAGCCGCCCGAAGCCACGCCCGCGCCGCGCGCCACCAAGCCGGCCAAGAAACCAGCCACGTCCCGCCGTTGAACGCCCCGCTGCGCCTCGTCCTCGCCTCCGGTAATCCGCACAAGGCGGCCGAGATGCGCGCCCTCGCGGCCGACTCCCGTCTCCCCTTGGAATTCCTCTCCGCGACCGCCTTCGGCGGGATGCCGCCCGTGGTGGAGGACACCGGCACCTTCTCCGGCAACGCCCGCCGGAAGGCCCGGGCACTGCTCGACCGCCTCCCGGCCGGCCATTGGTCGCTGGCCGACGACAGCGGCCTGTGCGTCGACGCCCTCGAGGGCGCGCCCGGCGTCGAGTCCGCCTACTACGCCGGCCCCGCGGGCGACGCGGCCGCGAACCTCGCGAAGCTCGTCACGGCGATGACGGACGTGCCGCCCGCGCGCCGGGGCGCGCATTTCGTCTGCGTGCTGTGCCTGCTGGATCCCTCGGGCCGCGAGAGCCTCTTCGAGGGCCGGTGCGCCGGGCGACTCGCCGCGGCTCCGGACGGCGGCGGGGGCTTCGGCTACGACCCGCTCTTCATCCCGGAGGGGCAAACCGCCACCCTCGCCCGGCTCGGCGACGCGGCGAAGAACGCCCTCAGCCACCGGGCGCGGGCGTGGTCCGCCCTCGCGGCGGCGTTCCGCCACGGGATGCTGGGCCCGGCCTGAGGCGGCGCGCCCTCAGCGGAGGAGCCACGCCACCGCAGCCGCCAATCCGCCCTCCGCAGGACCGCGGTGGCGCTCGAGCTGGGCCGTCCCGCCCGCCGCGGCATACACGCGCGCGGCAATGGGCTCGCCTTCCGGCTCCCCGCCGACCCAGAGGGGATGCGGGGCGCTGAGCGCCAGCAGCCCCGGCACATCGAGGTACTTCGCTCCGCCCGGCAGGAACCGCGGATCCCGGTAATCGAGCAGCGAGGCGAACCGGAAACCGCCGGTGAACACGGCGGCCCGGGCGATCTCCCCACCCGCCAGCGCGCGGCTCGCGGCGGCCACGGGCCCCAGTTCGCCGAGACCCAGCAGGTCAACCTGGCGTACCCCCGGACGTTCCCGCGCGAAGCGGGCGAGGGTCAGCAGATCGTGCGCGCGCTGGGCGAAGAGCGACGCGTTGTACCCGTGCGTGTACCCGGCGAATTCCCGCGGATTGCGCACCACGCGCGTCGGCCCCGGCGGCTCCGCCGCGGCAACGAACTCCCCCTGGAAGAGGAGATCCGCGGCGAGCACCGCGTGACCGGCGGCGAGCAGGCGGGAGACCTCCGGCCGGAGGCCACCCTGCGCGTCACGCAGGCCGGCCTTCCCCGCGGGGTCCGCCCAGAGCACCACGCGGCCGGAGGCCCGCACCGGTTCCAGCAGCACCGCCGGCAACTCCTCGCGGTGCGTCTCGTTCCGCACGCGGCCGGAAAGCTCCCGGAACTCCCCGCGGTCGACACTCGTCGCGGCGATCCAGCGGGTCGCGCCCGCCGTCTCCCGGTCGCGCCCGAGGGCCGCCGCGAAGCCGCCCCCGACGAGTTCCCGGAAGCGCTGCGGCTGCGGCACCGCCGCCTCCAGCTGGCGGCGCGCGTCCTCGTCCCACCAGCGCAGCAGCGCGCGCTCGAAGGCCGGATCCTCCTCGCGCGGCGCGGGATGCCCCGGCCCCCACACCGTCAGCTGCTCGCGGGTCAGCGGCACGTAGTCCCGCTCGATCACCGGCTCCTGCTGGCCGAGCCGGAAATGCTGGTTGAGGAACGTGTAGAAGGCGGACCGCGCCACCGCGTTGTAATTGTGGGGAAAGTGCTCCCCGCGGTGCAGGTGCACGTGCTTCGGCGCGCCGAGCAGCGCGTAGAGGCGCTGGAGCTCGGGGAATCCCTTGGTCGACATCTCGCGCGTCCAGTCGTTCGCCGTGGTCATCCCCTGGGGACCGGGGGCGAAGAGCGCGGCGAACTCGACGTTCCCGGTGCCGATGCGCAGCAGGGACGCGTTTTCGCAGGTGCAGCCGCCCTGCATCGCGGTGCTGACCATCACCGCGGGGAAGGAGAGCTTCACGCGCGGATCAATCGCCGCCAGCAGCATCGTCTGCGTGCCGCCGCCGCTGGCGCCGGTGATGGCCACGCGCTCGGGGTCCACCTCCGGCAGGCCGAGCACGAAGTCCAGCGCACGCACCGCGTTCCAGGTTTGCAGGCCCATCACGCTCTGCAGCCGCGACTCGGCGGGAGTGCTGTAGAGGCCCCAGTTCTCCACCGTGTTCATCTCCGGCCGTTGCTTGGCGAAGCGGTGGATGACCTGCGCCGAGAACTGCCGCGCGTCGGAGTCGCTCAGCATGTCCCATTGCCAGACCACGCAGCCCATGCGCGCCAGTTGCACGCACAGCGACTGGAACCGGCTGCGGCCGCCCTGCTCGAAACGCTCCGCGCCGGTCGCAAGCTCCAGCCGCAGCTTCGCCTCGGTCTCCTCCGAGAGGCGCGCGTCCTTCCAGTGCCCGTGCGCGAAGAGGACCGCGGGGACGCGCCCCGTCGGACGCAGCGGGCGGTAGAGGTTGCCGGTGACGAAAAAGCCGGGCGCGCTCTCGAAGTAGACCTTCTCGACGGCGTAGCCTTCGCGCTCGATCCGGCCATGGATCACCGGTTGCAGCGGCGCCCGCGTGGGCATCGGCCACAGCCCTTGCGAGACCAGAATCTGCCGCTGGACGACGGCGCGGCGTGTCGTCCACTCCGCGGCCGTGGCCGGCGGCGTGAACGGGAAATAGCCGTCGAGGTCCTTCAACGGCTGCAGGCGGATGTCGTCGGGCAACTGTCCCGGGGGCAGGACGCGCGGGGTGGCGGCGGGGAGGGAGGCCAGGAGGCCGCACGCAAGGGCGAGGGGTAGGCGCATGGGATCGGGGGGTGCGGGAGCAGATCAGGCCCGGACCGCACCGGCCAAGCGAATTTGCCGGCGCTACAGACTTGCCGGCCCGCCGCGGTCCCGCTTTCTGACCTGCACCAATGACACTCCCCAAGGAGAAAGCCTGGTTCTTCGCGAAGACCTACGGTTGGGGCTGGGGTATGCCTCAGCGCTGGCAGGGCTGGGTCGTAATCGGGGCGTTCTTCGCCGCGCTGGGGGCCGCCACGCCGCTCCTGCCGCGTCACCCGCTCTGGTATGTGATCGCCGTCAATGCCGCCGCCGCCGCGCTGATCGGCATCTGCTGGTGGAAGGGCGAGCGCCCCCGCTGGCGCTGGGGCGACGAGACCTGAGCGGCTTGGGTCTTGGCAGCGGGATCCGGAACGACACAGGCTGACTGCCCCGCCATGCCGGCCCGCCCCACCCTCCTCTGCCTCGCCCTGCTGGCCCCCGCGCTCGCGGGTACTCCTCCCGCGACCCGCCCGACCGCGCCCCGCCCCAACGTCGTGCTGATCGTGGCCGACGACCTCGGCTACGGCGAACTCGGCAGCTACGGGGGCACCGAGATTCCCACCCCGCATCTCGACCGCCTCGCCGAGGAGGGCCTGCGCTTCACCCAGGGTTACGTGACCGCCTCCGTCTGCGCTCCCTCGCGCGCGGGCCTGCTGACCGGGCGCCAGCAGACGCGCTTCGGCTTTGAGGGCAACGCCATCGGCGCCGTCAACGCCGACCCGAAGGTGGGCCTCCCGGCCGGCGAGCGCACCCTCGCGCAGCACCTCCGGGCAACCGGCTACGCTACCGCCGCCATCGGCAAGTGGCACCTCGGCGGCACCGCCGCGTACCACCCGCTCCGCCGCGGCTTCGACGAGTTCTATGGGTTCCTCCATGAGGGCCACTCGTACGCCCAGCGCCCCTGGAACGGCGGGATCAACTGGTTGCGGCGCCTCCGCCTGCCCGACGGCGGCGAGGGCCGTTGGACCTCGCCGGACGGCCGCACGGTGTGGACGACCCACATGGGCACGCAAGAGCCGGACTACGACGCCGATAACCCGCTGCTGCGCGGGAGCCAGCCGGTGGACGAACCCCAGCACCTGACCGACGCCCTGACGCGCGAGGCGTGCGACTTCATCGAGCGGCACGCCGGGCAGCCCTTTTTCCTCTACGTGGCCTACAACGCGGTGCACTCGCCGCTGCAGGCCACCGACCGCCACCTCGAGCGGTTCGCCCACCTGCCGGACCAGCACCGCCGGATCTTCGCCGCGCTCCTCGCGCAACTGGATGAAGGCGTGGGCGCGATCCTCACCCGCCTCCACTACCACGGCCTCGACGCCAACACGCTCGTCGCCTTCCTCTCGGACAACGGCGGCGCGACGCGCGAGCTCACCTCCCGCAACACGCCCCTGCGCGGCGAGAAGGGCAGCCTGCTCGAGGGCGGGATCCGCGTGCCGTTCCTGGTTCGCTGGCCGGAGGGCTTGCCCGGCGGCCGCGCCGAAACCCGCCCGGTGTCCTCCCTCGATCTGGCGGCGACCATCCTGACCGCCGTCGGCCGTTCACCCGCGGAACTCGGGCTGGACGGCGAGGATCTCGCGGCCGCGCTCCGTCAACCGGCGCGGGAGCGGACCCTCCACTGGCGGATGGGCCCCCGGGCCGCGCTCCGGTCCGGCGACTGGAAGCTGGTGCGCGATCCCACCCGCGGCCGCGCCGCCGCCTGGCAACTGTACCACCTGGGGCGGGATCCAGGTGAGACCGAGGACCTCGCCGCCCGCGAACCCGCGCTCGTCCAGGAACTGGCGGCGCGCTGGGAAGCGTGGAACCGCACCCAGGCCGAGCCCCGCTGGTGACCCTTTGCCGATGAACCGCCTGCAACTCCTGCTCCTGCCCTGGCTGGCGCTCGCCGCGACCGCCGCCACCCCGGTCGAGGTCCGTCCCGAGCCGCTGCCGGGCGCGCGACCGCGCAACGTCATCCTCATCCTCGTCGACGACCACCGCTTCGACGCACTCGGCTTCCTCGGCCATCCGCTGGCGGAGACGCCGCACCTCGACTCGCTCGCGCGCAACGGCGTCCACGTGCGCAACGCGCTCGTCACGACCTCCCTCTGCTCCCCCAGCCGGGCGTCGATCCTCACCGGGCTGTACACGTTCCGGCATCGCGTGATCGACAACAACCGCGCCATCCCACCGGGCACGGTCTATTTCCCCCAATACCTCCAGCGGGCCGGCTACCGGACGGGCTTCTTCGGCAAGTGGCACATGGGCGGCGAGGGCGACCAGCCGCAGCCGGGCTTCGACCGCTGGGTGAGCTTCCGCGGGCAGGGCGAGTACCTGCCCCCCAGTCCGACCTACACCCTCAACGTGGACGGCCGCCGCGTGCCGCAGCGCGGGTATATCACCGACGAACTGACCGACTACGCGCTGGACTTCATTCGCGAGCAGCCCGCGGGCGGGAAGCCCTTCTTCCTCTACCTTTCCCACAAGGCGGTGCACGCCAACTTCACCCCGGCCGCGCGCCACGAGGGCAAGCTCAGCCACAAGACCTGGCGCCGCCCCGCGGCGGCCACCGACCCGGCCACTCAGGCCGGCAAACCCCGCTGGCTCCGCGACCAGCGCAATTCGTGGCATGGCGTCGACTTCCCCTATCACAGCGACCTCGACATCGAGCGGTACTACAAGCGCTACTGCGAGACGCTCCTCGCGGTCGACGAGAGCGTCGGCCGCATCCTCGCCGAGCTGAAGGCCAAGGGAGTCCACGACGACACCCTGATCCTCTACATGGGGGACAACGGCTTCATGTTCGGGGAGCACGGGCTGATCGACAAGCGCGTCGCCTACGAGGCCTCGATCCGCATCCCGATGCTGATGCAGTGCCCCTCGCTGTTCCCGGGCGGCAAGGTCATCGACCAGGTGGTGGCCAACCTCGACGTGGCCCCGACCATCCTCGAGGCGATGGGGCTCGCGACGCCCGGCCACATGGACGGCCGCAGCTTCCTGCCCCTCGCGCAGGGCCGCACGATCCCCTGGCGCGAGCATTTCCTCTACGTCTACTACTGGGAGAAGAACTTCCCCCAGTCGCCCACCGTCTTCGCCCTGCGGGGCGAGCGCTTCAAGTACATCACCTATTACGGACTGTGGGACACCGACGAGCTTTACGACCTCCAGGCGGACCCCGACGAGCAGCGCAACCTGCTGCACGATCCGGCGCACCGGGAGACGGCGGCCGCGATGGAGCGCCAGCTCTACGGGATGATGGGCGAGCTCGGCGGGATGGAGATTCCCCTCAACCCGCCGCTCGGCGCCTCGCAGAACAAGCGCCTGCGCGGGCGCGGCGGCGACCGCGCGGCGGACTTCCCGGCCCCGTTCGTCGTCGAACGCCCGATCAACGACAACGCGCGCTGACGCCGGACGCCGCCCCTCAGGCGCGGAGGTCCACGACTTCCGCCCGGGGGAAGCGCACCTTGGGCGCCGCCGCATACTTGTCGCCCGCGGAACGGTAGCCGGCGGCGCACGCGACGACCGTGCCGTAACTCGTGCCGGCCAGGCCGAGGATCTCGTCGTACTTGCGCGGCTCGATGCCCTCCATCGGGCACGTGTCCACGCCGAGCAGCGCCGCCGCCAGCATGAACTGGCCAAGAGCGATGTAGGCCTGGTGATCCTGCCACGTGTCGAGCGTGCCCTCGCGCCGCGCCCGCTCGACGCTGCCTTCCATCATCCCGCGGAACTTGGCGAGCGACTCCGTCGCCACGCCGCGCACCTCCGCGGTCCGCGCGACGTGCCGGTCGATATGCGCCGCATCCAGCTCGCGCCGGACCGCGAACACCACGAAATGCGAGCAGTCGCGCGGCTGGCTCTGGCCGTAGGATGCCGCCTGCAGCGACTCCCGCAACTCGGGCTGGGTGACCACGATGAACCGCCACGGCTGGAGCCCGAGCGAGGAAGGCGTCAGCACCAGGCTCGCCTCGAGCGCGGCCCAGATCGGCTCCGGGATGGAGCGCGCCGGGTCAAATTGCTTGGTGGCGTAGCGCCAGCGCAGCGCCTCGAGCAGGTGGGCGGGGGAAGACGGGTTCATTGGTTCCAAGGTGGCGACGCTGCGCCCCGGGCCCCGCCGGCGCAAGCCGCGGCGCTCAGCGCTCCTCCCCCCACCGCCGCGCCAGCATCCCCCCGGCGACCAATTGCACGGTGTGGTAGACCATCAGCGGCAGCAGGATCATCCCGAGCGCCGGATGCGCGCCGAAGATCAGCTTGGCCATCGGCACCCCGGCAGCGAGGGACTTCTTGGAGCCGCAGAACACCAGTGCGATGCGGTCCTCGCGCGCGAGACCGGCGAGCCGCGCCACCGCGGAAGCCGCCCCCAGCATCGCCGCCAGCACGCCCAGGCTCAAGGCCAGCACCAGCGCCAGCGCCCCGGGTCCCTGCCGGCTCCAGACGCCCTCCTGGAACGAATCGCAGAAGGAGGTGTAGACCAAAAACAGGATCACACCGCGGTCGACGAGCCCGATCCGTGCCTTGCGCGCCGCGATCCACGACCCCCACCACGGCCGCAGCGCCTGGCCGGCCGCCAGTGGCAGCAGCAACCAACGCACCAGATCCCAGATGACGGGCCCCAACGGCCGCGTTTCCCCCGCCGCGCCCAACACCGCCGCCACCCAGAGGGGCGTCAGCACGATGCCCAGCAGGCTCGAGGCCGTCGCATTGAAGACGGATCCGGCGACGTTGCCCCGCGCCGCGGCGGTCATCGCAACCGACGAGGAGACCGTCGAGGGGGCCGCGCACAGGAAGAAGAGGCCGAGGCGGATCGGCTCGGCGATGTGCCCGGCCAACGCATGATGCAGGAACAGCCCGAGCAGCGGGAACAGGACGAAGACGCAGCCCTGGGCCAGCAGGTGGAGTCGCCAGTGCAGGATGCCCGCCCGCAGCGCACCGAAGGAAAGGGCGAGCCCGTGCAGGAAAAAGAGCAGCGCCACGCCGACCTTCGCGAGCAACTCCGGCCGGAGCGCGCCGCCGGTCGCCCCGGGCGCCGGCCAGAGCCACGCCAGCGCCGCGGCCGCGACCAGCCCGAGCAGGAATCCGTCCGGCCGGAACCTCACCGCCGCCCTCCCAGCCGCTCACGGAAGCGCTGCCCGATCGCCGCGAGCTCCTCCCGGCCCTCAAGGCGGAGCAGCCAGAGCAACGACCCGTAGAAGCCGGCCGCGACGCCGATGGTGACCGCGAGCCCCGCGGCATCCGCGAGCAACCCGGCGGGCGCGAATCCCTGCCACGCAAGGTGGCCGGCCCGGACCACGCCGGCCATCGCGGCAGTCGCGACCAGGATCTTGCCGAGATCGCGCCGGAGGTGGTGGAACGCGAGTCCCGGGCGGCGCCGCGCCAGGATCCGCTGCAGGTGCACCGCCTGGACCGCCAGCGCCACGTTGCTGGCCACCGCCAGGCCCAGCGTCCCCCAGCGGCCCATGAGAAGCAGGCTGAGGCCGAGGTTGACGATGAAGCTGAGGGCGGCCGCGCGGACCGGGGTCGCGGTGTCCTTCTCCGCGTAAAAGGCGCGGAGCACCAGCGTGGTGAAGGCGAGGAACGGGAGGCCCGCGGCAAAGATGGCGAGGACCGGACGCATCGCGGCCGTGTCGGCGGGGCCGAATTCGCCGCGCTGGAACAGCACGCGCACGATCGGCTCGGCCAGCAACGCCAGCCCGGCCGCCGCGGGCAGGTTGATCACCAGGATCAGGCGCATCCCCTTACGGTACGACGCCGCAAAGGCGTCCCATTCCCCCGCCGCCGCGTGCCGCGCGATGAGCGGGAACACGACGGTTGAGACCGCGAGCGTGAATACGCCGATGGGCAGCTCCATCAGGCGCGTAGCCAGATTGAGGATCGCGACCGCCGAGTCGTTGAGCGACAGCCCCACGAGCCGGGAAACGGAGATGTTGATCAGGTGGATGGCCGAGCCGAAGACCGTCGGCGCCATCAGGCGCAGGATCTGCCGGAGCCCGTCATCGACCCCGAGGCCGAAGCGGGGGCGCCACCCCTCGCGCCGCAGGGCCAGGGCGGGCACGACGAGCTGCAGCAGGCCCCCGAGGAGGGTGCCGGCGCACAGCCAGAGCATCCGGCCCTCCGGGCTCGCCGCCCAGCCGCCGTACGCGGCGCCGGCGAGGCAGCCGATCATCGCCAAATTCAACCACACCGGCGACAGCGCCGGCTCCAGAAAACGGTTCAGCGTCTGCAGCGCCGCGCTGAAGACGGCCGCCAGACAGATGCAGACGAGGTACGGAAACAGGATGACCGCCAGATCCGCCGCGACCAACCAGCGCTCCAGCGACGGCGCCACCTCGCTCCACCGTCCCCCGCCCACGAGCCACCGCGGCACCAACGCCAGCCCCAGCATCCCGAGGGCCACGATGCCGCCCGTTACCACCAGCAGCCAGCTCGCGACCCGGTTGACGAGGAGGAAGGCCGCCTCGCGTTGCGCCGCCCGGATCTCCTGCTGCAGGGTGGGCACCAGCGCCGCCGTGAGCGCCCCCTCCCCGAGGAGCCGGCGGAACAGGTTCGGCAGCGTGAACGCGGTGTAGAACGCCGAGGCCAGCGCCTCGAGCCCGAACACCGCCGTCACCAGCGCGTCCCTTACCAGCCCGAGACAGCGCGACGCCAGGGTGGCGCCCGCCACCACCCCGATGTTCAGGAAGCTCTTGGACACCCCCGCACTCTGCGGAACGACGCCACTCGCCCGCAAGACTTAGCCGGACTCATGCAGTTGACTTAGGGTGCGGGCACGCCGCGACGCGCCGCCCAGCGATCCAGCGCCGCCGCGGTCGCCGCCTCGAGCGCGCGGCCGTCGGCCCAATCCCGCTCCCATTGGACGACGAGGGCTTCCCGGCGCCGGTCGGCTTCCAGCCCCGCCGGCAACGCGAACGCCTCCGCCAGGGTGAGCGCCGCGTTGCGATAGAAAGGGTGCATCGCGGCCACAATCCGCCCGAGGTCCGCGCCGCGCCGAGCCAGCTCCGCCGCGACCAAGGGCTCGGCTCGCCGCCCGAGCACCTCCGCCAGGCTCACCAACCGGTCCCCTCCGCCCTCTTCCGCCATGACGAACCGCGCCAGCACCTCCAGCGCCTCCCGCGCCTCCTCCGCCTCGAGCCCCGGCAGCACCCGTTGCCGCACGTGATGATGCCATCCCGTCTGCCACCAGAGCTCCCGGTCCTCCGCCCCCCCGAAACGGCCGGCGTAGGCCTGCGCCAGCATCGCCTGCGGATCCCCGCCCGCCAGCAGCCGCCCGAGCAACCGCGGCCATTCCCCGCCTCGGCCGGACTCGGCCAGCAGGAACGTTAAACACCAGGTCGCCCCCGCCTCGTCCGGCTCCGGACCGCTGCCACCGCGCGGCGCCTCGAGCAGGGCGACGAGGTCCGTGGGCGGTCGGCGCCGCGAAGCGTCGCGCAGGGCATCAAGGCGCGCCCCATCCACCCTCGTCTCCCACCAGCCCGCGGCGCCCACCACCAGCCACGGGGCCACCACCGGCGGCACGGTGGCCCCGTGGAGGGCCACGCCCAGCCGGTGCAGGAGCGCGTCGACCAGCGCCCGCCGCAACTCCCGCCCCGCCTGCGCGCGCGCGCCCAGCCACAGGGTCACCAGCCCGCCGGGTTCCACCGCGACCTCGTGCGTCGCCGCCCCCCCGGGAGTCCCGGGCGGCAGGATCCGCACGAAGACGGGCGAGGAAAATGCCGGCGGCAGGCCGAGCGGAGTGGCCAGCACGCGCCACCCTTCCTCCGCCGCGGCCGCGACCCGGTGCGCGACGGCGGCGTCCATCGAGGCCACCTCGAAGCGGCCCGCGAGGCTGGCGGCGATCACCGGCGCCGCGCCGCGCAGGGGAAGGGCGGCCCACAGGCCAAGGCCGAGCCAGAACAACCGGCTCACGGCCGCCGCAACCGGAGCGTCGACCCGGCGACCTCAAGTTCCCGCGCCCCGGGCAACGCCGCACGCAACTCCGCCGGCAGGAGCGGTTCCAGGGACTCGCGCCACGCCACCTCGGCGAGCACGGGCAGTCGATGCAACGCGAGCCCACCCAGATAAACCTCGCGCGCCTGCAGCGCCCAACCGGCCCCCGCCCGCACCGGCTCGGCGCGCGCCTGCACCACCGGCCGCGAACCCGCCGGCCAACCCGGCAACGCCACCGCCCGCGCCAACTGGACCCGCCCCTCGGCCAGCCGCACGTTCGGCACCGTCCCGGCTGACGGGCGCACGAGCAGGGCGTTCAGTTCCGGCTCCGTGAAAGTGACGTCCTGGCCCGCCCGCAGGGACTCCCGCCGCACGGACGCCTCCCGGGCGCGCTCGGCGTCGACCGCTCCCGCCACAAAGCGCGCCGTGCCCGCCACGGGACCCTCGCCGGCCGGCACCGGCCGCAATCCGAGCACCAGCGCCGCGATCCCGAGCCCGAGCGCCACCGCCCCCGCCGCGGCCCAGGCCACGCCGCTCCAGCCCGGCTCCTCGACTGAACCCGGTTTCGCCCGCACGGGAATCAGGAGCTTCCGCCCGCCGGCTTCGCCGGCGCCGCGGGCTTCGCCTCGCCACCCTTGCCCTCCCCGCCCTTGGCCGCACCACCCTTCCGGTAGTCGGTGATGTAGAACCCGGAGCCCTTGAAGATCAGCCCGCTGCCGCCGCCCAGCAGCCGCTTCAGGCTCTTCTTGCCGCACTTCGGGCAACGAACCAACGGATCGTCGCGCATCGACTGGAACTGCTCGAACGTGTGCTCGCACTTCTGGCAGGCGTACTCGTAGGTGGGCATGGCAAAGGCGCGGAGCAAATCCCGGGGATCGGCCGGAGGCGAGGCCGGAGTGAGGCGACCGTCACCCGGCCCGGACCCCGCCCGCCGGCCCCGCCAACACCCGCCGATAAAGCGCCTCGTAGGCCGGCACGACGGCACCCGCGGAGAAATGCGCCTCCGCCCGCCGCCGCGCCTCGATCCCCAGCCGATGCCTCCGCGCCGGATCGTCCAGCAAGGCCGTCACCGCCGCCGCCAGCGGATCCGCGCCCGCGGCCGCCACCAGCAGGCCGGAACGCCGGTCCTCCACCACCTCCGGAATGCCCCCCACCGCCGTCGAGACGCTCGGGCACCCGAACCACATCGCCTCGAGCAAGCCCAGGCAGAAGCTCTCGGACTCCGAGGTGAACAGCCCGAAGTCGGACGCCTGGAGGTAGTCCTCCACGTCGAAGACGTTCGCCCGGACCACCACCCGCGCCTCCAGCCCCAGGCGGCGCACCAGGGGCACGTACGGCTCAAAGTCGCCGCCCGCCAGCACCAGCAGCTTCCACGCGCGATCCGCCGGCACCCGCGCCAGGGCCTCGAGCAGCAGGTCGAACCGCTTCACTGGCCGAAGATTCGAAAGGTGCACGAGCAACGGTTCCTCCCCCACCCCCAGTTCCCCCCGCACCACCGCGCGGCTCCGCGTGACGGGCCGCGGGCTGAAGAAATTGGGGATCACGTCGATCGGCCGTTCCACCGCCAGCAGGCGCCGCGTCTCATCGCGGAGCCACGCCGAGACGGTCGTCACCGCGTCCGACTGCAGCAGCGCATGCCGGATCGCCGGCCCGTAGCCTGGGTCGCGGCCCAGCAGCGTCGTGTCGGTGCCGTGGAGGGTGGTGACGACCCGCGGGGCGCACTCCGGCCCGGCCATCGCCCGCGCGAGGATCGCGGCGGTCGCGTGCGGCACCGCATAGTGCACGTGCAGGAGGTCGAGCGCGTGCGCGCGCGCCACCTCCGCCATCCGCACCGAAAGCGGCAGGGTGTAATCGGGATAGCGGAACAGCTCGTAATCGTTGATGACGACCGGGTGGAAGTGGATGCCCGGGGTCGCGGCGGAAAGGCGGAACGGCCGCTCGTAGCTGATGAAGTGCACCGCGTGGCCGCGCCGGGCCAGCTCCTCCCCCAGCGCCGAGGCGAGGATCCCGCTGCCGCCGACGGACGGGTAGCAGGTGATGCCGAGCCGCAGGGGTCGCCCGGCCGTCATCTCAGAAGCGGCGCGCGGCGCGCGTCAGGCTCTCGAGGCCGGTCACCAGCGAGGCGCTCGCGGGAAACAGCGCCTGGGCGTGCTCCACGCCGGCCTGCAGGCCCAGCACCCGCGCCCGGGCGAGTTGCAGTTCCACGTAGTTCCGGGTCCGGAGCTGCGAGGCATGCGCGGCCATCGCGGCGGTCCAGGCGGCGATCACCTCCGGCGCGGAAACATCGACCACGATGCGTCCACCCCCGGACGGCTCGGCGTCGGGGGTGACGGCGTAATGGAAGAGCTGCCCGATGGCGTGCGGCGCCGTGCGGAGGCCGGCGAGTCCGCCGAAGCGCGCCAACCGGGCCGCGTCGCGCGCGAGCCGTCCGAGGACCGCATGGTCGGGGTGCTGGTTTTCCTCGAGCGTGGGGGCGAGGATGAGCTCGGGCCGCAGCCGGCGGATCAACCCCGCCAAGGCGCGCGCCGCGTCCGGCCGGGCCTCGAGGCCCGCGTCGCGCCCCAGGATCAGGAACTCGAAACTCGCGCCCATCCGCGCGGCCGCCCGGCGGGCCTCGCGCGCCCGGGCCGCGGGCGTGCCGTGGCTGGCGGCCTCACCGCGCGTGCAGACAACCACGTGGACCGGACGCCCCGCGCGCGCCGCCTGCACCAGCACCGCGCCGCAGCCGAACTCGACGTCGTCGGGATGGGCCCCGAGGGCAAGCAGCGGGGCGGGCTCAGACGCAGGCTTCTTCCGGGCGGTCGATGGCATCGCGGGGCACGAAGGTGATCTCAGGCGCGTCCTCGCGGCGCAAGTACGCTTGTTCCCCCGCGCCCGCGACGTAGTGCGTGCAGCGGAGCACCGATTGCATCCAGCGCAGACGCGTGTCCCGCGTCGGCGACACCTGCTCCGGGCCGAAGGGCGAGTCGGGCAGCGCCACGTAGGCGTCGCCGCCCTCGTGGAGACGGAAGCCGCCGGCCACGCGGCGGGCCCGCACCACCTCGCCGGCGTGGGGCAGGTCCACGAAGCAGTCGTCGATCGCACAGGCGGCGCGGCGGAACGCCGGATCGGAGGAACGCGCGACGCGGATGCCCTCGAGCAGGCCGAGGCCGCGGTAGACGGAGAGGCAGAAGTCCGCGACGTTCTCCCCCTCCGCCGCCCGGAACGCGGCCAAGGACTCCGGCGGAACGTAGGCCCCGAGCTGCCGGATCATCCCCGCCTGCCACCCGGCGGGCACGCGCTTGCGGTGCAGCGGCGACCACTTGCGCTGCAGCCGGTTCTCGAAGGCGAAATTGAGGGTCGCCAGTTCCCCCGTGCGCCGGTGCCGGAGCAGGGTCTGCGTCTCCCGCGGATCGTGGTCGCTGTCGTGATAGAAGAACACGATCTCGCCGCCCAGCTCCGCCTGCAGCCGGCGCGCGGTGGCGAACTTCGCCGCGAGGAAGCGCCGCGGAAAGAAGCCGCAGGGCTGCTGGCCAAGGCAGATGACCGGGGCCGGACTCATCGCGCGCCCTCCCGCGCCCGCGGCAGGCACGCCTGCAGGGCCACGCTCAGGCCGCAGCAGGCGCCGCAGCCGATCAGGTTGTACCAAAGGTAAGAGATGCTGAGCGTCTGGTAGAGGACCACCACGAGCACCTGCGCCGCGATCGCGCCCCAGAACACCGCGGTGCCGCCGACGCGCCGGGAGAAGAACGCGACCAGAAAGAGCCCGAGCACCACGCCGTAAAAGAGCGAGCCGAGGATGTTGATCGCCTCGATCAGGTTCTCGGAAAACCGCGCGAACAGGGCGAAGCCGATCGCGAACAGGCCCCAGCCGGCCGTGAACACCTTCGCCATCCGGACGTCACCGGCCTCGTCCGCCCCGACCCGGGGCCGCAGGTGACGCCAGAAATCCACCGCGGTGGTGGTGCCGAGCGCGTTGAGCTCGCCCGCCTTCGAGCCGAGCGCCGCGGCGAACATCACCGCGACCAGCAGCCCCACCAGTCCCGGCGGCAACTGGCCGAGGATGAAGTGCATGAAGACGTAGTCCGAATCCTTGGTCTTCGCCCGCGGATCCGCCGCGACCAGGGCCGCCTTGGCCTCGCGGCGCACGGTTTCGACCCCCGCCTGCGCCGCCCGCAGGGCCTGCTTCGCCGGAGTCTCCACCCCGGCATCGCCCGTCTCGCGCGCCGCAAGCCACGCCCGCGCCGCCGCCTGCCGCTGCGCGTGCAGCGCGGCATGGCGCTCCTCCAGTTCCCGGAAGCGCGCCCCCGCCGGACCCGCCGCGTGCCGCTCCCACTCCGCCCGGTTGAAGAAGACCGGCGCCGGCTCGAAGTGGTAGAAGACGAACATCATCGTCCCGAGCAGCAGGATCAGGAACTGCATCGGGATCTTCAGCAGGGCGTTGAAGACCAGGCCGAGCCGCCCCTCGCGGAGGCCCGCCCCGCCGATGTAGCGCTGGACCTGCGACTGGTCGGTGCCGAAGTACGAGAGCGACAGGAAAAACCCGCCCAACAGGCCGCTCCAGAAGGTGTAACGCCGGTCCGGATCGAGCGAGAAATCCACCGCCTCCAACCGCCCGAGCGCCCCCGCCACCGCCAGTCCGTCGTCCGGCAGGCGCTGCCAGAGCAGGACGAACGCCGCCACCATCCCGCCGAGGATCACCGCCATCTGCCCCTTCTGCGTGAGGCTCACCGCCACGCTGCCTCCGGCGACGGTGTACGCGACGACCAGCAGGCCGGTGCCGATGATGGTCGCGTCGATCGGCCAGCCCAGCACGGTCGAGAGGATGATCGCCGGCGCATAGATGGTCACCCCGCTCGCCAGCCCGCGCTGCAGCAGGAACAACATCGCGCCGAGCAGCCGCGTCTTCCCGTCGAAGCGCCGCCCGAGGTACTCGTACGCGGTGTAGACGCCCAGGCGCCGGTACACCGGCAGGAACACGGCGCAGACGAGGATCAGCGCCAGCGGCAGGCCGAAGTAATTCTGGACGAAGCCCAGCCCGCTCTCGAAGCCCTGGCCCGGGATCGACAAAAAGGTGATCGCGCTCGCCTGCGTCGCCGCCACGGAGACACCGATGGTGAACCAGCGCGTCCCCTGGTTGCCCCGCAGGTAGGCATCCGGCTGTTCCGTCCGCCGCGACTTCCACGTGCCGTAGGCCGCGATGCCCAGCATCGTCCCGAGCAGCACCAGCCAATCGAGGGCGTTCATCGGTAATGCGCGGTGAACCACGCGAGGCCGAGCACGAGCAGGGCGAAGACACCGAGGATCAGCCCGTAGACCTGGCTCCAGCGGGCGAAGCCCGGCAACCCGGGAGGCTCGTCCCCTTCCGGCGCCGGCGGGGTCTGGTCCGCGGGGCGCTTCATGGCGCGGGGGACAGCAGGTTCGCGAGCAGGCGGTAGGCTCCCGGCACGCCGGCGGGCAACTGGCGGAAGAAGGCGAGCCCCGTGTACGCGTAGCGCCCGCGCCCGTGCTTGGCCACCAGCAGTCCGCTGCGCAACGGGGCCTCTCCGGGATCGGCCAACGCCAGCACCGCCTCCCAGCGCGTCTCGTCCCACGAGCTCGGGAAGTAAGCCCCGCGCTCCTGCACCCAACCCGCGAAATCCTCCGGGCCGATCCGGTTCGGGGAGTTCAGCACCGGATGCGCCGGTAGGAGAAAACTCACCGGCGAACGCTCGTCCGTGACTCGCAGTTGCGGCGCCGGCCCCTGGATCGAAAGCGCGTGCGGCCCGAGGTTCGGGGCGGCCAGGCCGTTGGGCCGGTTGTACTGGGCGACCACGGTCCCACCCTGCTCCACCCACGCGAAGAGCCCGGGCAGGTTCGCGGCGAGATCGTCCCGCTCGTTGAAGGCCCGGACTCCGATCACGACCGCATCCAACCCCGCCAGCCCACCCGGCGAAAGATCCTTCCCCTGCAGGCGCCGGACGGTGCAGCCGAGTTGGACGAGGGCCCGCTCGAGATCGTCGCCCGCCCCCGGCAGGTAACCCACCCGCCGCGCGCCCATCCGCACGTCGAGCGCCACCAGCCGGACCTCCGCCGGCGGCTGCAGGACCTGCGGCGCGAGGTGCGCGTAGCGAATCTCGGCGCGCTGGCCTGCGTACCGCCGCCCATCCACCTCGGCGAGCAACCGCAGCCGCGCCCCCCCTCCGGCCGCCGGCGCGGTCACGCGCACCACGACGGTCGCCGGCGCGCCGGAGCCTGCACGAAACTCCGGCGCGGGAACCTCCGCCTTCCAACCGGCCCCAGCCTCCGCGATGAGACGCCCGGACAACGGCGCGCCCTCGCGGGCCAGTTGGACCTTCACCTCCCGGGTCGCTCCCGGGGCGAACAGCTCCACCTCGTGCGCCAACTGGAAGACCACCGGCGCCACCACCGCCACCCCGCGGCGACGCCCCGCCCGCTCCCCGCTCTCCGCGGCTTCGCCGGGCACGACCACGGACAAATCCTCTCCGCCGACCTCCACGACCAAGGTCCAACTGAACGCCGGCGGATCCTCCGCCCGTCCGATGAGGCTCCGGTCCGCGACCGCAAACAGCCCCGCCGCCCCCTCCTCCCGCAGCCAGTAGGGATGCGTCAACGGCTGGTCCGCGGGCACCCGGGCCTCCGTCTGGAACCGCCAGACCCCGCCGGGCGCGAGCTCTCCCCGCGCGTCCGGCAACTCGCGTTCGCCGAGGCGGACGCCGCGCAGCCGCACCGCCGCCGTGGCTGTGCTCACCTCCAGATTCCAACGGAGCGAAGCTCCGGGCACCACTTCGGCCCGCTCCGCGGTCGCCAGCGCCCGGAGGCCGAGGCACTCCTGAATGATTCCCTCCAGCTGCCGTCGCCGGTCCGCGATCAGGGCGTCCCCGGGGAAGGCCGCCAAGCGCCGGCGCAGGGCGAACAGCGCGGGCACGCTCGCGGCCGGCGCCTCCGGCCGGAAGTCGCGCCGCACGGCCTCGATCGCCGCGGCGAGCTCCACGCCCGCCGGCCCGTAGCGGCCCCACGTCACGTCCACGCCGTCAAACAGGTCCCGTGTCGCGGGCTCTCCTCCGAGCAGGGTGAAGGATTGCTCGTTCGGGCCCGAACCGCCCCCGCGCGCGCCGAAGCTGCCGAAGCCCTGGGTGATGTGCCGCGCCCGGCTCCGCCCCGCGATGGTGCCGAGTCCTTCGCCCGTCGCCGGATCCGCGCCGCCGATGTCGAGGCGCAGCGCGCCCTCGCCGCCACCGCCCCGCCCGGAACCGCCGCTGTTCAGGACCACCCGCCGCGCCTGCCACGGCCGCAGCCCCTCGGCGATCTGCTCCGGATAGGCCGTGGGATCCCCCGCCAATTGAAAGGCCTCCACCCCCAGCATCCCTGACGCCGTGTGGTGCCCGTGGGTGCCGCCGCCCCGCGGGGAAAAGCGCGTCACGATCACGTCCGGACGAAACTGCCGGATGACCCGCACGACGTCGCCCAGCACCTCCCGCCGGTCCCAGAACCGGAGCGTCTCCTCGGCCGACTTGGAGTAGCCGAAGTCGATCGCCCGGGTGAAAAACTGCACGCCGCCGTCGAGCTTGCGCGCCTCGAGGAGCTCCTGGGTCCGGGCCACGCCGAGCTTCGCATCGAATTCGGGCCCGCTCTCGTTCTGCCCGCCGTCGCCCCGCGTCAGCGAGAGGTACCCGGTGCGGTAGCCCCGCGCCCGGGCGAAGTAGGTGATGAGGTGCGTGTTCTCGTCATCCGGATGGGCGGCGATGTGCAGCAGGGTCCCGGTTGTGGCGAGGCTGGCGAGTTGCTGGCGCAGGGCGGCGCCGGGGGCCGGTTCCCCACCGACGACAACACCAGCGGCCACCAACGGCAGGAGCAGGGCGGGAAGGGGTCTCATCGGGGCGGGGAAAAGTCAGGGATGAGCGTTCCCCGCCGCCCACGCAAAACAGAAGTGCGCCGCGCCGCTCAGCGCAGTTCGTAAACCTCGACCAGCGCCTCACCGGTGCCGCCATCCGCGCCCTTGACCAGCGCCGTGTAGCTCCCCGGGGGCAACTCCGTCCGCAGCGCGGCATCCCGGCTGGCCGCCGGCAACGGAAAGGCCCCCACGCTCCCGAAGGTCGACGCCAGGGCCGCGTCCCACGTGTCGTTCTCGGCCACCTTCACGCCGGCGCCGTTGTAGATCTCGAGCTTCGGATCCGCCAGGGTGCCCGGTACCCCAAAGGCCGCGAGCCCCGGGCCCACGGCGCGGATCAGCAGCGGTTTCGGGCCGCTCCCCACCAGCGTGAAGCCCGCGATGAGCACGTCATCCCCCGTTCCGACCCGGTTGCGCGCCGAGACATTGATCAGTCGGGCGGCGCCAGCCGGCCCGGTCTCGTAGGCCTCGACAAGCACGACCCCGCCCGCCCCGCCCGGCACCTGCGCCGTGAACCCGCCGGGCGTCAGGGGTGCGACCAGCGCCGCATCCCGGCTGCCGGCGGGCAGGGCGAAGGCGCCCACCGCCGCGAACACCGGTGCGAGCGCCCCTTGCCAGTCCTCATTCTCCTGCACGCGCGTCCCGGCGCCGTTGTAGATCTCGATCCGCGGGTTCGCCAGCACCCCCGGCACGCCAAAGACCGCCAACGCCGGACCCACCGCGCGGAACAGCACCTCGCGGGGACCCTCCGCCACCGCCACGCCCACGATCAGCGTCGCCGCGGCCTCAAGGTTCGTGCGCACCGACAGGTTCGTCAGCCGCGCCGCCGGTCCCGCCGGTCCCTGCACGGTCAGGACTGCGCCGGAGCTGACGACAAACGCCGCGCCCGCGCTCACCCGCACGGCGTAGGTGCCGGCGTCCGCCGCCTGCACGGCAGGCAGGGTCAAGGCCGCCGCGGTCGCGCCCGCCACCGCCGCGCCATCCTTGAACCACTGGTAGGTGAACGGGCCCGCGCCGCCCGCCTGGACCGCAAAAGTCACCGGCTGCCCGGCCGCCACGCTGCGACTCGCGGGCTCGCTCAGGAGGGTCACCGCGCCGCCGCTCACACCCCCGACGACCAGCTTGGCGAAGGCCGTCTCCGACGCGGCCCCCGCGCTCACCCTCACCCCGTAGACCCCCGCATCCGCCGTCTGCGCCGCGGCCAGCGCGTAGGTCGCGCGCGTCGCCCCCGCAATCGCCGCGCCATTGCGCAACCATTGATAACTCAGGCCGTTGCCGGTCGCCGTGACCGCGAAGCTGACCGCCTCGCCGACCGCAACCGACTGCCCGAGCGGCCGAGCCGTGATCGCCAAGCCGGCCGCACCCACCGGCCACACGGTCAACGCCGCCGGCTCGCTGTCCACCGCCCCGCCGGGACCGGTGACGCGAACACGGTAGGACGCCTCGTCCTCCACCGTCGGCGCCGCGAGGGTGTAGGTGGCCGCCGTGGCCCCCGGAATCGCGAAACCGTTCCGGAACCACGCGTACGTGAGCCCGCCGCCGCTCGCGACCACCCGGAAGGTCACGGGCTGCGCCACGGCGACCTGCTGCTCCACCGGATGGATCGAGATCACCGGTAACGCCGCCGCGCTCGCCGGCACCGCGCGCCGGATGAGGTTGTTGCCGGAATCTGCGATGTACACCGCGTTGCCGTCCACCGCCACCGCCGCCGGGTAATAGAACCGCGCCGCGGCACCCACGCTGTCGGCGTCCCCGGTGATGCCCGGCGAACCCGCGATGGTCTCCACCACCCCCGCGGCCGAGATGCGCCGCACGGTGTGGTTGCCGTGATCCGCCACGAACAGGTTGCCCCCCGCGTCCACCGCCAGCCCCCGCGGCTGCTGGAAGCGCGCCCCCGCGCCCGCCCCGTCCGCATAGCCGGTCACGCCACTCTGGCCCGCCCAGGTGGAAACCACGCCGGCCGGGGAAATCCGGCGGATGACGTGGTTCTCGCTGTCCCCCACATACACGGTCCCCGCCGCATCCACCGCGATGCCCCACGGCACATTGAAGCGGGCGGCCGCACCCGAACCGTCGGCGTAGCCCGACGCTCCGGCCGTGCCCGCCAGGGTCGTGACAACCCCCGCCGCGCTGATCCGGCGGATGACATGGGATCCTCCTTCCGCCACGTAGGCATTGCCCGCCGCATCCAACGCCACGCCGTAAGGCAGGAGAAACCGGGCCGCGGCGGCGGGACCATCCGCCGTTCCCGCCTGCAGCCCCGCGCCCGCGAAGGTCGCGACCACGCCGGCCGCGCTCACCCGGCGGATCGTGAAGGTCCGCGCGTCCGCGAGGAGCACGTTGCCCGCGCCGTCCGCCGCGACGCCCACCGGAAAGTTGAAGCGCGCGGCGGCCCCGGTCGCGTCGAGGAACCCCGGCTGCCCGAGGGTACCGGCCAGGGTCGAGACCGCCCGCCCCGGGGTGATCCGCCGCACCGTGTTGTTGATGGTGTCGGCCACCACGACATTCCGCGACGCGTCGACCGCGAGGCCGTACGGGGAATTGAAGGTGCCGGGCGTCCCGTCGGCCCCGCCGGCCACGTTCGAGGTGCCGGCGAAGGTGGTCACGGAGTAACTCTCGGCGCGCAGGAGGCTGGAGCCGAGGAGTGCGAGCAGGGCGGCGACGGAACGAAGGCGATGGAGCGACATGGGCAGACTTAGGGAAACGCGGCGGGAGCGGAAGTTCCGGCGCCACCACACCCGCGGCCCGCGGCGGGCGCAAGTCCCCGCTGCGGCGGATCCGAATTCGGCTCGCCGCCCCGCCTGATTTGGCCTTCCTCGCGCCATGTCCCTGTCCCGTCGCTCCTGCCTGCAGCTGCTCCTCGGCGCCGCGGTGCCCTGGGCCGCGCGCGCCGCCGAAGGCCGGCGCTCCGCCCCCACCCGGCCGGAGGAGGCCGCCGCTGACCTCGCCGCCTACAAGGGCGCGATCGTCCTCGACGCCGGGAGCGGCCGCACGCTCCTCGCGGACCGCGCCGACTACCGCGGCCCCCCCGCCAGCGTGGCCAAGCTAATGACTTTCCTCATCGTCCACGACCGCCTCCGCCGCGGGGACCTTACCCTCCAGACGCCCGTGACCACCACCGCGGAGGCGGCCCGCACCGGCGGCTCGCAGGTCTACCTCGCGGAAAAGGAGGTCTTTCCCGTCGAGGACCTCCTGCACGCGCTGATGATTGCCTCGGCGAACGACGCCGCCGTCGCGCTCGCGTTGCACCTGGCCGGATCCCGCGAGGCCTTCGTCGAGCTGATGAACGCCCGGGCCCGCGAGCTCGGACTCACCCAGACCCTCTTCCGCTCTCCCCACGGCCTGCCGCCCTCCAGCCGCCGGATCGAGGACGGGGACCTCACCTCCCCGCGCGACCTCGCCACCCTCAGCCTGCACCTGATCCGGCAAACCAACATCCTCGCCTACACGTCGGTGAAGCAGCGCACCTTCCGCCCGGGACCGAAGCGGATCGACATGGTGAACCACAACCACCTGCTCGGGAAGGTCACCGGCGTCGACGGCCTCAAGACCGGGTTCACCCGCGGCGCCGGGTTCTGCCTCGCGGCCACCGCCTTCCGCAACGGACGGCGCGTCATCGTGGTCACGATGGGTTCCCCCGACAGCAAGACCCGCGACATCAAGATCGCCGAGCTCCTGGAAAAGGGATTCCTCGCGCTCCCGCCCCCCTCCCCCGACGACACCCCCGTCCAGCCGGCCCCCAAGCCGCCCGCCCCCGCCGCCCCGGCCGAGGGCGACGCCGTCGTCCGCTTCCAGTTGCCCGGCCGCTGAACCGGGCCCGCGCCCGGGCCCGCCCGCCTTCCCCGCCCCATGCGCCACGCCCCCTGGTTGATCCTGCTTGCGCTGCCGACCCTCGCGCCCGTCGGGGCCGCCCCGGAGCCCTTGCCGCCCCGGCGGATGGAGGCCCTGTCCCGCGGGCTCGTGGCGCTTCCTCAGGCGGACGGCCGGGTCGCGGTGACCTGGCGGGTGCTGGGCACGGACCCGGCGGACATCGCCTTCAACCTTTACCGCCACGCCGAGCCCCCGCCCGCCCGCCCCGGCGACGACCGGCCGGGACGCGGCGGACCCCGGGGCCCCGGCGCCGATCCGGCCACCCCGCGGCGCCTGCATGAGGAACCGCTGCGCGGCGCCACGTTCTTCCTCGACAACACGGCGAACCTCGCCACCCGCACCACCTACACCGTGCGCGCGGTCATCGCCGGCCGGGAAACCGGCCCCGGGGATCGCTTCTCCCTCGCCGCCGGCGCCCCGCCCCTGCCCTACCTCCGCGTGCCCCTGCAGCCGCCGGAGGGTGCGGTGGCGAACGACACCTCCACGGGTGACCTGGACGGCGACGGTCACCTGGATTTGGTCGTCAAGTTCGAGCAGCGACCGCGGGACAACTCCCAAGGAGGCGCCACCGGGGTCACTTCACTGCAAGGCTACCGGTTGTTCCCCGGCGAGACCGGGCTCGCCAGCGAGCTGCTGTGGACCATCTCCCTCGGCCGGAACATCCGCGAGGGCGCCCATTACACCCAGTTCCAGGTCTATGACCTCGACGGCGACGGCCGCGCGGAAGTCGCGTGCAAGACCGCCGACGGCACCCGCGACGGCCGCGGCCGCATCCTCGGGGATCCCGCGGCCGATTGGGTCCAGCCCCCGGGAGCCCGCGCGACCCTCCTCGCCCCGCCGCGCGGCGGCGGCCCCGTCGTCGAGCGCACCGTCGACACCGCCGGCCACATCCTCAGCGGCCCCGAGTTTCTCACCGTCTTTGACGGCCGCACCGGCGCCGCCCTCGCGACCGCCCCTTACGCCCCGGCCCGGGTCGAGGGCACCACCGCCTTCAATCCCCAGGCGCTGCAGGACACCTGGGGCGACGCCACCGGCAACCGCTCGGACCGCTACCTCGCCGCCACCGCGTTCCTCGATGGCGAGCGCCCGAGCCTCATCTTCTGCCGCGGCTACTACACCCGCTCCACCCTCGCCGCCTGGGACTGGCGCGACGGCCGCCTGCGGCTCCGCTGGTTCTTCGATTCCGACGCGCACGGCCCCCGCGACGCCTCCAATCCCTTCCGGGGCCAGGGCAACCACAACCTCGCGGTGGCCGACGTCGACGGCGACGGCCGCGATGAGATTGTCTACGGGGCGATGGTGATCGACGACGACGGCCGCCCGCTCTACTCGACCCGCTGGGGCCACGGCGACGCCCTGCACGTCTCGGACCTCGCCCCCACCAACCCCGGGCTGGAAATCTTCTCCATCCAGGAACGCTTCGACCTGCAGGGGATGAACCTGCGGGACGCCCGGACCGGCCGGCCGCTGTTCCTCGTTCCTTCCGTGCGCGCCGCGACGAGCGGTGGCGACGCGGGCGAGGGCCCCGGCCGCGGGGTCGCGTTCGACATCGATCCGCGGCATCCCGGCGCCGAATTCTGGGCCGCCGGGGCCGGGATGACCGGCCTGTACAACGTCGCCGGGGAACGCCTCGGCGACCGCCGCCCGCGTTCCTGCAACTTCGCGGTGTGGTGGGACGGCGACCTGCTCCGCGAACTGCTGGACCAGAACCGCATCACCAAGTGGAACTGGGATTCCGGGACCGAGACGCTGCTCCTGGCCGCCCAGGGGGCGACGGCGAACAACGGCACCAAATCCAACCCGGCCCTCTGTGCCGACCTGCTCGGGGACTGGCGGGAGGAGGTGGTCTGGCGGAGCCTCGACGGCCGCGAGCTTCGCATCTACGTCACCCCGCACCCGACGCCGCACCGGATGCCCACCCTCCTCCACGATCCGCAGTACCGGCTGGCGCTCGCCTGGCAGAACACCGCCTACAACCAGCCGCCCCACCCCGGCTTCGCCCTCGAGGAAGGCCGGCCCCTGCCCTCGCGCCCGCGCATCACCACCCTCGACCTGCCCTCCGCCCGCTGAGCCTCCTTCCGCCCATGCGCCACTGCATCTACCCCGGCACCTTCGACCCGATCACCTACGGCCACCTCGACGTGCTCTCCCGCGCGGCCCGTCTCTTCGACCGGGTCACCGTCGCGATCGCCGTCGGCGGCGCCGCGGGGAAAACGCCACTTTTCACCGCGGAGCAGCGGATGGAGATGATCGTCCCGAACCTGGCCGCCCTGCCCAACGTCACCGTCACCACCTTCCGCGGGCTGCTGGTCGAGTTCTGCATGGCCAACCAGGCGGACGCCATCATCCGCGGCCTGCGCGCGCTGTCCGACTTCGAGTTCGAATTCAACATGGCGCTGATGAACCGCCACCTGCAGCCGCGGCTGGAGACGCTCTTCGTGATGCCGAACGAGGAGTTCAGCTACACCAGCTCCACGCTGGTCAAGCAGGTGGCCCGCTTCGGGGGCGATGTGCAGAAGTTCGTGCCGCCGAACGTCGCCGCCGCGCTCCGGCAGGCCTACCTCCCGCCCGCACCCTGACCCGGCCCGAGGTGCCGCCGCAGGTGCTCAAGGCTGCGCGCCGCGATCACCTCCGGACCCTCCTCAAAGGAGAAGACCTCCACCGACACCGTGCCGTCATACCCGGTCTCGCGCAGGGCCGCGGCGATCGGGACGTAATCGGTCGCGCCAAAACCCGGGCCCTTCAGGTTGCGGTCGTTCGCGTGCAGGTGGGCGAACTCGCCCCGGCACGCGCGGAGGATGTCCGCCACCGGCCGCTCCTCGTGGCTCATCGCCCGGACGTCGAGGATGACCCGGAACGCGGGCGAAGCCATTTCGCGGGCAAACCGCACCGCCTCCGCCGCCGTGTTGATGAAGTTCGTGTCCTCCGCGGGCAAGGGCTCCAGGCAGACGGTGAAGCCGCGCTCCTCCGCCAGCCGCGTCGCCGGCCGGAAGACCTCCTGCGCCCACCGCCAGCCCTGCTCCGGCGTCACCCCGGGGGCGAGGCTCCGCTGCTTGGGCGAACCGACCACCATCACGGGAGCCCCGAGGTCGGCACCAAAGGCCACCAGCTCCCGGAAGTAATCCGCCGTGCGCTCCCGCGTCGCCGCGTCGGGCGAGGTCAGGTGCAGCCCTTCGGTCTGGACCAGCACCCAGTGGATGCCCGCGATCCCGATGCCCGCGACGGCCGCCGCCGCCCGGATCCGCGCCCGCTCGGCCGCCGGGATCCGCCGCACGTCCGCCTGCAGCGTGAACGGGGCGATCTCGACCGCGTCGTAGCCCAGCCGCGCGCAATGCGCGAAAACGTCCTCCAACCGCCAGCCCTGGAAGATCTCGTTGCAGATCGCGAACTTCATGGGCTCAGGCGCTGAGGCTCTTGATCAGCTCGATCATCGGCAGGAACATCGCGATCACGATGATGCCCACGCCGACCGCCATGAAGACGATCATCACCGGCTCGATGATGGAGGTCAGCGCCGCCACCGCGTTGTCCACCTCCTCGTCGTAGTTGTCCGCGATCCGGGTGAGCATGTCCGGCAGCGCCCCGGTCTCCTCGCCCACCTCGATCATGCTGGTGACCATCCCGGGGAAGATCTTGGTCGACTCCAGCGGCTTGGCCACGTTGTCGCCCTCCTTCACCCGGTCGTGCACCACGTTGATCGCGTCCGCGATGTGGACGTTGCCGCTGGTTTCACGCGTGATCGTGAGGGCCTGCAGGATGGGTACGCCGGAGGCCAGCAGGGTGCCGAAGGTGCGGGTGAACCGGGCGATCGCCGCCTTGAGCAGGAGGTCGCCCAGCACCGGCACGCGCAGGACGATCCAGTGCAGGACCCGGGTGCCGAAGCGGGAGCGCTTGAAGAGCCAGAAGGCGGTGCCCCCGATGGCGAGGGTCGCGATCACGCCCAGCAGGTTCTCGCGCATCACGTTGGCGACCGCCACCACCACCGAGGTCAGCCACGGCAGCGGCTTGCCCTTCAGCATCGTGAAAAAGACCTCCTGGAACTTCGGCACCACGAACACCATCAGCACGGTCATGATGCCGCCCGCGACCACGCTGATGATCGACGGGTAGACCATCGCCGCGGTCACCTTGGAGCGGATCTTGACCGCCTTCTCCATGAAGACCGAGAGCCGGTCCAGCACGGTGTCCATCACGCCGCCCGCCTCGCCCGCCCGCACCATGTTCACGTAGAGCCGGTCGAACGTCTTCGGGTGGGCGGAGAGCCCATCCGAGAAGTTGCCGCCCGAGCGGATGGTGTCCGCCAGGTCCTCGATCACCTGCCGGAAGGCCGGCCGCTTCTCCTGCCGCGCCAGCACCTCCAGGCCGCGCATGATCGGCATGCCCGCCTTCACCAGGGTCGCCAGCTGGCGGGTGAAGACGGTCAGGCCCTTCTCGTTGACCGGACGGCCGAAGGTGAGACTGCGGCGGCGCACCGGCGCGGGCGCGCCCGCGGCGGGGAGGGCGATCTTCGGGCCGCGCGCCAGCGGCTTGGCCGGAACGGAGGCCGGAGCGGGGGCGGCGGGGGCGCGGACGGAAAGCTTGGCCATGGCGGAACGGGGTTCAGGTGTACTTGATCACCTCTTCGAGGGTGGTGTGGCCGTCGAGGATCGAACGCAACCCGTCCTCCCGGATCGTCCGCATCCCCTGCTCGATTGCCTTCTGCTTCAGCTCCAGGGTGGGCGCCTTCCGGGTCACCATCTCCCGCAGCGCCTCGCTCATCCGCAGCCATTCGTAGATGCCCAGTCGGCCCTTGTAGCCGGACTGGCTGCACGTCGGGCAGCCCTTCCCGAAGGAAAACGGCCGGTCACCCACAACGTCCCGTCCCACCCCCAACTGGCCCAACACCTCGGCGCTCGGGACATAGGTCGCACGGCACTGCTTGCAGATCCGGCGCACCAGGCGCTGCGCCAGGACCGCCTCCAGGCTCGCCGCGATCAGGAACGATTCGACCCCCATGTCGACGAGCCGCGTGACCGCGCCCGCCGCATCGTTGGTGTGCAGCGTCGACAGCACCAGGTGGCCCGTCAGCGACGCCTGGATGGAGATCTGCGCCGTCTCCAAGTCGCGGATCTCACCCACCATGATCACATCCGGGTCCTGCCGGAGGAACGAGCGCAGCGCCGCCGCGAAGGTCAGGCCGACCAGGGCATTCACCGGCACCTGCATGATCCCCTCGATCTCATACTCCACGGGGTCCTCCGCGGTCAGGATCTTGAGGTCGACCGTGTTCACCAGCCGCAGGGCGCTGTACAGGGTGGTGGTCTTGCCGGAACCGGTGGGGCCCGTGACAATAAAGATGCCGTTCGGGCGCCGGACGATCTCATGGATCCCGTCCAGCACCGCCGGCGACATCCCCAGCTGGCCGATGTCGAGCCGGACCGCCGACTGGTCGAGCACCCGCAGCACGACGCTCTCCCCGAACTGGGTCGGCAGGGTCGACACGCGCAGGTCGACCGGCCGCCCGCCGATGTTGATCTTGATGCGACCGTCCTGCGGCAGCCGCCGCTCGGCGATGTTCAGACTGGCGAGCACCTTCACGCGCGAGACGATCGGCACCGCGAGCTGCCGCGGCGGCGGCGCCATCTCATACAGGGCGCCGTCGATCCGGTAGCGGATCTTGAACTCGTGCTCGAAGGGCTCGAAGTGGATGTCGCTCGCCTTGTCCCGGATCGCCTGGCCGATGACCAGATTCACGAACTTGATGATGGGCGTCTGGTCGGCCATCGACTCCAGGTCGCGCTCCGAAAGCTCCCGCGCGCCCGCGTCCGCCGCGACCTTGCCGGTGCTGATCTCCTGCAGCACGTCGTCGATGGTGTCCTCGTCCTCCCCGTAATGCTGCCGGATCTGGACCTCCACCTTGTCCGGATCCGCGAAATGGAGCCGCACGCTCCGGTCCAAGGCGAAGGACAGGTCGCTCACCGCCTGCGTGTTGAAGGGATCCGCGACCAGCAGGTCGATCGTGCGCTCGTCCGCCCGCAGCGGCATCACCCCGTAGTCCCGGGCGAGCCGGCCCGTCAGCGCCGCGATCGCGTCACCGGGGAACTGCGCCGGCAGCTCCGCCACGTAATCGTAGCCCAGCTGGTCGGCAATCCGCCGCAGCAGGTCGTCCTTCTCCAGGAGGCCCAGATCCACGACGACGTCGGCCAGCGGCTTGCCGGTGGCCTTGTGCTCCTCGTTGAGCTCGTCCAGCTGCGCCGGCGGCACGAGCCGGTGCTCCTTCAGGAAATCGTAGATCGCCGGGCTGTGGGACGCGAACATGGGGTCAGAGGGTCCGGGGCCGCCCGCCGCCGGGCAGCAGTTTCTCGCGCATCAGCTGCGGGTCCTGGGCGAGTTCGATCGCGTCCTCCGCGCGCACCTGGCCCCGCTGGACCAGCGCCGTCAGGTGGCTGTCGAGCGTGATCATCCCCAGGCTCGCCCCGGTCTGGATGTCCGACGGGATCCGGAACGCCTTGTTGTCACGGATCAGCGCGGCGATCGAGGTCGTGTTGATCATGATCTCGAAGGCCGGCACGCGGCCCCCGCCGACCTTGCGGCACAACACCTGCGAGATGACCGCCACCAGCGACGAGGAGAGCTGGGTGCGGATCATCTCCTTGGTCTGCGCCGGGAACGCGTCCACGATGCGGTCGATGGTCTTCGCGGCGCTGTTGGTGTGCAGGGTGCCCAGCACGAGATGCCCCGTCTCGGCCGCGGTGATCGCGGCCTCGATGGTCTCGAGATCGCGCATTTCTCCGACGAGGATCACGTCGGGATCCTGGCGCAGCCCGCGGCGGATGGCCTCCGCGAAGCCCGGCACGTCGGTGTGCACCTCCCGCTGGGTCACCAGGCACCGTTTGTGGGGATGGTGGAACTCGATCGGATCCTCGATGGTGATGATGTGGCCGTCCCGCTGCTCGTTGATGTAGTTGATCATCGCCGCCAGCGTGGTCGACTTGCCGGACCCCGTGGGCCCGGTCACGAGGATCAGGCCGCGCTGGCGGTGGAGGAGCTCCCGGACCTTGTCGGGGAGGCCGACCTCGCGCAGGGACAGGAGGCGGTTGGGAATCTGCCGCAGGACCAGGCCGTAATGGCCCTTGGTCCGGAAGGCGGAGACGCGAAACCGCGCCTGCTCGCCGAACGCGAGGCCGAAGTCCGCCCCACCCTGCATCCGCACGGCGCTCACGTGGGCCTCCGGGGCGATCGCCTGCATCAGCCGCTCGGTGTCCGCCGGGGTGAGTGCCGGACCGTCGATCGGCGTCATGGCGCCGTGGACCCGCAGCACCGGCGGCTGGCCCACGCTGAGGTGCAGGTCCGAGGCACCCTGCTCCACCATCAGGTCCAGAAGGTCGTTCATCTCGTACTTCATCGCGGGGAGGGGCTCAGGTGGAATCGCCGACGGTGATGGAGACAACCTCCTCGATGGTGGTCAGGCCACCGGTGACCTTCCGCGCGCCGTCCTCCCGCATCGTCCGCATCCCGAGCGCCCGCGCCCGCTCGCGCAGCCGCACGGTCCCGACATTGGCGTAGATCATCTTCTGCAGCTCGTCGTTGACCACCAGGATCTCGAAGATGCCCATCCGCCCGCGGTAGCCGGTGGAGTTGCACTGCCCGCAGCCCTCGCCCTGCGCGAAGGTCGCATGTTCCGCCTGCGCCGGGCTGATGTTCAGCGCCCGCAACTCCCGCGCGTCGGGGGTGACGGTGCGTTTGCAGTGGCGGCAGATCTTGCGCACCAGCCGCTGCGCCATCACCGCCCGCAGCGAGGTGGAAACGAGGAACGGCTTCACGCCGATGTCGATCAGGCGGGTCACCGCCCCCGGCGCGTCATTGGTGTGCAGGGTCGAGAACACCATGTGCCCCGTGAGCGAGGCGTTGATCGCGATCTCCGCCGTCTCCAAGTCGCGGATTTCACCGACCATGACGACGTTCGGCGCCTGCCGCAGCATCGCCCGCAGGGCCGCCGCGAAGGTCATGCCCACGTCGTGCCGCACCGGCACCTGGTTGATGCCGTTCAACTGGTACTCCACCGGATCCTCCACCGTGATGATCTTCCGGTCCGGCTTGTTGATGTAATGCAGGCAGCCGTAGAGGGTCGTCGTCTTGCCGGACCCGGTCGGGCCCGTCACGAGGAGAATCCCATCCGGCAACGCGATCAGCCGCTCAAAGGTGGCGGCGTCGTCGCTGAAGAACCCCAGCTCGGGCAACCCGAGGGTCAGGCCCTCCTTGTCCAAAATGCGCATCACGATGCTCTCGCCGTGGACGGTCGGCAGCGAGGACACGCGCAGGTCGAGCTGCTTCCCGCCCACGCCGATCTGGATGCGCCCGTCCTGCGGGATCCGCTTCTCGGCGATGCTGATGTTCGCCATGATCTTCAGGCGCGAGAGGATCGACATCTGCAGGCGCTTGGGCGGGTTCTCCACCTCGATCAGGACGCCGTCGATGCGGTAACGGACCCGGAAGCGCTTCTCCAGGGGCTCCACGTGGATGTCCGACGCGCGGCGCTGGATCGCCTCCAGGATCAGCTGGTACACCAGCTTGATGATGGGCGCGTCGGCCTCGGTCGCATCGGCTGCCGGCGCCGCCTCCCCCTCCGGCGCCACCGACGCGTCCTCCTCGTTCTCCGCCAGCTTGTTCAGCAGGTCGTCGATCGAGCTGGCATCCTTCCCGTAGAACCGGTCGATCGCGGCGACGATGTCCTCGGGCGTCGCCACGACGCAGTCGAGCGGCAGCTTCACCAGGTAGCCGAGGGCGTCGATGCCGTCGGTGTCGAGCGGGTCGGCGATCGCCACCCGCAGCCGGTTGTTCTCCTTCGCCAGCGGCAGCAGGCGGTGGCGGGAAGCCACGGCGCGCGGCACCAACTCCAGCACGTCGGCGCCGAGGCGGACGTTCGCGAGGTCGGGCGCCATCGGCAGGCCGAACTCCGCCGCCAGCAACTCCGCGACCTGCCGGGAGGTCAAAATGCCCTGGCGCTGCAACAGCTCCAGCACGCGCGCCGGCGCACCCGAAGGCTCCGGGGCGGCGGCGGCCCCGGCGAGCAGGGCCCGCGCGGCCGCCACCTGCGCCGGCTGCAGGACCCCCCGCTCCAGCGCCAGATCGACGATGAAATCATCGGCGGCGGCCGCGGCGGGGGAACCGGGAGAGGAGGGGGTCATGGGGCGAAAGGGCGGACGGCGGAGGCGTTACTTCGGCGCGAGGCTGAGCAGGAACTCGGCGTTGGACTTGGTCTTCCGCAGCCGCGTGATGAGCATCTCCATCGACTCGATGGGCCCGAGGCCCTGCATCGCCCGCCGCAACCCGTAGATGCGCTGCAACTCCTCCGGGTGGTAGATCAGCTCCTCCTTGCGGGTGCCGGAACGGTCGATGTTGATCGCCGGGAAGATCCGGCGCTCCACCAGGCCGCGGTCGAGGTGCACCTCGGAGTTTCCGGTGCCCTTGAACTCCTCGAAGATGATTTCGTCCATCCGCGAACCCGTATCGATCAGGGCGCTCGCGATGATCGTCAGGCTGCCGCCGCCCTCGATGTTGCGCGCCGAACCGAAGAACCGCTTGGGCTTCTGCAGCGCGTTCGACTCGAGGCCGCCCGACATCGTCTTGCCCCCATTGCCCGCGAGGGCGTTGTAGGCGCGCGCCAGCCGCGTGATGGAATCCAGCAGGATCACGACGTGTTCCCCCATCTCGACCCGCCGCCGGCAGATCTCGATCACCATCTCCGCGCAGTGCACGTGGCTCTCCGGGGTCTCGTCGAAGGTGGACGACACCACCTCGCCGCGCGTGTGCCGGCGGAAGTCGGTCACCTCCTCGGGGCGCTCGTCGATCAGGAGGAGGATCAGCTTCACGTCCGGACTGTTCGCCGAAATCGAGTTGGCGATGTTCTGCAGCAGGATCGTCTTGCCGGTGCGGGGCGGCGCCACGATCAGGCCGCGCTGGCCGAAGCCGATCGGCGTGAGGATGTCCACCGCGCGCATCGACACGTCCTTCACCACCTCGGGATCCTCGAGCAAAATCCGCTTGAGGGGATAGTAGGGCACCAGCTCCTCGAACGGCGTGATCGCCGCGATCTCCGCGGGCGCCAGCCCCATCGCGCGGTCCACCCGGATCGCGGACGGACAGCGCTCCCCTTCCCGCGGCGCCTGCGCGCTCACCTCCACCCGATGACCGCGCTTCAGGCCGTAGCGGCGGACGAGCGATTCGGGCAGGTAGGTGTTCTCCGGGAAAAGCCGGTAATTGACGTGCCCGTGGACGATGAACCAGCCCCGGTCGTTTTGATCGAGGTGACCGGCATCGCGCAGGCTCCGGCCGTTCGCGGCGGCATGGCGGAAGAACTCGACCAGCAATTGCCGCCGCCCCGGCGACCCCTCGACCGCCACGCCCGCCTGGCGCAGGCGCTGGGCCAGCTCATGGGCGTTCAAGGCGTAAAGTTCGGCCAAGGCCACCGGCTCGCCGCCGGAAGCGTCCAACTGGGTCGCCTCGGCATCCAGCGCCGCGACGTCCGCAAAGCGCGCCGGATTGGGCAAATCACCATAGGTCGGGGCCGCGCTCGGCGGCGGCAGCTGCGGCGGAAACTGTTCGCGGCCGCCGCCGTGGCCGTGGCCATGACCCCCGCCCTGACCGCCCCCGTGCCCACCGCCCGGCTGCCACGGAACGCCGTGGCGTCCGCGCTTGCGCTTCCCGTGCTTCCAAAAGCCGCGGTCGCCCCGGTCAAAATGCCCCCCTTGCCCGCCGCCGCCTTGGAAACCACCCCCGCCGGGCTGGCCGCCTTCGCCCCCGCCCCCTTCACCGCCACCGCGCTCCGCCCCGGCCTCGGGCGCCGGCGCGGACTGACCTTCCGCCCGCTCCGGCCGCTCGGCGCTCTCGGACCGTTCCTGCGCTTCCGGACGCTCGGCGCGTTCCGGGGCCGGCGCGGGAGCCTCGGAGGCCACGGGAGCCGCCGGCGCGGCCGCTACCGGCACCGCTGCCGGCGCCGGGGCCTCGGCGAACGAAAGCGTGTCCTGAACCGGGCGAGTCCCTTCCGCCGCCGCCGCCGCCGGGGTGGCCGATGCTTCCTCCGCCCCACCCGCGCGCGGGCCCCGGCGCGTCCGCCCCCGCCCCGCCGGCTTCGCGGGCGTTTCCGCGGCCGACGCGGCCCCGGTCCGGCCACGCGAACGCGTCAGGCGGGACTTTTTCTTGCCCTCGCCGGCATCGGCGCGGGCGGAGGACGACGAGGCGTCATCTGCGGAAGGCGGGAACATGAGGAGAAAAGGGGGCCGTCGGACCGCGAAGCGTCAGACGTAAGGGGGACCGGTAAGTTTCAAGCCGGGGGCAGGCTCCGGATGAGCCGGCCCACCTGAGCCTCGAGGAATTCCGGAGCACCGTCGTTCCACAAGACAAAGTCGGCCAGCTCGATTTTCCGTCCCTGGGGCCACTGCGCCCGGATCCGTTGCGCCGCCATCTCGGGGGCCAAACCCCGCTCGACGACGCGCATCAGCTGGACGCCCGGAGAAAGCGCGACGCACACCGTGAAATCAAACCATTTCTCGAGCCCCTTCTCGAACAGCAACGGCACCTCGACGACCCACCGGGTGTCTGCCCCGCCGGCCGCGAAGGCCTCCGCCCAGGCCGCCGTCACCCGCGGGTGCAGCAGCGCCTCCAGCCATTCCCGCTCAGCCGGGACGGGGAAGACCCGGGCCGCCAGGGCGGGCCGATCGACGACCCCGCCCGCCGCGAAGATCCCGGGGCCGAAGTGCTCGCGGAGCGCGGCGATCACGTCGGGCGCGGTGAGCAGGCGGTCGCGCACGATCTGGTCGGAGTCGAGCCGGCGGAAGCCGTGGGCCTCCAGTCGCCGGGCCGCGGCGGACTTGCCGCAGCCGATTCCTCCCGTGATCCCGAGCTTGAGCATCCGGACGAGCGTGACGCCCGCGCTGGCGGCGGCAATTCCTTCCGGGGTTCGGCTCGGAACTGCGGTGCGCCAAAAGGAGCATTGACAAGCCCGGGCGCGCTCTTGTCCTTCAGCCCTTCTTTCGCCGGCCTGTGCCGACGAGAAGCCACTGCCCGGTAGCTCAGTGGCAGAGCAGGTGACTGTTAATCACTTGGTCGCTGGTTCAATCCCAGCCCGGGCAGCCATTCGACGCGCGGTGTGAACACCGCTTGCTCATGGCGAGCCGCTTCACGGTGCGAACACCGCAACCCCGCGTCGCCTAACTTAGCGTCGAATGCCCTGCAC
>JAIXQE010000066.1 GCA_027485815.1 Opitutaceae bacterium
AGGCTTGCCGGGAGCTTCCGGGCGCCCGCCGGCACGGATCAACCTCATTCCCGAATGCGCCCACGACCGCGGGGCCAAGGCGAACCCCCTCGGCTCGAGGTAGCCGGGGATGCAATCCCTGGACGGCGGGACGAAAACACCTGCCCTCCCGACCGGAATCCGCGGCTGCAGCCGCGGCCACAGCCCGAGCCCGCGGCCACAACCTACCTCGCCCCCGCTCAGAAGGTCAGCTTCACGCCGGTGGCGTAGAGGGTGCCCTGCTTCTGGCTGTTGTACTTGAGGCCACCCTCGCGGACGAAGGTCTGGTTGAACTCGTCCGTGAGGTTCATCACCTCGAGGTAGAGCTCCGCGCGGCGATGCACGCGGTACTGCGCCTTGAGGTCGAGGAACAGCCGGGGATCGCTGTACACGGCCGCGGTGCCGTCGCCGCTGCGGTAGTAGCGGTCGTTCCAGTTGGCCAGCAGGCGCACCTGCGCGCCGAAGCCGACGTACGACAGGCCCGCATTGCCCGCCCGTGGACGCTGGTTGGCGAGGCGGCGCTGGAACGTGGTGCCGCCGAAGCTGCCCTCCGCCTGGGTATACGTGAAGTTGGCGAAGGCCCCCAGCCCGCGCCACGGGCCCGGCAGGAAGGTGAACTGCTGCTGCCAGCCGAGCTCGATCCCGCGGATCCGCGCCGCGCCCACGTTGCGCGTCTGCCGCAGGGTGTAGCCCGCGAACTGCCCCTCAAAACCGTTGTCCGCCCCCGCCGCCACGACGGTGTCAAAGGAGCGGGTGTAATTGGAGATTTCCTTCAGGAAGGCGCTGACCTCCAGCAAACCGACCGGCTCGAAGTACCGCTGCACCGCGACCTCGAAGTTGTCGGCGGTGTAGGGCCGCAGGTCCGGGTTGCCCGCGGTGATGAGGCGGGTGTCGTCGTTCACGTTCGTGGTCGGCAGCAGGCTCGCCACCGGCGGCCGCGTGATGGAGGCGTGGTAACTGGCGCGGAACTGCAGCCGCCGCCACGGCTCGGCGGTGAAGTGCACGCCGGGGAACACGTTCGCGTAGTCCCCGCCCGAGGTCTCCCGCCCCGCCGCGAACTGCGCGAGGGCACGCGCCGCGTTCTGCGCCGGCGGCAACGAGGTGACGGACGTCGTGCCCGCCGCCGCGGAGGTCTTGCGCCGGTACGCGGTGCCCTCGTTGGCCGTGCGCTCCACGCGCAGGCCGCCCGCCACGCGCAGCCAGCCCGCGCGGAAACCGCCCATCCCGTACGCGGCCTCCACCCGCTCCCGGAAACGCGCATCGCCCTGCAGGGTGCTGGTCACGCTGTTGTAGGCGTCCGCGGCCGTCTGCGTCCAGAGGTCCGGCCGCGTCGCCAGGTCGCGCTCGCCGCCCGAGCCGGGGGCGAGCAGGAAGGGGTACGGGCCGTAGTTGCCCGCGGCCTGGGTGAATTGGACGCCGAGGAAGGGGCCGATCCCGCGCGGGCCGGCGTAGGTGTAGTTCTGCAGATCCGTGTCCTGCTCGCGGCGGTCCTCCTCGAGGCGCACGCCGAACTTGAGGTACGCGGGCACGACGGTCGCCACATCGCGGCGCAGGTCGGCGCGCAGGCCGTACCGCTCGGCGGGTGCGCGGTAGGTGCGGCGGATGTAGGTGCGCGGGGTGTAGCTCGCCGGATCGTAGATCGACGGGCCGGCGGTCTGGGTGAACGCCGGATACCAGGACGGCCGCCCCCGGCGGTCCACCTGCCAGCCGATCCCCGTCACGTCGGCGGTCAGATCGGCGTGGATGGGATACCAGGTGGTCGCCCGGGAGAAGCTGGCGTCGACCGTGAACCGTCCCGCGCCGGCGGCAAAGGGCAGCTCGAAGCCGGTCGAGCCCGCATACGTCACGGCCTTCTTCCGGGTCTGCCCGGAAAAGACCTCGGAGCGCGAGCCCGCGAGGGGCAGCGCGCGCTGGAACTCGTAAGTGCTGCCCGGCTCGAAGCTGGCGACGGCCGCCGCCGTCGAGGTGGATTGGCGGTAGACCGTCGACTGGTCCGGGGTGACGTTGAGGTTCAGCGTCTGGCGCAGGTAGAGCACGGCGCCGCCGGCCAGCTTGTAGTCGAGGTTGAGCCCGACCCCCTGCTTGCGGGTGGGCGCGTGGGTCTCGCCGGAGCCGAAGGCCCGCAGCAAGGGCGAGGTCAGGCCGTTGGTGGCCGTGGGCAGGACGTGGCCCGCCCCGGCGGCGGCCGCACCGATGCCACCCACCGCGTCGGTCAGCGTCGGCGCCGAGCGGTGGTTCACGTTGAAGGCGACGCCGAGGTTCCGCTGGCCCCCGAACGCGTTGAACACGTCGGCGTACGAGAGCGCCACCTGGTCCAGCCCGGCGCGGTCCCGGTGCGGGCTGCGGCCGGCGTGGAAATCGGTCCAGCGCGTCCCCACCGTCAGCTCGACCCGGCGGCCGCGGCGGTCGAAGCCGCGCCGCGTGACGAAGTTCAGGTAGCCGGCGATGGCGTTGGCCGGCAGGTCGGGGGTCGGCGCGCGCACGATCTCGGCCGACTCGATGTTGCCGGTGTCGAGGGCGGTGAGCTGGAAGTCGCGGCTGGAGGACGTGCCGACGGAGGACGCGAGGGCGTTGCCGTCGCTCATCAGGGCGATGAAGCTGGTGCCCATCCCGCGGAGGAAGATCTCGACGGCCTCGCCGGAGACGGTGTTCACGGCGACGCCGGGCAGGCGCATCAGGAGTTCGCCGGGATTGGCGGCGGGGTTGCCGAAGGAGTCGCTGGCGGCGACCGACTTGAGGTTCTCGGCCTGGCTTTGGCGCTGGAGGGCGAGGGCCTGGCCTTCGCGGAGGCCGCTGACGGTGACCGTCTCGAGGCGGTAGACGGCCGCGGTGAGCAGGGCCTCGACGCGCACCTCACCCTCCGCGGGGACGACCACGGGCCGGCGGAGGGGCTCGAGTCCGGCGAAGGAAACCAGGACCACGGCCGGACCTGCGGGGGCCGGGAGGACGAAGGTGCCATCGCGCTCACTCTCCGCCTCGGCGCCCGAGCCCTCCAGTTGGATACGGGCACCTGCGAGGAGGTCGCCGGTGGCCTGGTTGACCACCGTGCCGGCGATGCGGCCCGGTGCGGCCACGGCGGCGAGGGGCAGGAGGGCCGCGAGCAGCACCAAGAACCGGCAGGAGAACGGGGGGCGGAGGCGCATCGGGAAAGGGGGTTCCCGCCAGCACACGCGGGGCGGGTGCGGGGCGACAATCCCAAACGCCACGCCTTGCCGCGCGGTCACCCACGCCCCACGGTGGCCGCGCTTCCCCGCTCCCCGATGCCCCGCGCCGCCGCCCCCGCCCTCGTGTTCGTCAACGGCACCGTGATCTTGCCCGACCGCCTCGTGCCCGGCGCCGTGGTCGAATGCGCCGGCGGGCGGATCCGGCGGGTGGGCCGCGGCCGGATCCCCAAGGGGGCGGTCGTGGTGGACGCCCGCGGCGGCTACGTGGCCCCGGGATTCGTCGACCTCCATGTCCACGGGGGCGACGGCGCGGACTTCATGGACGGCACCGCGGAGGCGGTGCGCACCGCGTGCCGGGCGCACGCGCGGCACGGCACGACCACCATTTTCCCCACCACCACGACGGGCGCGGAGGCGCAGATCGCGGCGATGATTGCCGCCTGCGGCGGGGTGCGCCGGGAAGGCGGCGTGGCCGCGGGCGCGCGGATTGCCGGCGTGCACCTGTACGGCCCGTACTTCGCACCGGACAAGGTGGGGTGTCACCCGGCGTCCGGGCGGCGCGATCCGGAGGCGGCGGAGTACCAGCGGCACTTCGCGACGGGGTTGGTCCGCATCGCCACCTGCGCGGCGGAGCTGCCGGGGGCGGAGGCCTTCTATCGCGCGGCGCGACGGCGCGGCTGCCTCGTGACGTGCGGCCATTCCAACGCCACCTGGGCCGAGATGGCGCGGGCGTACCGGGCGGGGATGCGGCACGTCGATCACTTCTGGTGCGCGATGAGCTCGGTGGCCTCGCTGCGCCAGCGTTACGGCACCCCGATGCAGGCGAGCATGGAGCAGTTCGTGCTCGCGGAGCCGGGGATGAGCACCGAGGTCATCGCCGACGGCTGCCACTTGTCGCCGGAGCTGCTGACCTTCGCTTGGCGGCAACTCGGGGCGCGCCGGCTGTGCCTGGTGACGGACGCGAACCGCGCGCTCGACCAGCCCCCGGGCCGCTACCGGTTCGGCAGTGCGGAGGACGGGGAATGGATCGAGAGCGACGGCCGCGTGGGCTTCGTGCCCGGCGCCGGCGGCGCGCTGGCGAGTTCGGTGGTGGGGCTCGACACGATGGTGCGGACGATGCGGGCCGCCACCGGGGCGCCGCTCGCGGAGGTGGTGCGGATGGCGAGCCTGACCCCGGCCGAGCGCGCGGGGGTCGCGCGGGAGACGGGCAGCCTCGCGGTGGGCAAGCGCGCGGACGTGTTGGTGCTCGATCGGCGGATCCGGGTGCGGCGCGTGTTCATCGGCGGCGCGGAGTTCACGGGCTGAAGGGGGCCGGATGCACTTGGCGGTTTAGCAGCGGGGCGACCCGCTG
Organism: Opitutaceae bacterium; assembly: GCA_027485815.1. Taxonomy (GTDB): domain Bacteria; phylum Verrucomicrobiota; class Verrucomicrobiia; order Opitutales; family Opitutaceae; genus ER46. Next base: position 4,534 of record JAIXQE010000066.1, read on the forward strand.
AAAGATATGCCTTCAGCTCAGGAGCAGGGCCGCAAAAGGCGCAAAGGGTCGAATGCGCGATCGGGGCCGTGCGTGGCGTCCATAGACGCCGCGGGCGCCCCGGTGCGCGAGCCGCCGCGGCGGGGGCTCAAAGCGAGGTGCTTCCGACCACGCAGCCGGATGGGCATGAAGACCTCGTGCCTTGGTCCAGAGCCCTTTCTTCCGAGGCGCTCGCCCTGAAATCTCCGCGGCGTCTATGGACGCCACCTTGAGCCGGGTCCGCGCCCAGCGCCCCTTGCGCCTTTTGTGGCCATTCTCCGGTCGGATCGTCCGGAGGAGGTTGGCCGCAAAAGGCGCAAAGGGTCGAATCCGCGATCGGGGCCGTGCGTGGCGTCCATAGACGCCGCGGGGCAGAGTTGCGGGAGCCGCCGAGGCGGGGGTTCGAGCCGAGGTGTTTCCGATCGCGCAGCCGGATGGGCCCGAAGACCTCGTGCCTTGGTCCACCTCCCTTCCGAGGCGCTCGCCCTGAACCCTCCGCGGCGTCTATGGACGCCACCTTGAGTCGGGTCCACGCCCAGCGCCCTTTGTGCCTTTTGTGGCCATCCTCCGGGCCGGTCGGCCGGAGCAGCTAGGCCGAACTTGCGGGGCGAGACCGGACCCCGCGCCTCACCAGCGGACCTGGTCCGGGAAGTACTCGCGGATCAGCTCCTCGTAGTACGGACGGAGCTTCGCCACGTCGGGCGCCTCGTGGCTCTTGGTGTAGAGGTCGTAGGTGTTGAACTTAAGCACCCACGCCTTCATCGCCCGGTCCTTCGCCGTCGCGAACTGGTCGTAGGCGCCCTCGCGGTGCCACGGGTAGAAGCTGTGGTACCGCAGCATGTAGAGGCCCTCCTCGGGGAGGTAGTCCTTGCAGACCTGGTAGATGTACTCGTCGTGGCCCCAGGAGAGCGCCACGCGGTCGAGGCCGCAGCCGGGCGTGTAGATGCCGTCGGGGGTCTGGAAGCGGGGCTCGGCGGAATCGGGGTTCGCCGCGAAGAACTCCGGGAACACATTCTTCGGCGAGAAGGCGCAGCCGGTCGCGAAGGTGTCGCCCACCACGGCCCACTGGGGCTCGCCCCAGAGGCAGAGGATCTTGCCGAGGTCGTGGACGAGGCCCGTGAGGATCATCCAGCGCGGCTGGCCGTCGCGGCGCATCGCCTCGGCGGTCTGCAGCAGGTGCTGGAGCTGGGAGAGGTCGGTGTCGGGATCGGAGTCGTCGATCAGCTGGTTGAGGTACTCCATCGCCTCCCAGACGCTCATCTTCATCCGGTTCAGGCCGAGGTATTCCTTCCGCTTGGCCTGGCCGAAGGCGTAGGTCTGGTGGGTGTGGTTGAGGCGGTAGAACTCGCGGACGGTGGGCCGCGCGTCAGCCTCGTACTGCCGGAATTCCTCGGCGCGCTTGTCCGCCGCGACGCCCACGGGGGGCGGCCGCCGCGATGCCGCCGCCGGAGCGGGCGCGGGCTCCGGGTAGCGGGTTTTCAGGAAGTCCTCCCACTCATCCATGCTGGCCAGCGGTTGCGAGGGAGCGGGGGTCGGGGCGGAGCTCATGGGCGGCGGGAAGTTGGTTAAGGGGAGAAGGAGCAAAGGAACCGTCCCCGAGGCAAGCCGCTGCTGGTCCCTGCCGGGGGTTGCGCGCGGCCTGTCCCCACCTACGTTCGCGCCCCATGCCCCCCCGCCGCCCCCCGGTCGCCGCCGTTTTTCGCTGCCTTGCCCTCGCCCTCGCGGGCGTGATTCCCGCCGTCGCTGCCGCGGATCCCGCGGCCACGCTCGCCCGCGCCACGGCCGCGGTGCAGGCGGCGCTCGCCGCCCCCGGCGCGCCCTGGGCGCTGCGCGGCGCCACGCTCGAGGGCCACCGGCTCACCCTCGACCTCGCCCCCGGATCGGCCGCGCCGGAACCGGGCACGCTCGCCTTCGAGCAGCATTCACGCCTGCTCCACCGCGCGGCGTCCGGCCCGCTCGCGGAGGCGTTCCCCGGCTTCGAGATCCACACCCTGCTCCACGGCGAGCCGCTCGACCGTCTCCTCGCCGCCCGGGATCCCCAACCCGCCCTGCCCCCGGGCCCGCCCCGCGCCGCCCTCCTCGCCGGCCGCCGGATCGCCGTCAGCCCCGGCCATGGCTACTACCAGAACGCCGCCGGCAACTGGGTCCTCCAGCGCGGCACCTGGCAGGGCATCGTCGAGGACTTCGTGAACCACGATTTCATCACCCTCCTCCGCGACGAGCTCGCGGCCACGGGGGCCGAGGTCCTGTCCACCCGCCAGCTCGACCGCGCCAGCGGCAACGGCGAGAGCGGCTTCCCCCGCTGGCAGGAGGCCGCCCGCTACCACGTGAAGGCCCTCGGCGCCCCCGCCACGGTCTGGAACGAGCCCGGCTTCGATCACCTCAGCCAGGACATCCGCTGCCGCCCCCTCTGGGCCAACCACGTCGGCGCCGACCTGCTCGTCAGCCTCCACAACAACGGCGGCGGCGGCACCGGCACCGAGACGCTCTACGACACCAGCAACGGCTTCGGCCCCGAGAGCAAACGCCTCGCCGACGCCGTCCACGGCCGCGTCATCGCCGCGCTCCGGCGCGACTACCTCGCCGCGTGGGCCGACCGCCGCGTCCAGGGCTTCAACGGCAGTTACGGCGAGAACCGCCTCGCCACCCGCCCCGCCATTTTGATCGAGGTCGCCTTCATGGACCGGCCGACCCCCGACAACGCGGCGATCCAGGACGAGCGTTTCCGCGCGCTCGTCGCCCGGGCGATCCGCGAGGGCGTGCAGGATTACCTCGACGGCCTCGCCCCCGCCGTGCCCGCGGACCTCGCCGCCACCGCCACCCCCGGCGGCGTCCGGCTCGCCTGGCGCAACGCGTCCGCGCAGACCGCCGCGTTCCGCCTCGAGCGCCGGCTGGGCGAGGGCGCGTGGACCGCCCTGACCAGCGTCGCCGCCGCCGCGACCGAGCATCTCGACGCCTCCGCGCCGGCCGGCACCGCGCTCGCGTACCGCGTCGCCGCGGTGAACGCCGCGGGCGCGAGCTTCGGCTTCTCCAACGAGGCGACCCTGCTCGCCGCCGCGCCGCCGCCGGTCGTGCCGGCGACCCGTGCCGGCGCGTGGCTGGGCAACCTTTCCCTGCGCACCCAGTTGCCCGCGGAACAGGGGGTGACCGTCGGCTTCGTCGTGGCGGGCGGCGCGCGGCGCCTGCTGGTCCGCGCGGCGGGACCGGCCCTCGGCGCGTTCGGCCTGGCGGGGGCGCTGCCGGATCCGCGGCTCGACCTTTACCGGGGAGCCGAGCGCGTGGCCGGCAACAACGACTGGCCGGCGGCCCTCACCGGCACGATGGCGGCGCTGGGCGCGTTCCCGTTCCCCGCCGCGAGCCGGGACGCGTCGCTGCTGGCCACCGTGGAGGGGCCGCACACCGCGGTCGTGGCCGGGCCGGGCGGCGGCGCCGTGCTGGTCGAGGCCTACGACAGCGGCGGGCAACCCGAGGGACGGCTCGTGAACCTGTCGGCACGGCACCGCGCGGGGGCGGGGGCCGATCTCCTCATCGTCGGCTTCCACCTCGCGGGCCAGGGCCCCGCCCGCATCCTCCTGCGGGCCGCCGGCCCGGGCCTCGCGGCCTTGGGTGTGCCCGGCACCCTCGCGGATCCGCGGCTCGAGGTGTACGACGACCGCGGAGCCCGGATCGCGGAGAACGACCAATGGGACGCCGCCTTGGCGCCGGTCTTCGCGGGCGCGGGCGCCTTCCCGTTCCCCGCCGGCAGCCGCGACGCGGCCCTCGTCGCGACCCTCACCGCCGGCCGCAGCTACACCGTCCAGATCTCCGGCCCCGGCACCGGCGAGGCCCTCGTCGAGATCTACGCCTTGCCCTGATCGCGCCCCGGCTCCCCGGGCGGACACGGCAAAGCCGGAGGGGACCAACCACGGTACCCCTCCGGCACTAACCGCTCGCAAAAGATCAGCCGGCCGACTGGGCGAGCCGCAGGGAGGGCGGGCCCTGCCGGCGGCGCCGGCGACCGACCACGAACCAGCCGCCGGTCAGCGCGCTGCCCGCGAGGCCGAGCAACTCCATCACCGGCACGCCCTCCTCGACGGCGACGACGCTGTTGAGGCTTAGTGACGTCGTCTCATAGACCCCGGAGGTCGCCGTCCACGCGAAGTTGACGCCGCGCACCTGCGTCAACGTCCGGGACGCCAGGACGTCGAGGTTGAAGTAACCCAGCGTGCGGGTGTAGCCCGTGGCGTCGACGTAGCCGTCGCCGAAGATGCGCAGCCACGGGGCGTTCACGTCGATCGTGACCGAGGTCAGGTAGAAGTTGAAGCTGCCGGCGGTCCAGACCGCGTACGCGGCTCCGGGCGGCGAGGCGAAGGTGAAGTCGCGCACCTGGGCCGCGGAGCCCAGGATGGCGAGGAAGCTTCCCGTTGCCGTCGCGACCGTGGCGTTGGTGGCCACCACCGGGGTGTCGTTCGGGTCCCCGTCGTTGAAGTCGAGGCCGGTGGTGTTGTAGATCGTGAGCGGATTGGCCGTACCCTGGAGGTAGACCGCCTGATTACCCGTGAAGGTCAGGCTGCCGGTGAGAGCGGGCAGGACCGGGGTCGCGGTGGCCGTGGTCCAGCCGAGCAAGCCCGCCGCCGCCAAACGGCGGATGGATTTTAGGTTCATTTGTGATGTGGGTTAAGGAAGGTTCATTGCGTTGTACCTCTGCCTTAGCTCCACCCGTGCCAGCTTGCTGTGGCGGATTTGAAATAGACGTAACTACATAATCATCAGCTTTTACCGCGGCATCCGTGCTTTTGCTTAGGTAGGATTACGCCCGGCCGCGGTGTAAGCTTTTCAGACGCCCTCGAGTGTAAATCTTACACTAAAGAAGCCCCGCGCGCAGCGCCCCTCCGGGGCCGGCCGGCGGCCTGCCGAGCGCGGGAACCGCTTGATCCGCAAATCTTTGGCTCTTCCGCCCGGCTGCGGCGCGCCGCCCGACGATCCGCCCACCTCGGCCGGAAGGTCGGGGTCAGTCCTTCAGCACGATCTCGAGGTCACCGACCCCGACCCGGGCCTCGATGGGCTGCTGGCCGCGGCCGGTCCCGCTGACCTTGCCGCCCACGCCGCCGCTGCGGACGACCCCCTCGAGCCCGCTCAACGCGGCGGTGCCCACCCCGGTCTTGCCGAAAACCGTTCCCGCCTCCCCCAACTTGGCCTCGATGCGCGCGTCGCCGGTGCCCACCCGCACTTCCACCGCCCCGCCCGGCACCTTGAGGCCGACGTCGCCCACCCCGACGTCCACCTCGAACCGCCGGGCCGCCGCGTCGACGCGCACGTCGCCGACCCCGAGCTTGATCTCGACGGCAGACAGCACGCGGGCCGGCAGGCGCAGCCGCCACTTCTCATCGATGTTCTTGGCGTCGACCGAGAGGATCAGTTGGTCGCCGCGCACCTTGGACCCGAGCTTGAGTTGCTCCACCTCGGGCAGCGGGCTGAACAAGCCCGTCGTAAGCCTGGGCCGCAGCGTGACCTCGACCTCCAGGTGATCCCCGCCGCCCGCCTCCACCGTGACGCCGCCCACCCCGGCCTTGAGGAGCACCGAGCCCAAGTCGGCCGCGGGGAAGCGCTGCGTGCGGACGACTTCCTCCGCCGCGACCGCGCGGGTGAGGGACGGGGCGAGGGCCAGGAACCAGCCGGCCAAAAGGGTCAGGGGGAGTCGAAGGGAGCGCATCAGGAGATGGGGGCCCACAAGAGACCCGCGACCCGCCACTAGGTTGCAGGGATCGCGAATTGCAATCGTGGGGGCGAAACCGGGTTTGCACCCCGGCAGCGGGGCGCGCAGGGTCCGCGGCGTCCCGATGCGCCACCCCGCGCGGTTTCCCCTGGCCTGGCTCCTCCTCGCCCTCCTGTCCGGAGGCGCGCGGGCCGGTTCCCCGGCGGGAGGAGCCGAGTGGGTGACGCGGGCCATCGCGGCGCCCCGGGTCTCGCACCACGTCTTTCGCAGCGCGGCGGCCGGCGGGCCGGTGAGTTATCATCTCTACACCCCGGCGGCACACGGGGAGGACGGTGCGCGGCGCTTCCCGGTGGTGTACTGGTTGCACGGTTCGGGCGGCGGCCTGCCCGGGATCCCGCCGGTTGCCCGGCTCTTCGACGCGGCGATCGCGGCCGGCCGGGTGCCGCCGTGCTTCCTCGTCTTCGTGAACGGGCTGCCGGGCGGGATGTACCTCGACTGGAAGGACGGTTCGGTCCGGGTGGAGTCGATGCTCATCCGCGACCTGCTGCCGCACGTGGATGCGACGCACCGGACCCTGGCAACGCGGGCGGGGCGGGTCATCGAGGGGTTCAGCATGGGCGGCTACGGGGCGGCGCGGCTGGGGTTCTCGCACCCGGAATTGTTCGCGGGCGTGTCACTCCTGGGCGGAGGGCCGCTCCAGCCGGACTTCACGCGGACGCCGCGGGCCGGGCCGAAGCAGCGCGACGAGCTCTACCAGCGCGTGTACGGCGGAGACGCGGCCTTCTATCTGGCGCGGAGCCCATGGGCGATCGTCGAGCGCCAGGCCGGGCGGCTGGGTGACGTCGTGATCCGGCAGGCGATCGGTGACCGGGACGAGACCTTCGCGAACAACGTGGCGTTCCACGAGCGGATGCGGGCGCTGGGCGTGGCGCACACGTGGAGCGTGGCGCCGGGGGTGGGCCACGACCCGACGGCGCTGATCCGGGCGCTGGGCGACGCCTTCTGGGCCTTCCACCGCGCGGCGTTCGGCGCGGCGGCCGCCGCGCGGTGAAGGCCGCCGCAACCAATCCCTTGATGCACCCCACCCCGTCCCCCTCCTCGCCGCTCTCCCGCCGCGCCGTCCTCGCCGGGACCGCCGCCAGTCTCGGGCTCGCCGCCGCCGGCCCCCTGCTGCGCGCGGCCGCCCCGCGCAAAGAGCGCGCCGCCGGCAAGGCCGAGACCCCGCCCCCCACCAGGCCCCCGCTCGAACCGGTCGACGTCGCGCGCCTGCCCGCCGGCTGCGACCGCTTCGACCTCTTCCTGCTCCTCGGCCAGTCCAACATGAAGGGCCGCGGTGTGATGCCCGCGGAACCCCTCCGCGACGCGCGGATCGTGATGCTCCACCTGCGCGACGACGCCTGGTACCTCGCGCGCCACCCGCTGCACCTCGTCGGGGATGCACGCACCTTCGCGGGCCACGACAACGCCGGCGTCGGCCCCGGCCTCGCCTTCGCCACGGCCGTCGCCGCCCGCACGCCCCGCGCCCGCCTGGGCCTGATCCCCTGCGCGGTCGGCGGCTCCTCGATCGCCCTCTGGCAGCGCGGCGCCCGACTCTACGACCAGGCGATCCGCCGGGCGCGCCTTGCGCTCACCGCCGCCGGCGCCGTCCGCCCGCGCCTCCGCGGCGCCCTCTGGCTGCAGGGCGAGGCCGACGCCACCGACGCCCGCTTCCCCGGCCACGAGGCCCGCCTGCTCCAGTTGGTGGACGACCTCCGCGCCGACCTGGGCGAGCCCGCGCTGCCGTTCGTCGCCTGCACCATCGGTGAATTGCGGCCCGAGGCCGAGGGCCGGCGCGTGGCGGAGATGAACCGCCTGCTGCTCTCGCTGCCGCGGAAGCGCCCCGGCACCGCGTGCGTCGACGCGCGCGACCTGGTGACGCACATCGGGGACCAGGTGCATTTCGACACCGCGGCGCAGGAAGAGATCGGCCGCCGCTACGCCGCCGCCTACCTCGGGCTGACCGGCGCGGAGTGAGGCAGCGGCGGGGGCCTCGCCACGCTACGGGGCGAAAGTGGCGACCGACAACGCACGTGGCGGCTCCTCGTCTAGCCGACCTACCGCGGGGCCGTCCGGCGCCTTGACCCCGGCGCCCCGCCCGCCGTGACTCCTCGCACCCCTGAACGCCGCGCGCCCCCCCTGCGCGCGCCCGCGATCGCTCCTCCCCATGCTCCGCTCCCGCCTGCCCGCCCCCCTGCTCCTCCTCGCCGCCACCCTCGGCGCCCAAACGGCCCCCACCCCGCCCGCTCCCGCCGCGCCTGCCCCCGCCGGCGGGACGGTCGTGCTCAACCCGTTCACCGTCGATGCCACCACGGACGTCGGCTACGCCGCCGCCAGCACCCTCGGGGGCACCCGCCTGAAGAGTGAACTCCGCGACGTCGCCTCGCAGATCGACGTGATGACCGCCGAGTTCCTCGAGGACATCGGCGCCCTCACCCTCGACGAATCCCTGCGCTACTCGCTTAACATCGAGAGCAGCGACGAGAACTTCTCCCCCGGCACCGACCCGAACACCAACAGCGTCTTCTCCTCCGCCTACGGCAGCCGCACCCGCGGCCTCAGCCGCTCCAACAACACCCACGACTTCTTCGAGACCAACGTCCCGCTCGACACCTACAACACCGGCAAGCGCTTCACCCTCGTCTCCGGCTCCAACGCCATCCTCTTCGGCGCGGGCTTCGCGGGCGGCACCAACGACGTGGCCTTCGACCGGCCGGACCTCCGCCGCTTCTCGGGCGGCGCGGTCGCCCGCGTGGACTCCAACCGCGGCCGCCGCTTCTCCCTCAACCTGAACCAGCCCCTCGTGCGCAACCTTGTCGGAATCCGCGTCGCCGGGCTCGACGCCGACGAACGCGACCACCGCGACGGCGTCGGCGCCCGCACGCGGCGCCACTACGCCTCCATTTTGGTGCAGCCCCTCGCGCGCCTCTCGCTGCGCGCCTGGTACGAGAAGTACGACTCCCGCCAGCGCAACGCGGCCAACACGCTCACCGGCGACCGCGTCACGCCGTGGCTCAGCCTCCCCGCCCGCCCCACCTTCAACAACGCCGGCCTCACCGCGGCGAGCACCGTCGCCCAGTTCAACACCGCCCTCGCCGCCGGCGGACCCGACCTCGCCACCGCCGCCGAACGCCTGAACAACGTCGCCGTCACGCTCCCCTACGGCCCCGACGGCACGCCCGGCGCGATCCGCAACTGGACCAACACGGCCACCTCCCGCCGCCCGCTCGACGGCACGCAGGACCCGAGCATCACCAGCCCCGCGGTTTACCCGCTCGAGGCCAGCGTGCTCGGCAACGCCCTCCAGCGCTGGTGGCGCGGCGACATCCGCGGGGCGCTGTTCGAATTCAGTCCGCTCCGCGACCTCCACATCGAGGGCGGCCTGAACCGCGAGGTGTTCGACACGCGCTCCCTCAGCTTCATCTCGGGCAACAACGCCGACCTCCGCGTCGACCTGAACCGCTTCCTGCCCGACGGCGTCACGCCCAATCCCAACCTCGGCCGCACGTTCGTGGAGGACGACATCACCGGCAGCGCCTGGCGCAACCACCGCGACGAACGGCGGCTCCAGGTCGCCTACGGCCTCGACCTGCAGCGCCGCGCCGGCTGGACGCGCCACTTCGGCTCCCACCAGTTCGCGGTGATGTACACCGGCGCCGAAAACATGCGGGTGCAGCAAAATACCAACAGCCCGCGGATCGTGTCCGACAACACCTTCGAGGGGCTCACCTACCCCGCCGGCACCACCGCCGCCAACGACACCATCCGCAACAGCCGCCGGCTCCGCGCCCGCTTCTACCTCGACTCCCCCGCCAGCCCCTCCGGCGGCAACGCCTCGGTCCGCGCCCCGTTCCAGCTCTGGGGCCCGGAGACGGTCGTCGTCGGCCGCGACGCCCAGGGCCGCGATGTCGTGGTCAACACCGGGATGAGCAGCCCGTACGGCGCGCAGGTCGCGACCTCCAACGGCAAGAAGACCGAGGATGCCGGCCAATACGCGTGGCAGGGCAGCCTCCTCGGCGGGCGCCTCAACGTCACCCTCGGGGAACGGTTCTCCCGCGCCGGCTTCGCCCCCTGGGTCGGGCAGGGCGGCACCGGCACGCGCCCGCCGCGCCGCTACAACGCCGACACCCGCACCTTCGAGGAACCCGTCACCCGCGGCGGCGTCCTCACGTTCGCCAGCACCGGCAAGGCCGTGGGCAACGCCGGCTTCGAGCCGTGGGACGTGATGCTCACGCGCGGCGGGGAGGACGACTCGCTGGAGGCCGCCTCCCGCTACGAGGTGACCTCGCGCCTGCGCAGCTTCGTCGCCCACCCCTTCGGCCGCCAGGGCTTCCTCAGTCTGCACTACACGGCCTCGTCCTCCGCGTTCGTCGCCGACTTCACCCGCAAGAACCCCTACGGCCAGGAGGCCCAGCTCGACGACGGCACCACGCGGGAATACGGCCTGTCGCTGCGCTTCCGCGACGACCGCTTCGTCCTCCGGCTCAACGCCTACGAATCGGTCTACCTCGGCGTCTCGGGCGGCTCCGGGGTCACCGTGCCGGCCCCGCCCGCGGTTGGCGGCGCTTCGGGCATGGACCGCACGAGCATCCATTGGTCGGCGATCCACCTCGAGAAGTCGGCGCAGAACCACGCGTTGCTGCGCTCCGGCGGCCGTTACGAGACCTCCACCCTCGGCGCCCCCGTGCTCGGCGGCACGGCCAACGGGATCGCGGCCGACAGCCCGTTCCGCTACCTGCAGCAGGACGTGCTCGCCTGGCCGAGCGACCCGGCCGCGAACGGCGCCTTCGGCCTGAAGTACACCCTCAACTCGGACCGCACCGCCAAGGGCACCGAGGTGCGGCTCGTCGCCAACCCCGTCCCCGGCTGGAGCGCGAGCCTGAGCCTCGCCCGCAACCAGACCCGCAACGAGCGCATCGCGAGCGACTGGTTCAACTTCATCGGCTACCGGATGAAGGACTGGCTCGCGGCCGCCACCGACGCCGCGGCCCCGCAGCGCGGCGGGGGCACGGGCCCGACGCAGCTGCACACCGCCGCGACCACCAACCCCAACGAGACGATGCTGGCGTACCTGCGGAGCAGCGCCCTCGGCTGGTTCTTCCTGCGCGAGAGCGAGGGGCAGGCGGCCAGCCAGGAGGTGGAGTGGCGGGGCAACTTCACCACCGCCTACCGCTGGACCAGCGGCCCGCTCAAGGGCCTCCGCGCCGGCGGCAGCCTGCGTTACCGCGGCGACCGCATCCTCGGCTACGGCACCCGCGCCGTCGCCGCCGCCGACCTCCGCGATCCCCTCCTCGCCACCCCCGGCCTCTTCCCCGCCGGCTCGACCGTCACCGTCGCGGACGTCAACCGCCCGCTCCTCGGCGGCGCGACCTGGAACACGGACGCCGTTTTCGGCTACGCCACCACGCTCCCCGGCCGCCGCGTCCGCTGGGGGATTTCGCTGAACATCCGCAACCTCCTCAACGACGACCGTCTCATCCCGCAGGCCGGGTTGTCGTCGGCCGGCGTGCCCGTCGTCTTCCAATATCCCGAGCCGCGGATCTTCCTGCTGACGCAGACGTTCGACTTCTGAGGCGCGATCACCAAAGGGCCGGAGGGCTCCGAACCAGGGCGGCGAGGCCCTCCTGCCCGTAAGCCGCCGCGGTCGGAAGCGCTTCGGCTCGACCCTCCGCCTCGGCGGTTCCCGGCTTTCAGCCCCGCGGCGTCTATGGACGCCACGCACGGCCCCAATCGCGGATGCAACCCTTTGCGCCTTTTGCGGCCAACC
>JAIXQE010000110.1 GCA_027485815.1 Opitutaceae bacterium
AAAGAAAAAGGGCGACCGGTCGCCCGGTCGCCCTTTGCGGCGTAATATCAGTCAACTAATCACTGGCCCGGGGGCAGATAAGCACCCGTGCCCGAATTGTTCGGGTCCTTGCCCTGGAGGTCGGCGGACTTGCTCAGCGCGCTGAGGTCCTTGGTGCCGGAGGCGTTAACCGTCAGGACACCGACCGCCTGCATGAGCTTCGGCAGCGTGATGTTGCCGGAAGCGCTCAGGGTCGTGGAGACACCGTTGAAGCTCACGATGCCACCGCGGTTCACCAGGGAGATGTTACCACCCGAGGAGATCGAGGCGGACTGGAGGGCCGTCGAACCGGTGACGATCGCGGTGTCGTCGGACTCGATGAGCGAGACCGCCTGACCGACGAAGCGCACCGTGCCGAACTTGTTGGCCGCACCGGTGAGGGCGATGTTGGCGCTCGCCGCCTGGAAGGAGGCGTCGCCACCCGCCTGGACGCTGCCAGCCGACTGGATGTTGCCGGTGGGCAGGGCGGTGGTGACCGTCAGGTTGCCGGTGGCGATGGCCGGGGCCGCGGCGGAGCCGAGGAACAGGGCAACGCTGCCCAGCGGGGCGAGGGTCACGTTGTTGGCGTTGAAGACCACGCCGCCGGTGGTGGCGAACTCGGTCGTCGGGTCATCGATGACGATGTTACCCGCGGTCGCGTTCAGGGTCACGACGCCGGAGCCGACCGCGGCGACGGTGCCACCGATGCGGAGGTTGGCGAGGCCGGTGTCGATGATGTCGCCCGCAACCGAGGTCGCGGTGAAGCTGCCCGTCGAGCTGGCCGGCATCACGACGGTACCGAGGTTGAGCGTGCCCGCCTCGGTGATGGTGATGTTACGGGAGGCCGTGGTGGTCTCGAGCGACACGCGGCCGAAGTTGTTACCCGTGTTGGTCAGCGTGATGTTGTTGGTGGCCTTGAAGGAGGCCGAACCGAACACCCGCAGGGCGGCGCTCTGGGCAAGGTTGTTGCCCGAGACGGCCGTGAGGGAGTTCACGTTCGTGGTACCGAGCGTCAGGTTGGCGGTCGAGGAGATCGCCGCGGCGCCGCTCGGAGCCGAGATGTTGGCCGTGACAACGTTGCCCGTGGTGGTGGCGCCACCATTACGCGTGGTCGTGTTGCCGATCAGGACGGAACCGTTGGCGGCATTCAGGACGAGCGTGCCGTTGTTGGTCACGTTGACGCTCGCGTCCGGATCCTCGAGGATGCTGCCGCTGCGGCTGGTCAGGGTGGAGGTACCGCGCGAGCTCAGGTTACCGAGGCGCATCGTGCCTTCCTCAACGACCGTCACAGTGCGGCTGCCGTCGGTGCTGCCGACGGTGACTTCGACGCGGCCGAAGTTGTTCCCGGCGTTGCCGAGGACGATGTTGTTGTTCGTCGTCGTGAACGCGGCCTTGCCGAAGCTGTTGACCGACGTGCCGGTGGCCTGGGTGATGGTGCCCGAGTTGCCAGCGGAACCGTTCGCCGCCGTGGCCACGATGGAGCCGACGGTCAGGTTGCCGAGGGTCAGGTTCCAGGTGTTGGCCAGCGTGCCGCCACCAGCCGTCGCGGTCACAATGCCAGCGGCGGTACCGGAGATCGTCAGATTCGAGACGTCGTTGATGGTCACGGCGCCAGTGCTGTTATTCAGCATGACGGCATTGAACTCATTGGCGCCACCGAGGGTGACAGCCTGAGCGACCGTGGCGTTGCCAGCGGACACGGAGGTCGTGCCGCCGACGGTCAGGCCACCGAGGCCGGTCTGGGTGATCGTGCCGGCGGAGGCGGTCGCGCTCAGGTCACCGGAGACGGAGGTCGCGGTCGCGTTGTTGAAGTCAACCGCGCCACCAGAGTTGAGCGACAGACCGCCAGTGATGGCGACCGCGTCGACGGTGATGCTGTTGCCGGCGGAGGTCGTGACGGCGAGGTTGCCGGTCAGGACGGTGCCGGTGCCGATCGCCACGCTGCTGTTGGAGGTGACGGAGGCCTGGCCGTTGCCGGCGACGTTCAGCGAACCGAAGGTGTTCGCGGCGCTATCCAGCGTGAGGCTGTTGTTGCCGGTGACGGCGAACGTGGCGGCGCCCGAGACGGACAGGTTGCCGCTGTCGATGATGCTGCCCTGGAGGCTGGAGGCGGTCAGGGTGGTGGCCTTGACGTTACCCAGATTCAGGGTGGTGGTCTCGGCGACGGCGACGGTGCCCGCGGCGGTGCCGGTCGGGTTGGCGACGCTGACGGTGCCGTAGCGGACGCTGGGGGCCAGCGCGCCGTTGGCGGTCGCGGCGTTCAGCTGAACGTTACCACCGGAGGTGACGAGGTTCAGGTTGCCGAAGAGGTTCACCGCGGAGTAATCGTTGTCCGCGATGTTACCGGTATTCGCCGTGGGGACGAGGGCGGTGCCGTTGATGACGTTGATCGACAGGTTACCGCCGATGTTCAGGGCCTGCGCGGCCGTGCCGGCGCCGGTGCCGAGGGTCACGTTGGTGGCCGCGCCGACCGCATTGACGGTGAGGTCACCGGTCAGGGTCGTGGTGCCGAGGGTCGTGTTGTTGGTGTTCGCCAGCACCGCGGAGGCGCCGGAGAGCTGCACCACGCCGGAAGCCTCGAGGGCATTCGCGCCGGAGAGGTCGATGTTGCCCAAGGCGGCAGCGACGTGCGTCATCGCGGTGGCCGAGGAGCTCAGGACCGAGCCCACGGACTGCGTGATGTTGCCGGCGGCGGCGCGGAGGGTGATGGTGCGGTTGGAGCTGATGCTGCCGACCGTCAGGTTACCCGCGGTGGCGTTCAGGGTGACCGAGCCGGCGCGGGTCGCATTGCCGGCGGTGATCGTGCCACCGCTGGTGTTGACCGCGAGGCCGGTGAGGCTGATGCCGCCGCCGCCGGAGGAAGCGTTGCCCTGGGTGGACAGGGTGGAGGCCGCCGCGAGGGTGACGTTACCGGTCGTGTTCACCGTGATCGCGGTGGAGTTACCGCCAACCGCCGAGATGCTGCCCACGGTCACGTTGCCGAGACCGGTGAAGCTGAAGCTCGTGTTGTTGGAGACGGTGCCGGAGAGGACGCCGCCGACCGTGCTGTTCTGCGAGATCGAGACGCCCGTGCGGGTGATGGTACCCGTGGTGCTGAAGTCAGCAGCGCCGGCCACCGAAATGGTGCCGACGGTCGCGATCGCGTTGAAGAGGCTGTAGCCCGCGGCGGTCACCGCGAGGCTGCCACCGAGGGTGGAGTTCGACAGGTAGACGTCGCTGACATCCTTCACCGTCACCGTGCCCGCCGGGGTCAGGCCGACCGCGGTATTGAGCGAGATGTTGGAGAAGTCGTTGCCGGCGTTATCGAGGGTGATGCTGTTGCTGCCCGTCGTGGTGAACGTGGCGAGCTTGGTCATCAGGGTCGTGTCGCCGACGCTGACGGTGCCGCCCACGCCCTGCGTGATGTCGCTGTTGGTCGCAGTGGCGGTGAGGTTACCGGCAACGCGCACGTTGCCGCTGGCCGCGAGGCTCAGGGCAGTGGCGGCGTTGACCGACTTGACGGAGACGTCACCGCTGGCGTTCACCGAAGCGAGCGACAGGGTGCCGCCGACCGCGGTCAGCGTGCTGGTGAACACCGGAGCGGTCGTCAAAGCGCCGGGGGCCGGGTTCGGAATGCCGATGCTGATCGAGCCATTGCCCGACGCGCCAGGGATCAGAACGAGGTTGCCGCTGGTGAGGAAGGAACCGTTGTCCTCGTTCAGCGTGCTCAGCACGAGACCGCCGGTGGCGGTGACCGTCGCGCCCTGGTGGACGTTGATCGTGCCGCCCGGGGCGAGGATGAAGACGCGACCGTTGGAGTCGATCTGACCCGCGATGGTCGCGGTGTCCGCAGCGGCGGCAGTGCCGACGCGGTTCAGCACCGCGCCACCCGCCGGCATCTGGAAATTGTAGGCTTCACCCGCGGCGATCGTGAAGTTGCCGGAGCCCCACTGCAGGACCGCACGGTCCGACGTGGAGATGGTGGCAACAGAGCCAAGGGTGGAGACGGACGCGGATCCATTCTGGACCGCGAAGGAAGCCGAGGACGGCAGGGCCGCCCAGACGGGACTCGGCAGGATGGCCACGGGGCCAACCGCCAGCATCGCAGTGAACAACTTGCGAAGCGACAGACTAACGTTCGGTCGATTTTTCATTGAGGTGATAACGTGTGTGTGTGACTAGATTACGCCTAACAGCGGGTCAGCGAAGGGCACGGTGCAGGGGCTGGCAAGTCTAAATTTGGGGGCGGCGGGACCGCCCGGGAGCCCCCTCGGCAGGCCGCTTTCCGGTGGAAGCTACTTACTCCCGCCACGGCCGGCCTGCCCGATACGCCGCGAGCCGGGCCTCGGTCAGCTTGGCGGTCGCGGCATCGTTGACCAGGCGCGCCGCGGCCAGCGCGGCCTCCGCCGTCCGGACGGCCTCCGGAAAGCGCCCCTGCTCCGCGAATGCGGCGGCCAAGGTGTTCAGGTAAGTCGCCGAGGCGGGGTCGGCACGGACCGCCTGTTCCGCCCAGCGCACCGCCTCCGCCCCGTCGCGCAGCGCATCCACCTTACAGGTCGCCAGGACCCAGGCGAGGTACGTGGCGATGTTCGGATCCGGCTGTGCGGCCAAGGCCGTCCGGTAGAGCAGCACGGCTTCCGCGAAACGCTGCGCGCGGTAGAAGCTCGCCGCCGCGTTGGCATACATCGTCGGCCGCTCCGGTATCGGCGACCGCCGGATCGCCTGCACCAAGGATTGAGCCGAAGCCTCGAACTCGTTGCGGCCAAATTGGATATCGGCCTTTTTGAACCAAGGTTGCGGCGCGGCGGGGAGCGCCTGAATCAGGGTCTCGAAGTCCTTCTCCGCCGCCGCCGTTTCCCCCAGTTCCAGTTTGGCGAGGGCAACGTTGAAGATCGCATCCGCCTCCGTCTGATCCCACGCCACCTTCAGGAGCAAAACGAAGAGGTTCAACGACTTGAACTCATCCGGGACCCGGTAGGGAATGGCCTGTAGCCAAGTCGGCACCACCTTATCGGCGAGGAGGAGATGCCCAAAGGTCTTCTTCAATTCCTCCTCCGGGAGGGTCGGATTCAGGAGCTTGAAGTACGGGCCGATGAAGTTCTCCTCCGACAGGATCGCAAGGTGGGTCACCCCATGCTCGCGAATCAGGCTCTTCGCCTCGTCCACCGAGCGGGCGGCGAGGATGCGGCCGGCCGCCTTCAGGCCGGCGTTGTTCTCCCAATACAGGGTGCCCAGCGTCTTGAAGCGGCCGTAGTAGCCAATGCCCGTGGAGCTGTTGGGGCTGCTGACGAGCACGATGTCGCCGGTGGGTTGGGAGGCCCGCAGGGTACGCGCGACGTCCCGGAACAGGGGCGAGTAGGCATCCGCCGGCGAGATCCGCATCTCCATGACATCCTCGCGGGCCATCAGGATCCGGCGGACGGAATTCACCCCGTACAGCAGCGTGGCGGCCACCAGCACAGCGCCCCAGCGGAGCGCCGGGCGCACCCCGCGGAAATAGACGACCGCGAGGACCAAGGACAGGACGATGAAGGGCCCCGTGGTGTTCAGCAGCCAGCGGGACTGCCAGAAGGAAAGCCCCAAGGCCAGGATCCCGACCGCGGCGCTGAAGAGCAAAATCAGGGGCCGGCGGCGGGAAAACAGGAGGGCCAGCAGGGCCAAAATCAGGGGGATGTTCTCGATGATCGCGACGTCGATGAACGGGCGTGTTCCAAGCCGGGCGAGGGTCTTGGCGAGCGGCAGAAACTCCTGGATATGCTGGTTGTGGAGCGTCGCGAGGAAGGGGTCCGCCACGGTGAACACCTTAGCCTTGAAGAGCAGGATCGTCACCGGCGCCACGGCGGCGAGCCCGCCGGCCAGCGCCAGCCGGGGCCAGCGGAGGAGCGCCGGACGGCACCCGCCCAGCCACCACGCGGAAAGTTCCGCCAACAGTTCCCCGGCCCCCAGCCACGCCAGCGCGTAGAAGGGATGGTTGACCTCCAGCCGGAAGCCCAGGTGCTGCGGGAAGTACTCCAAAAGGTAGAAACCCACGCTCGCCCCCGCCCCCACCCGGCCCCACAGCCGCCAGGCGTCCGGATCGAACTGGAAGCCCTCGGCCGCCACCCTCCGTCCGGCGACCAGGGTCACGCCGGCCGCGGCCAGGCCGATGAAGGCAATGGTGGGGATCACCGAGGCGGCTCCTACCCACAGGCCGAAGGCGCCGCCCAAGGCGGAGACCACCGCCGCCCGCCGCACGAGCCGCGGGGAATCCGGCAGCGGAGCCTCCGGCGCACCCGCCGGCCGCCACCAACCCACCCCCATGAAGACCACGCCCAGCACGAGCACAAAGACGCTCGCCGCGATGAGTCCGTGATGGTCGACGTAGGCGGGGAAGAACCCTTCGTAAAAGCGGTTGTGACCGCCCATCGCGATCGCGACCAGGAGCCCCCCCAGCAGGCCGGTCCGCCGCGCCGCCCAGCCGGAAACCAGCACGATCGCCGCGAACAGGGTCACCCCTGGGAGCCAGACCGTCATCCGCTCCACGGCCTGCGGCAGGGGATGGCCCGTGAGCCAATGATCCAATTTGCCCGCTCCGGCGATCGTCCAGGCCCATGCGGAATTCCAATGCACCTCCCGGCCGTGGGGGGCGTTATCGATGTCCGTCCACCGCAGCCGGATCTGGTCGCCCTCCAGCAACGTCAGGGCGTGCCGCACCCACGTCTGCGCATCGGCGGCAAAGCCCGGGTAGGCCGCCTGCAGCGGCGTCCCCGCGGTCGCGGCGCCGCGCAGGCCCAACCCTTCGGCCACCCCGAGGTAGCGCTGCAGGTACCAGGCGTGGCCAAAGATCAGAGCGCCGAGCACCAGCCAGGCCGGTACCAGCACCGCCCAGCGGCGTGCGGGAGTCTCGTGGCTGAGCTTCATCGGCGGGAGGAGAAAAGGGCGCCCATACAGGGCCGCCAGCCCTGCCAGCGAGGAGCGGCGCACGCAAGCGCATTGGCGCCCGCCCGCCGACCGCCTCGACATACCGCCCTCCTGTACGCCTGCCGACCCCTAGGCTGAGCCTGTCGCACCCCTTGGGGTGAGCCTGTCGGACCTCCTGGGGTGAGCCTGTCGAACCCTTTCCTGACTGTAAGGTCACCGCAAGCCACCCGCAATCATCGTCCCCCATCCTCCCGCCCATGCTGCCTCCGCCTCCCCAGGGTCCGCCATCCCCGTCCGCCGTACATTACGAAACCCGCCCCGGAGGGGGTGAGCCTGTCGAACCCTTTTTCCCTTGAACATCCCCCGCCGCCAAAGGTCTTCTGCCGCCCTGCTTATGTCCGTCCGCCGACTCGCGCTCTGCCTGCTCGCCGCCTGCCTCCCGGGAGGCGCGGTCCTCGCCGCCGAGCCCGCGCCGGCGGCCCCGGCCGCCACCGCCCCGACGGCACCCCGGATCATCCTGCGGCAAATCTTATTCGCGGACTCCTTGGAGGGCGCCCAAGCCCTGCAGCCCGATCCGACCAAGGGCTACATTGTCCTCACCGGGCCGCTGGTTGGCAGCGACGCCGCCGAACTGGGCCGCCGCCTGGCCGCCGGCGAAGGGCAGGCCATCTCCGACCAATTGCTCGTGGGGATCGTTCAAGTCACCACCGGCTTCTTCCGTCAGCGCGACCTGCCCGTGGCCGAGGTGATCATCCCGCCGCAGGACATCACGAAGGGCGTCCTCCGCGTCGCCGTGCTGAGAGGCAAGTTCCGGGAGATCAAGTTCAAGGGCAACCGCTGGTTCAGCGACGCGCTGCTGCGGGAGACCCTACGGGTGCAGCGGGGCGAGATCATCCGCCTTTCGGAACTAGATCAGTCGATCAACTGGGCCAACACGAATCCGTTCCGCCGCGTGCGGATCCACATCGAACCCATCCCCGACACCGGCGAGGCCAACCTGCACATAGGGGTCGACGAGAAGCTGCCCCTCCGGCTGGCCTACTCCTACGACAACACCGGCAACGACCTGCTCGGGAACGACCGCCACACCGCGGCCCTCACCTACGGGAACGTCTTCGGCTTGGACCATCAGGCTTCGTATCAGTTCACGACCACCCACGATCCTGACCTGATCCAGGCCCACGCCTTCGATTACCGGATCCCCCTCTCCTGGCGCCACCTCGTGATGCTCTCCGGGCATCAGGTGAAGGTCGACGTGCCGCTGTACGAGGGATTCTTCAACCAGGCCGGCCGGAGTTCCGGGCTGGACCTGAAGTACCTCGCCCCGTTGCGGGTGAAGGGCTGGATGGCCGAGGGCTCCGCGGCCTTGAGCTTCAAGCGCTCGAACAACAACCTCGAGTTCGGCGGCGCCGAGGTCTTCGGCTCCGGCACGGACACCTTCACCGCCTCGCTCGGGGGCACCTTCATCCGGCCGGACCCGCGCGGGCGCTGGGTGCTGTCGCTGAACCTGACGGGTAGCCCGGGCGGGATCAACTCGCGCAACACCGACGCGGCCTACGGCGAGAGTCGGTTAGAGGCGAAGTCGCGCTTTTTTTACGGACAGGCCTGGGCGCAGCGGGTGACGGTCCTCGCCCCGTCCGTCAGCCTCGCCAGCCGGGCCATCGTGCATGGCGGCAGTTCGACCAACCTGCTGCCTTCGGAACAGTTCTCGCTGGGCGGGGCGGGCACCGTGCGGGGCTACAAGGAACGGATCTTCTCCGGCGAGCGGGGCCTCCTGATGAACCAGGAGCTCACCAAGCAGCTCCCGGCGACGTCGCTGGGCAAGCGTCTACCGCCGCTGGAGACCTCCCTCGCGTTCTTCTGGGATTACGGCCGCGTCTATACCCACCAGGTGCGGACGATTGAGCCCAAGAACTTCACCCTGCACAGCGTCGGCTTCGGCCTGCGCGCGAACGTCGGCACGCACTTCACCGCGTCGCTCGACTACGGCCGGCAGGCCAAGGACCCGAAGTACACCGACCTCGCGCGCGGCCGCCTGCACGCGCGGGTGACGCTCGCGTACTGACCGGCACCCTTACCGGTCGCGGCCGGACTTCCTCGACCGACCGGGGGGCGCTGTCCCGCGCTGTGCCCGCGCCTCCGCCGCCCACGCTTCCGCGACCTGGGTGACGATCCCCATGAACGCCCGCAGAATCGGGGTCTCCGGGCGCAGCCAGGCCGCGATGACCCGCACCGGCGGAAAGCCTTGCAGCGGAAAGATCCGCAGGTCCGGGTGGGAACGCGCCACATCCAGATCCAGGGTGACGCCCAAGCCTTGGCCGCTCGCCACGTACCAAGGCGTGAGCGCCAGAGAGGCCGAGGCCAAGGTCGAGGGCCAGCGCACCCCTCGTTCCGCCAAGACCCGGTCGAAGAGCCGCGACATTCCCTCCTTGGGCCCGAGAGTTACCAGGGGTTCATCGATCTGGCCGGGACGATCCAGGCGCGGCAACGAGTCGGACCGCCGCGCCTTCGGGGCCAAGAGCACCAAGGGAACCTCCACGAGGGGCTGGACCGCCAAGCCTTCCGGCGGTTGGTCCACGCCGACGATGGCGAGGTCGATCTCGTGGGCGCGCACGGCGTCGAGCAGGTCCTCGGTCGGCCCGGTGCGGACTTCCAGCCGCACCTGGGGGAAGCGCTCCTGGAGGTGCCGCAAGCCGCCGGGGAGGTAGCGGCCCTGGATATGGTCGCCGGCGCCGACGCGCAGCTGCGGCCGTTGCGCCTCGCCCTTGACCGCGGCGACCACCGCTGGGAGCTCCTGGTGCATCGAAGCGACCACCGCGAACAGGCGTTCACCGGCCGCGGTAAGCGCAAAGGGGCGGCGGGTGAAGAGGGTCACCCCGAGCCCGCGCTCCAGGTCGAGCATCTGGGCGCTGAGGGCGGGTTGCTGGATCCCGTACGGGATATGCGGCAGGGCGGCGGAGATGCCGCGATACCGGGCGACGTAATAAAACAGCAGCAGGTGGTTGGCGTTGGGGATCACGGCGAACCAGCCAAAGTCTTGCGACGGTTCGCGGCGGCGAGGCGAGCGGAAAAGCCGGATGGGGAGGGTCTGAGCATTGGGACAGGTCACTCGCTCCAAGCATGAGTTAGACCTGGTGTAGCTGGGGTGCGTCGCCCCGGCCCGTGCCGCCGGAGCGGCCGAAGCGCGCAACCTTTCCGCGGGCGGATGCCGGAATGAATCGCTCCGCGGAGGGGGTTCCCGGCTTCCAGACCGGGGCAAGATGCCCCGGCTACACCGGACCCATCAC
>JAIXQE010000011.1 GCA_027485815.1 Opitutaceae bacterium
ATGGCCGGATCCACGTTCGCCAGCGCCGCCAGCGCGTTCAGGTAAATGATCGGGTAGAGCGCCCGGGCCTGCACCACCGCGATCCCCCAGAACTGGTGGCGCGCGAACCGGTCGATGGTCGCGCCGGGCTCGAGCAGCCCAGCCAGCTGGAGCAGGCAATTCAAGGCGCCGTACTGCCCGAAGATCTGCTTGATCCCGATCGCCCCGACGAAGGGCGGAAGGATCATCGGGACCAAGATCAGCGCCCCCAGGACCGCCTTGCCGGGATAGAGGAAACGGTCGCTCACCCACGCCAGGGGGAGCGCCAGGGCCAGCGCCAAACCGGTGGTCGTCGCCGCCAGCAGCAACGAGTTGCCCAACGCCCCGACGTGGTGCGGATCCGCTAAAATGGCGCCGAGGTAGGCGAGGGTGAAGCGGCCATCCGCATCCACAAAGCCGCCCCGCAGGATCTGCAGCACCGGCCAGAGAAAAAACGCCCCGAAAAAGAGGGCCGTGAAGGCGAACACCAGGCGGGCAAAACCCTGCGACATCGCGCGGAATCTGGGCCCCGCCCGGCAGCGCGCGCAAGGGGGAAGTGGGCCGCCGCCGCCCCATTTTCTCCTCGCCCACACCACTGGTCGTCGGAAAGTTCCCGCGGATGTCCCGCCCCTCATTTGCTTGGCTGCTGACCTTCGTGCTCGTCCTCGCAACCCAGCCGCTGTCCGCGCAGGTCACCGAGACGCCGCATACCGTGGCCCCCGGCCGCGTGCTGCTGGAGGTCGATGGGGTCCGGTTCACCGTCGGACATGCCGAGGCCGATGGCGGAACGGTCGATGCCCTGGCCGTCGGCTCGACCCTCCTGACCACCGGCCTCACCCGCTCGCTCGACCTGCAGGTGGGCGTGGACCTGTTTCTGCGCCAATCGGTGTCACTCGGCGGACGTCGTGATTCGGACTCGGGCTTTGGCGATGTCAGCTTCCGCACCAAATGGACCTTTTGGCGCGCGGATTCCGGGTCCGCGGCGCTGGCGTTGATTCCCTACGTCCGCTTGCCCACCTCGACCGCCGGTCTCGGCAGCGAGCGGGTCGACGGCGGCCTGATTCTACCCTGGGCCAGCGAGGGTCCGGCGGGGATCGTCACCGGGGCGATGCTCCATTGGGACAGCACCGCGGCGGCAGATGGCCGCCGCCATCGCTGGAGCGGGGCCGCCTACGTGCGTCGGGATCTCTTCCGGCTGCTCTCCGCCTACGCGGAAGTCACCCTGGATGCGGAGTCCGGCTCCTGGTCCGCCCGCGAAGGCACGCTGGGCGCCGGGGCCTTGCTCCGCCCTTGGGGTGGCCTCGAAATCGATTACCAGATCCAGCGCGGGCTGAACCGCCGGGCCCCCGACTGGATCCACACCCTGCGCTTCAATTGGGAGTGGTGAGCCTCACGGCGAATCGGCCGGCTCCACCCAGATCCGGCCGGCCGCCGAGAGGCTCAGCGCGAAGGGCTTCCCGCGCGGCCGCCGCAGCGTGACCAGACCCGCGGGCAGGTTCCGGTCCACCACGCGGGCCGTCGTGCCCGGGCGCAGCCCATGCGCCTCGGCGAAAGTCAGGAAGTCGGCCGACTGATCCGTCACCCGCACCACCCGCAGGGGCGCCTCCGTCGCGCACGTGGCGAGGGTGGCGTACACGGCGGAATTAAGCGTGCCTTCCACGCTGGGAATCGGGTCTCCGTGCGGATCTGTCGCCGGATGGCCGAGCAGGGCGTCCAGCCGATCCAGCACGGCATCGGAAATCGCGTGCTCCAGCTGCTCCGCCTCGGCGTGCACCTGCGCCCAGTCCATCTTCAGGACATTCACGAGGAAGGTTTCCACCAGCCGGTGCTTGCGCAGCACGTTGAGCGCGACCCGGCGGCCCTCGGGCGTTAGGCGCAGCCCGCGCCGGGGTTCGTGGACCACGAGGCCCGAGTCCGCCAGCGCCTTCACCATCGTCGTGGCCGTGCCCGGCACCACCGCCAGTGCGCTCGCCAACTCCCCCATCGGCACCAAGCCGTCCGGGGAGCGCTCCGCCAGCAGCAGGGCGTGCTTCAGGTAATTCTCCACCGCGATCGTCGCCATCGCCCGAGCGTACGCCCGCATTTGAGCGTGCCAAGGATATATTTTGACAGTTCAAAATAAATCCTTTGGCTCGCCGATATGTCTTCGACGCCGCCAGAGCCTTTCGCCGTTGGGAGGTGCCCGTGACTTCCGCGTCGTGGGTGGTGGTGCTGCTGGCCTCGGCGCTGGTGCTGGCGTGGCCGCGGCGGGGGCTGCTCGCGTGGTGGCGGCGGCAGCGCGAGCGTCAGGAGCGGGAGCTGCGGGAGGACGCCCTGAAGCATTTGCTGAAGTGTGAGGCGGAGGGTGGGGCTGCCTCCTTGCTCAGTCTTGCCGGGGCTCTCCGGGTGGCGGATGGCGCCGCCGCCGCAATCGTGGCGGAGTTGGAGCGTGGTGGCCTGGCCGGAGTGGAGGGGGGGCGGTTGCGGTTGCGTCCCGCCGGGCGCGAGATTGCGCTGCACGTGGTGCGCGCCCACCGGCTTTGGGAAAGCTATCTAGCCGAGCGCACCGGGGAACCGGAGGCGCGCTGGCACCGGCTGGCGGAGCGTGCGGAGCACCGGCTGAGCCCGGCCGAGACCGCCGCGCTGGCCGCGAAGCTTGGGCATCCGCTCTTCGATCCGCACGGGGACCGGATTCCGGCCTCGGGGGACGGGCTGGCCGCGGAGACTGGAGCTGCCTTGGAGGATTTCCCCCCGGAGCAACCCTTTCAGATCCACCACATCGAGGACGAGCCGGAGACGGTCTACGCCCACCTGCTGCGCCTCGGCCTGCGGCCTGG